>JAGLMY010000031.1 GCA_023139775.1 bacterium
AATGCGCGGCAATGGTGATCAACAATGGCGCTTTGCCTACAAGTTACCTGAGATGGTTGAAAAAGTTACAGGTGTAACAGGGGAGTATCAGGTAAGAGGCAAGCCGGTGGAAGGCTACGGTCAGATCACAGATAAACAGCAAGGGAATGTGATCAAACTCGTGGGCGCCAATTTGGATGAAAGCAAGCAACCAGCCTGGTGGGATGCGGCTACTACTCAGAGTATTCAAAGCACACTCCAGGATATCCAAAATCAGGATGGTAACAGTGCACGCGTGTTTGTGCCCTATCAAGCCTTTGGCCGGGAAAATGTTAATAAAGCGTATTTGAGTAAACTGGAGCAGATCGTCAGGCAAGCAAAAGCTCGGAACATGATGGTCGCCATCAGCTTGTTCAATGGTTATACAGATTATGATCTCGATACGCATGAAACAGAGAACCAGGCGCATGCACAGACGATTATCCAGTGTCTGGGTAAGTATCCGAATATCATCTGGGGCCTGACTGATCGGCCGGATCAAGCTGTCCGGAATAAACCTGAGTTTATACAGCGGATATATGCCCACGAGAACTCGATCCGTTGGCACAAGAAAATGGTCTCTTTTATAAAGACGATAGATAATAGACAGCACGCAGTGATGATTGAAACCACGAGTGCTGATGCAGTGTACCGTCTGCTTGATCCGCATGTACTGGAAAAAGTGGATATCATTAGTATTCAGGCAGATGATCCGAATTCTCCGCTTGGACCGCAAATTGAAAAAATCAAAGCATTTTTGCGCAATAACACGCTTAATTGCGCTATTGTGATTGCCGATTTTCCGGGCCAGGTTAGCGAAAGCTCAGTAGAACAGCTCAATACTACACTCTTTGCAGCCCATGACATTAGCGGGATTTTCTTTGCCTACCAGGCTGGACAGGTCAATACTCTGCCGCCAGGCTTTCAGGATTTGGCAAAAACGCGTGCTACAGACTTGAGTGAGGTTCAAGCCAAGCCGCGCCAACTTAAAGTGTATGTAGATAAAAGCGACACCACTCGCTTAATCAAGTTTGCAGATAACAGCTTTACAGAACAGATGTGGCAAAGCCGGTCCATGGATGTTGAGGTGACCAGGGTCCAACCGGAGAAAGAAGAAGACCGGCCTTTGCTGTCCTCGGGTTCAGTCGAGGTTTTCAATGGCAACCACCGAAATGCGCGGGATGCCACACCGGATAAAATTGACACCCCGGGTATCATGGTTAAGGGCAATGCCCGGCCCGCGCAATCCGGAACACCGGCACCTAACCAGGGCGCGGTTCGTATGCCGGGCAGGGTTAAGGTCCATTTAGACAGAGAAAATGTGTGTCTCAAACTAGCGCTTGACCAGCGCCGTGGCCAGTATTTTGTCCAAATTCATAATTCCACTTTAGGAACCATGAACCTTGTACAAGAGAGCGAAAGTTTCGGCGAAGAGATCAACATCGCTGATTTTCTACGCCAGCACGGACTTAGAGGTGAGCAAAGCTTTGAATTGTCTTTTGGTATCAGGGATATGCGCAGTCAAAATGGTAATTTGGATGCTCAGGCTGTGTTCCAGTTCAAGATAGTTAAATCAGACGCTGTAGAAGCAATTAAAGATAAACCAGGTACACTACAACAAAACACCATATTGGTGCCAAAAAATGCCGGTGAATGGATTCGTCCTATTATTGATCCGGAAGGAACCGGGAAGATCGAGCAAACTGAAGAAAAAGGCGGGAAAGAATATGGTATCAGCAATATTCGCGTACGCCTGACAGAACTGCCGGTCGCGATTATGGCCTATGCGCACAGTCAGACACCTCTGGCTAATCTGCAGTTGGCTATTGAAGTTTCGCCGGAAATGGCCCGGCGCGCAGGCAAGGAGAAAAATTGGATTCGCTTATCACCCTATTTGTCCAAAGGACTCATGTATTATGAAATTGGTCCGGAAGCACGTGAACTTCTTCTAAAAAATAAGGAAACCGGTGAATATTATGAGTTTGTTCTCAAACCTTCCTTATCTACAGAGATGGAGATGGTATCTTGTGATGGTCAGCAAGCTCTTCTTAGTATTCAAATGCTGGATGCAGCTCAGGATGCCCGATTTAAAATTCTGCTGCAAGGAAAAGGCCAGGCGCCTAATATTATCATTGGCTCAGCCGAGCATCAGGATCCGAGACGGAAAATTATCAGGATTCAGAAGGGCGCGGAACGCCAACCAATTAAAACGCCTGAAAAATCTCTTAGCGAACCAGGTGTAGATAACAAAGATTTCCTGCCAATGTTGCAGTCGCCATATATTGATCTGAAGACAATCGTAGAGTTGTGCAGCATCCGCGGTATGGCAGGCACTATGAATAGCCGGTACCTGGTCGTAGGTACTGAGTTCCCAGTGGTTACCTCCATACCCCGCAATTCAATAGGAATGAGTGCTGACCAGATTCAGTACAACCAAAGGTATGGGGGCGTGCCGACTGATCTGCGTTCAGATGCTGCAACCATGGGTTTTCAGCGCGGAATGAACTCCATGACGCCTTTTGTTGAGTATCTAGTCAATAGTCCGCAATACTCTTTGAACCGTGTTCTGGTGGGGAATTCCGGTTATGATAGGCTTCAGATCCATACAGGTTTTGAAAAAATCGGTACTGTGCCATGGTACAAATTTCAGCGCGGCGGTATGACTATGTGGGAAAAAGAAACCCGTCGCACATTAATGGATGATATCAATCCCGATGTGCGCGCGCTTCATGGCGGAGATTTCGAGGTCAAAGAGCATTCGGATGAATATCGCAACCGGATTATTAAGGAGTTTGAGAAAGATCTAACAGGCAGCCACGAGGTTCCCAAATCACTGCAAACCATTTGGCGTGTGTGCAAAACCATTCATAATAGTCTGGCGATTCAATTGATTCTGCTGGTTGTGCTGCTCATACTGAATCTGGTGCTTCGGACCAAAACCTTTAATCGTTTGCTCTATCGGCTTTCCGAGACACCCAAGCGTGCCATGCTGGCAGCATTTATTATCTGGTTCACATTGCATGGAGTGAGCCGTTCCTGGAATCATATCTGGGATTGGTGGACATATTTCAACCAACAGGTCGAACCGCAGCGGGTGACTCGTTTTTTGGGTAGCAATCCATATTTTTACGGGAAAATTGGGTACTACCATCCCTGGCCATTTAAGATTATAGCTTTAGTGGATAATCTGCTGTACAAGGCAGGACTTCAGGGCGATGGCGGAGTAATTATTTATGAACAGCAAAAGGGTACCAAAGAGGTAGTTTTAGACAGCGATGTTCGTGTCAAAGCCTGGTTGGATGCAGTAGTGCCAAAGAAGTACACTCTTGATCAATACAACCAAATGGCCCGGAACATGGGTTTCCCGGACTTCCAGACATATATCAAAGCCAGACGCCTTGCAGGCAGCCAGTTAGCTGTTTTTATACAGAATTGCGGCGATATTCTTCTGGAAAAGAAACTCAATTCCCGCGAATTGCCAAGGTCCAAAGGACGCGTTCTCTTGCATACCAGGAGCTGGCAGGACTGGGTCAGGCAAATTGAAAAGGATCTAACTACCTACCGCGGCGGCGATATTCTACCCTTAAAAATCGATAAAGTCCGGTTTCAAAAGATTCTGGCAAAAGCCGGGTACCGGATTGAAGATATGGGCAATCTGCCGGAATTCCAGACCTATCAAGAACTGTACAAAGTTATTGATGCTTTTGCCGGCGAATTTGCTTATCCGGATTACCATTTGCCCAAGCTCGGGTTGGCGCCGATTAATCATACTAATTTTCACAATGATCTAACTCGTGAAATACAGCAGGAACTTAATTATTACGCGAAACATTTTGGATTTAAAAATACGACTGACTTGCTTACAGATCTTCCGCCAGGAGAGGAAGTTCTGGAATATCTAAGACACTGGAAAGTTGTGTTGCCCATCGAGAGTGTAAGAGCGGGAGGCTTAGCTGCGATTCAATTTGCGCCGCAAGTCCAGAAGGAAGTTGAGATTGTTCAAGGACTGAAAGATAAGCATGATAAAGAGGCGTGGAAACAAACACAGAGTATCGAAAAGGGTATTAAAGCCAGTAAAAAAAGACATGAGCAATATACCAGAACCAAGCTGCGCCAACAACGCCAACAACCACAGGTTAAGAAGAAGGGCTCGTTCCAACCCAAACTTTTCTTTGGTCCAATATTTGCGGTCTTACCTCTAATTGGCGGATTCCTGGTTTATGCTTGCCTGGATGGCGGCAATGCCTGGCTGCTGCTGGCTTTAAGCTTGCCGACTGTGCTTGCCGCTGCGCTTTGGCTCTTGTCCGCGCCGTATCAAATTTCTTTGGCTAAGATGGCTTTTACCAAAAGGGTTCCCTTAACTGAGGCTGAAACGGTGTATATCAAGAACAAGCTTGCAGATTTAGGTCTGCTGGATGATCCGAGCGCGCCTCTTAATATCAGGATTATGCCGGATGAGAAAGGGCTTGGCCGGCTCAAGTATCTCTTCATTAGGCACGGCCTTAATTATAACAAATCCACCAATACTCTGGAAGTTGATGCTTTCTTCTATCTTATGTCTGCTGCTAAGCAGAAAAAATTACTGCGGCATGAATGGCAGCACTATCTGGATAGAAACCTGGGTATGAATTTGAGCCGACGTTTGCCTTTTGGCTTGCGTCATTTGTTCAACTTGGGAACCTGGTTTCGTAAAGAATTCCGTGGTGCACGGGTTGAGTTTTTCAGCAATAAAAAGTTGTTGCAGCCTTCGCAAGCTGATCGCCAGGCCAGGCGGCAGCAGACTATGGCCAAACAGCGCCGTTTTACCCGTGCGCCCTACCGGATGCTGGGCTATACGTTTATTCTGCTTATGGCGGTGATTGCTATTAGTAACAATTGGCAGCGTGTGACCAATTTCTGGTCAGGCGCCTTTTCCGATAAAACCCGGATTGAAAGAACTCTGGATGAAGCCGGGGAGGTTGCTGTCAGCCGGACTACTGATCAGCCCAAATTATTTCTGGATATTAAAGACAGACAAACCACAACCCAACGTGAACATGATCAAACGCCGCTGGCTATTGAAAGGACATACGTAGAAACCGTCAAAGAGTGGGGTGCTGTACGTGCTGTGGGAGAGGTTCAACCTGACGGTTCAGTGGTGATTCGCTATGTGCTCGATGATGTTGAGGCAGGAAAACCGAGGCAGGATAGACGTCACGGCACAGTGGCTGCGCCTTTTGCGATCATTGATGATATTATCAGGGTAATCATCGAAATCAAGAGCATAAAGGGTGAGGCCGGAGTGCCGGGTTCTGCCTACTGTTTTATTAACCGGCCGGATGGCACGGCGTTTACAGTGCCAATAGCTCTGGGGCCGGGTGAAAATAGCTATGTGATTGATAATCGATTTTTCAGGAAAATGCTGAAAGGTTATGCCGGACCGCTCGGAGAGGCGGAGGTTGGATTTTTAAAGGATAATTACGACTTCCGGGCCACGGTTATTCTGGAAGAACTGCTGCGCAAAACTGATCAGAAAGATGTGGAAGCTTTTCTGGAACGACGTGCTTACTATGCGGAAAAAGTCTTTCAGGCGCTTGAGGCAGCCGGAGTAAGTGATGATTTGCTTAAAGCTTCCCGAAGAGAAGCTATCCGCCTGTTAGCAGAGAGTAAAAAGAATCCGGAGCTTTTGGCTGAACTTAAACGCCGGGCGGAAAAAGAATATACTTTGCGTCAGGATGAGTTCAAAACCAACGATAATTTTAAGGCTTTTGACGACCAAAAAGCTGAACGTCTTTATGAGCTGGAGCAGGATGCAATGAAGTCTTCGGTGTATCGCGTGATGAAAGAGAAGGCAGCGGAGCTCCAATATGAAGAGGATCAAAAGAGTAAAAATGATCCAGCCTACAAAGCCCGCCGGCAGGAAGCTGTTAATAAAAAGCATGAATTGGAACAGATCAGACGGCTGTTACCAGGCTACGGATCCATGCTGGATGTGGCTGCTGAATATCAATACCAGGAAAGACATAAATTGACAGGCTTCTCTGAACTGCTTAAACAAGCTGATGAATTGACGTATCAACGGATCCAGAAAAATTTAGATTTGCTGGATAAGATCTTGCGTGCTGCTGCGGGTTATCAATATGAGCAAGAGACTGAGGCGCGTAAAGACCCGGCCTATCAAAAAATGGAGAGAGAGGCCGGTGGTCTGGCTTTTAGCCTGGTACAACAAAAACTGGATTCGCAAAAAAAAGTAGGCAAAACCGGTGCCAGAGACCATCTTCTTGCTGCCGGGGAAAAGCGTAACACGCTGATGCAGAAAGAAATGGAAAGTCAGGCATTTGTCAACCAAATACTGAAACGGGATCTTGAATTCGACCAGAGTCTGCGTTGTGCGAGGAATCAGGATCAAGCCTTGTTTGATTTCTTACTCAAAATGGGCCGAAAACGGCGCAAACTGGTTGCCAGGCATGCCAATGAAAAAGGTGACAAGGAATTTGCTGCTACTGCTGATTCATACACCATTGAGCTTTCAACAGGTAAAGAGAGCTTCGCTGATGCTGACGACGCGTATATCATTAAACAGCGGGGACTGAACCTGGCGGATATTGATAAGCATCCGAAGCGCGACGAGATTATGGCTGGAATATGGGACTGGAATCAGTTTTCCAAAGAAAGAATGCGTCGGGAGATTGCCGATCATCCGCACAGCAATCGTCTGGAAGGCAAAAAACGTCAATGGGATAACCGGATAGAATTAGGCATAGGCCGGGCACTGGAGGCGAATCCACAGATTCGTGATGAATTGATCCATCAATTCTGCAGACAATTCGATCTGGATGAAAAATTGGTCAAACAGGAATGGCAGGCTTGGGATGGCGCTCCTGGTATAGCTGGAGTCCAAAAACTTAGTTTTAATAAGTTTGCCGATTACTTGCTTAATATAAAATGGCCATCCACTAAAGGAGGCGTTCCGGTATCTCAGCGGACAAAAATGCGACAATTTCTGCAACTTGTGGAAATGATTCCAGTCTATCAGGAAAAGATTTCCGTGCCAATAACCACACCGATCCAGCGCGAAATGCTGGCTGATAAAGACTTTGAACCTATTATGGAAAAAATCAATCTGGAAATCCAGAAATTGCAGGAGGCGTACACGCCCTATGACGAGATCGCGCAGAAAAATGAGTGGATTGTAACCAAACTTAGGCAGAAGGACGGTAAGTGGGGAAAGCTCTATCGTCAGATCGATTGGGAGATTAACCAATTGCAGGTTACAGATATAAAATTCGGAGATTTTTTTCAACAGCGGGATGTCGCGCAGCAGGAAACTTTACGCGATGATACTCTAGTGGGTACACGCATCAGATTTAATAATTACGAGGTTGAGGAGTTCTTAAACCAGGAAGAATGGTATCGCAGTATTCAGAATCAAGTCTTCCGGGAAAAGATGAAAAACATGGCGTATCGGAAGATCATGCAGGATGTTGAGAATATAAAAATGGGCAGCCCTAAATACCAGGAGATTATGCAGGCGGTTGCTGATTTGCTCATGACGCATAGCGGTTACCGAAAGATGATCTTTCGGGTTGAACAGAAGAAAATGGAGAATAAAGATTACCGTGAGGTCATGCGGGAAATAAACCAGTTCATGCTGGAGAATCCGAAATATAGAGAGAGCATCTTCAAAGTCAACCAACTCATGATGGAAAATGAACGCTTCCGGGAAAATCAACTCAAAGTTCAACGCGAAAAGGATGATTCGGATTTTGGGACGATTTATAGAAGAATACAGTTTTTTGCCACGCAAGGCGGCTATCCGTCCATAGATTTGCTTAAATTTTTCTTTGAGCTTTCTACCATCCGGAGCAAAGATCCGGTGCTTAGGCCTGTTTTAGAAGATATTTATGGCAATTTGGCTGAAGAACAAGAGGAAGATGAAGCCTTTTTGAAGATTATGGGTCCGGTCTATGAGCAGGTCGGCGTTGAGCAGGCGAGTGACCCTGAATGGCAGCGCCGCATGTTCAACTTTTGCATTGGCTTTACACCTGGGACCACGCTTCAGATCGAGCGGATTATTCTGCAGTCTGGTAACCAATGGTATATTCTGGGACTGCCAAAAGAGAAGGTTGAGACCAAGAAGCTGACTGCCAAAGACCGTGAGCGCGATGAGGAAATGGCGGAAAAGGTTAGGCAGTACCTGGACCTGTCGCCGACCGAAATCAGAGGTGAGGATGCTCAGATTAAAGAAAATTATAGGAACTATTTGAAAAGACAAGCAGGCATCGAGGCAGCCAAAAAAAGGCATGATGCTGAAGCCAGGGAAAAATCAAAAGCGCATCCTTTCCGCGCCTTATGGGCATATATATGTTCTGTTCTATCCGGGTTCGCATTCCAGGCTTTATATGAAGAGGTTCAATTAATCATTTCCACGGGCATTGATAATCCGGCGGCAGGCTTTGCTGTAATTGCGCTTATACTCCTGGGCGGTTATTTAATCTATGCTGCTGTCCGGTTCGCGAACATAGGTTGGGTAGTGAATAAAGCTGTGTATAAGAGTATGCAGGAAAATTATCTGGAAGAACACCAGGCTGATACAATTCCGCGCCCGGTTAAATTACGATTATTTTTAAAAGCAATTTATGTGGCTCCAGCCTGGTCTGACAATGAAGTGCGACGGCAAATGAGTCCGGCCGAGATAAAAATTATGGACCGAGGCCTGGAATTGATCGGAGAAATTGATCCGAAAGTGCACGCGCGAATTATGTATCATGAAAAATTCGGAAATGATTTTACCGGTATGTTAGCTATGCTGCCCTTTATTCAAACTGTGCATGAAAAGTGGCGGCAAAAAAGGGCGCAAGCAGGTAAAACGCAAGCTATACGCGAAGAGAAATTCTTTGGACTCGGTAAAGCAGCTGAAGGTCAAGCAGAACAGCCTAAAAGCGCGATTGAAGCGGAAATACGTCGCCTGCGGAGGATTCTGCCGCAGCCGTTAAATGTTCCGATCCGGCAACTGCGGGAATTGCCCGTGAGAATCATGCAATATCTGGTGCGCTCGATTCTATTTGCCAATGATCGCAGCACCAGCGGAAATCCGAACCTGCGCTTACCGCTTCAGGCTGCGGCTGGAATCGTGTTGGCCGGGATATTCCTGCTGCAAAGCGCGGTAGCTGTTTTTGCCTGCCTGCCTGGAACAGAACCAGTAGGCACTATTTCTAATACGCCGCGTGTAGAAGCCTTCAAGCGAAGCACACTGATCGCAGACGATGTAATGGCCGGACGGTTTAACACAAAGAAGACGGAGTTTGTCGGGTTATCAGCCAGAGGAAACTTCTTTACGCGTCTCTGGAATGGTGAACCGTTGGGCGCGTGTATTGAAAGAACTGAGCAAGCGGATCATAGTACCCGGGTACAGTATTTTGTTCCTGACAGCCTGTGCGTGGTGCTGGAAAAAGATATTGATCCTGAGGCAGGATTAAGCGAGCGGCTGGTCTATTACACGAAGGCTTTTTTATTAAGCAGCATTGCGGAGTATCAAAACAGAAAAAACCTAATGGAGAGCCGCTGGGACCCAGTGGCTGCGGCCTTTGGCATGAGCGGTTATGCCGGCGCGGAATTGGAGAAAAAAGCACCTGAGCAAAAAGCACTGGCCCGCGGAGAAATGACTCCTGCGCTGTGGCAGGAAGTTAAGCGGAAGCAAGAGGCGGTTTTTTCGACCGAGTTCATGAGTCTGGTAAATGGCTATCTTCAGGAAGCAGCAGAGGCCTTAAAGCAAAGAGAAAGTATGGAAAGTCAGGCTGAAGAGCTGGCAGCCAAATTGAATCTGCAGGATATGCTGAATGCCATGCCAGAGCTAAAGGGATGGGAACATGATATTAAAAAAGTGATGTTAGCCATTGCTAAAATGAAAGACCTGCCTGAGGGGAGTGCGGCTGCTGTATTACAGGCTATGGTTAAGGAAAGTGCCGGCTTAGGCGAAACAGAGAAACAGGTAGGTTTAGGCATCATAGATTCGCTGCTGAATGAGGCAAAGCCAAAGCCCGGAGCGTATCTGCGTGATCCGGCTGCTATAGAAGCGGGAATAGCCCCGGCCATGAGCCTGTTGTCCATGCCGGATGCGTATAACGAGCAGTTGAAAGTGGTGAATCAGGCAATTAGGGACCTGAAAACAGCAGGTTTCAGTGAGGGGCTGGTCAAAAGGCTGGAAATGGCCGGGGATGTAATGAAGGCGGTAAAAGGCAGAGAAACCGGCAAATTAGGAGAACTGGGACCAGAGTTGGGTATGCAATTGAAGGCGGAAATCAGCCATATGAACCAAGTCCGGACGCCGGGCATGAAAATGCGCGTTATTGGTGAAAGTTTGGCGCGAAAAGCATATATGGTGAGCATGGGAGAAGTAAACACAGTAAAAATTGAGGGGATTTCCATGCCAGTGCCGGTGATTAACATGGTATATGATTTGCTGGAAGTACAAGGCAAGCTAATAGACCGGGAATTGATGGTAGCGGATATCCAGGGAGAAGTCTTGCCAATAAATGTGACTGCTGTACAGTACCAGGGCGAACGCGTAAAGCTGCGAGCAGCGCCTAAAGGATCCGGAAGCTTTCTGCTGAACATTATATCTATAATACCCACGCGGCGTATGCATCAAATGGCTATGCAGGAGAACGCGCGAAGTTATCTGGAAAAAATTGTAGAGCAGTTGCCCATAGAGAGTAAAACCTTCAGAGAGATGATGGCAGATGAGGAGAGCTCAGTGATGCAGGCCTACTGGGCGTTTGTGGAAAAACCCAGCCGCAGAAATGAGCAGCGTTTTATCAGGACCTTATTACAGACAGTAAAAGATGATATGCTGGC
>JAGLMY010000310.1 GCA_023139775.1 bacterium
CCATATTTTCCAGGAGCTTGCAATGCCCGTATTTCCAGTTTCCGAACAAAAATACCAGGCTTTGGCAGAACGAATGGACGCCTTGGGCATGAAGGAAAAAGATCTGGAGGAACGATTTTTACGCTCCGGCGGTCCTGGCGGCCAGCATGTGAACAAAGTATCCACCTGTGTGGTACTCCGCCATATCCCAACCGGTCTGGAAGTGCGCTGCCAAAAAGAACGATCACAGAGCATGAATCGCTTTTTCGCACGCCGGCTTTTAGCGGATAAACTGGATGAATTGATTAACAAAGAAAAGAGCGAAGCCCAACAAAAACGTGAAAAGCTGCGTCGTCAAAAACGGCGCCGTTCACGCCGGGCTAAGGCCAAGATGTTGGAGGACAAACGGCATCAGTCTGTGAAGAAACAGCAGCGCTCGTTTCGTCCCCAATTGGATGAATAATCTCCCAGATTTGCGGATCCTCAAAACCGATGCGCCAGACAAAAATACCACCCAAGCCTGAATTACGGACCACGTGAATAGTGGCAGCCAGACTTTTATGATCACCATACCAGACGTTATGCAGCCCATCCTTGGCGCGGTAGGTATAATGCGCAAAGGGCCCTGCTATAAATCCACCTTTGGATTTGCTCTGATAAAATATCCTGGCGCTTTTTTGTTGGGCGCGCTTTTTTAACTTAAGCCCGCCGTAATAACGGCCTCGATAAGATTTGTTTTTCCGTTTGACCCAGTCATTACCGTATGTTGGATGTCCAATCCAGAAACGTTCCGGATACGGACAGGTCTTGATATACGCAATGACCTTTTTGGTGACACCCAAGGGAATGATGGGACCGGGCGGGCCACTGCGAATGTACCAATCATAACACATAACATTCACACGCCCGACTAAAGTGGGAAGCACCTGCCAATCGTAGGCTCTGGTTTTTTTCCAACCCGGAGAGGAAAATTTAGGCGGCACAGTGATATCCAAGGCTTTTTCTTCCAGATCCAGCGCAGCAGCCAGTTCCCGGACAAAGACAGTTAGGGATTGACAGCTGTTGGCTGGTAAATTTTCGTAATCCAGGTCCACGCCGTCATAGCCTAAGTCCAGGACCGCTTTGCGGATATTTTGAATATGCCGGCGCCGAAACTCAGGACGCTCCAGCATACGCACAATTATTTCCGGATGGGAAAATCCACCTCCGTAATTTCCCAGTCCCATATACACCGGAATGGCATTATCGCGGCACCAGGCGGTAATGCTTGTGGCCAGTGCATCGCCTTGCGCAACACGTCGATATCCCAGACCAATCCCGTTTTTAGCAATACAATGATCAGATACCAATACCCTGGAAATTTTATCCTTGTTTTTCTTGATGGATTCCATACCTCGATCCAAGTCACCCAAACGAACCCAGACAGCCAATCGATCCTCATACTCCGCCGCTACCGGCAAGACAGCTATCATGTGTATACCAACCAGAAATCCAATACTGAGTAATACTGTTTTTTTCAAGGTTAACTCCTCAATGATACGCCTTTGATTTTACGTTTTCTGATTTTAAACCTGGCGGGTGGGTTTGGAACCCACCCCTACGATATTTTTCATTCGATTCCTTCGCGTCCTTCGCGGACTAATCCTTTGACTCTTACGGTCGAACATACCCAAAAGACGGGCACAGGCAAGGTTTACCCGTACGGTCAATATGGGGCGTATGCAATACGTCCCTACTCTTGGTGGGCGAGATAACCTCGCCCCTACAGCACCTTTTCAAATTGTTTGCGTACATCGCTGCGCAAAAAGTACCAGACTAAAAAACCGCCCAAGACCGGAATATCCCAGAAACCGCCACCGATCAGGAGTACGACTAACCAACCTAAAGCAGCTAAAATAATTTCCAGCCACGCCAGCGTTAAAACCGCATAGCGTGCTGCTGCCACACAATTCAGCAGGCCCATGCCCATGATACTTATCCCCATGCTGATCAGCACAATAAACCCTCCGAACCAATTTAAAAACATCCGGCTGCCGGGTATGGAATCCAAGCTGACAGGAATGGCATTGGTCATCATGGCACGAATGGGAACCGCTTTGCTGAACAAGGAAAGACCAAGCATAAACAACGCTAATCCAAAAAGGAACACTCCACCCACAAAAAAACACCAGGCAATAATTTTCAACCCCAGAGAAGGCGCCTCGATCTCTGATTGGTCCTTAGCTTTTTTTTCCAGTTTTTTTCTCGCTGTATCAACACACTCGCGGTGATAGACCTGAAAATTGAGCGCAATGGGTTTGCAATCTTTACAGATAGGTTTGCCACATACTCCGCATACCCATTTGGCATTAGTCTTGTGCTCAAGACATTGCTGTTCTTGTGTATTCGGATATTCGTTGTCCGTCGCTGCCATAAATATTCAATTTCTCCTTAAAAAACAATGATTTAAAGTAGGGGCACGATGCTTGTTCGACATCGCTTTAGCGAAGTCGAATGCCGTGCCCCTACTTTAAATCAAGACATTTGGGTGAGCAAGTCTTTATTTGAGAGAATTATTGTTTTTACAAAAAAACCGGCCAGGAATGGGACCCTGGCCGGGCAGTACTTCAGCACTGGAGGGGTTTCTGTGGCTGAAGTATCTAAAAACTTAACATTAGACACCAATCACAGCAAAATGTTTCATTTATTTTTTCGAGGGATTGCCGGACTAATGGTACTCTACTCGGGGCGATCCTGCCTGAATTTCACCTATAATATAGGCTTTTTCTTTCTTTTTATGCAAATGCCGCATGACCCTGGCAGCTTCTTGGCGTGCTACTACCAGAACCATGCCAATTCCCATATTCAAGGCGCGATACATTGTGCTCTCATCCAAACGACCGTTCATTACCAGCAACTTAAATATTAGTGGAATCGGCCAACTTCCTTGGTGAATAATCGCTTTGCACTTGGCAGGTAAAATACGAGGCAGATTTCCAGTCAATCCGCCGCCGGTAATATGCGCCATTCCTTGAATACTGTTTTTCTTGAGCAAAGCTTCTACTACAGACAGATATGAACGGTGCACAGCCAGGAGTGCTTCACCTATGGAGGTTCCTAATTCCGGAATCCGTTGCTTGGGTTTGAGCTTCATTTTCTCAAAAAACACTTTACGGGCCAGGGAATAGCCATTGGTATGCAAGCCGGTGGATGGTAAGCCGATCAGAACATCTTTGGGTCGTATCTTTTTACCATCAATCACTCTTTTCTTTTCCACCAAGCCGACAATAGTACCGGCCAAATCAAAATCTTTTCCCTGATATAGACCCGGCATTTCGGCTGTCTCTCCACCCAATAAAGCACACTTGTTCTCCCGACAGGCTTGGGCCACGCCTTTCACAATCTGTTCAGCGACTTTGGGATCCAATTTGCCGGTTGCAAAGTAATCCATAAAAAAAAGCGGACGCGCGCCCTGGACTAAAATGTCATTCACACAATGATTCACCAGATCCTGGCCGACTGTATCGTATTTGCCCATGAGAGCAGCCAGCATCAGCTTGGTGCCCACACCATCAGTGGAACCAACCAAAATCGGCTCTTGCCAGCCTTTGGGCATTTGATACAATCCGCCAAAAAGACCGATATCTGTTATCATCCCGGCAGTCCGGGCAGAACGAACATGCGCGCGCATGCGGCGTACAGCTTCATTTCCCGCGTCAATATTCACACCCGCCTGGGCATAAGCATCTTTGGCTTTCTTTTTCACAAAACATCTCCTCTAACTTATTTCCGGCCTTACACCTAACCCGGATAAACCGGAACCAAATTTAGCCGCCGATACACGCGGATACACGCAAATTAAAATCTTTTTTATCCATTAGGCTATAAATATCTGCGTTTATTTGCGTTCATCGGCGGTTAATTTTCTTT
>JAGLMY010000311.1 GCA_023139775.1 bacterium
CTCCAGTTCACAGGGTACACTCCAAGCTTGCCACTTGGACCGCGCAACGGGGGTCAGGATTTTTTCTTAAACCGGATGCTTCGATATTGCCCTCGCTCGGCAGAGTCAGTACCTGGGCGACAGGTCAGCATTATGAACCGGCCGCGACAAATATGTTTCTTCAGGTGGCGGACTACTACCTGGTAGCTCAGGCTCTTACTCATGGACACACCCTGGTAACACATGAGATTGCATCTCCCTCGACGAAAAAAATTAAAATACCTGACGCCTGCATGGGCTTGGGCATCAAGTGCATGACTCCGTACGAGATGCTGCGGCATGAACGTGCCCGTTTTATTCTGGGGCCAAAGAAATAAGATGGGGGAAATAATGCCGGTCTTATAATTTAAAGGAAAAAGCAATGGGAAAAATTAAAATCAAAAAAGAAATAAGAATGCCAATGCTACAGACAAGGGGATGGAAAGATGCTGATTATGATAAACCTCTCGAATTTAAATTGAAGGATGGGTCCATAGCAAATCTTTGCCTAATAAGAAATGATGAATCTCTTGAATATGCAAATATAATTGATAATGCTTGGCTGGAAATAGAAATATTACCTGAACAAAATGAATTCAAAAATGGCTTGTTCTCAAAAGGCGAGAAGGCAATGGAGCAAGCTCGAAAAATATATGCTTACTATACTGAGGTATATGAGAGATTTGATTATGCTCTAAGAAAGGTTGGTAAGGCTAAAGATGTAATGCCAGATAGCCCGGAGAATATAAGAGATTTTTACTCGGGAGATATTTCTGGACAGGAAGGGTTGGGATGGAAAAAAGATAAGGGTGAATGGAAGAAATTTAATCCGAAGTTTAAACAGCAGAGAGGAAAGAGGGCGTGTTTTAAAAGTCAACAGGTTATAAAGACCAAAACCTGGAATGATATTAAAAAAGAATTAAAAAAGAACCATCGTGTGCCCAGTGAATGTCATGAATTGATGAAACTCAGAGCTCAAACCGAATGGACCGGCCTTAAAGATGCAATATTTAAATCAACTATTTTATTTGAAGTTAAATTAATGGAATATGTCAGGGCAAAAATGCAAGCAAGAGTTTCGAGTAAAATCAAGCTTGATGATTTGATGGGAGATATAACATTAAATGTTGCACTAAATATAATTTTGCCGTTTGTCATAAAGAAAAATAAAAATCAGGTAAAATTTATGAAATATGTTTCAGATGTGGATTATTTAAAAAAACAAAGAAATAAAATTGCTCATGGAAGTTTTGATGAGAGGGGAACGGATAAAGCAAAAGTAAGAAAAGGGATTGATTCGATGGTAAAGTTATTAAAATTTATAGAGAGTAATTAAAGTCAAAATCAGTTAAAGTTATTGTTAATTATTAACGCTTTCTCTAAAGTGGCAATTTGAAAGTGGATTTTAAAATAGCGATAAAGAGGGCCGGAGAATGGCAGCTAAGAAGCGAAAATCCGCCAACGAAAAGCAGCAAGATCAAATCATCTTGTATAAAAACAAGGTTGAAGTCCAGCTAAAAGCTGATACAGTCTGGCTGAGTTTGAACCAAATAGCAAAGCTTTTTGGCAGAGACAAATCGGTTGTTTTCCGGCACTTGAATAATATTTTTAATTAAGTAAAAAAGCAGTTATTGCAAAATATGCAACCTATGGATGGCAAGACTTATCAAGTAGAGTACTGTAATCTTGATGCAACAATCTCAATATATTCCTGTGTTGTCAATAAATTCAAAAAATCAAAAATAAATGAAAGAAATGTCGTAAAAACAGGTCAAAAGGAAAAGAGGTAAAAATCCAGAGGCTGACGCCCTGACCGGAAAAAATATGGATATATTAGGAGGCTGCGCACCCTGTGGCATTTTTGTCCTTAGATGGTACAAGCAGCAAGAAGTGGAGTGCAAAACATTGCCGAAGGTAGTATGGCTTCTGCAACTTCTAAAAAAACAGAGATCAAATTGACCAATGTTGCCAGAGCCAGTTTGGAGGAATTGCTCTTGGATTATCAGGATTTTTTGCGGCAACGCGGCTTGCGCATCTGGGACAAAGATTCGCCGGAAGCACTTAAAGTCCGACGATCATACCGGTCCGACGAGTCTGGCATGTCGGCCACGTCTGACTGGTTGGATTCTCCAGAAATTGCAGCCAACACGCTTATTTGCTTGATCAACCAGGCGAGTTTTATGCTAGGCCGGCAAATCAAGCGGTTGGAAGAAGATTTTATGAAAAATGGCGGTTTTACTGAGCGGTTGTATCAGATGAGGAAACGTGAGCGGAAATGGTAACCGTGGGGTGTGATGAATCACGCGCTTACTAAAACTCATCTTTCCGTTTTCGCAATTTTGCAAATTCCTCCACAGACATGGCAAGTAAAAAAAGGTTGCTTTGTTTTTCCTGGCCGATGGTGGAAGGAACCGTCGGTTGTCCGGCTTGTATCAGTTTTATCATTTCCAGCTGTCGCCTGCGAATTGCCGGATGCGTGGAATTGAGTTGGGCGGAAAAGGCATAATTGTCTTGGGCATATTCATGTCCGCAATAGACCAATGTGTCTTCCGGTAAGGCTGCCAAACGCTGCAATGAATTCCAGAGCTGGTCCGGTGTTCCGCCAAACAAGCGTCCACAGCCGCCCACAAAAAGCGTATCGCCGGTAAAAACCATCCCCGGGGTACCGGGAATATAAAAACAGAAACTGTCACTGGTATGCCCTGGGGTAGCTATGGCCTGGATGGAAATGTCAGCACAGGCAATGACTTCATTGTCTTTGATCACCCGGTTGTTGCCAGGGGTACATTGACTCCCGCTGATGATAGAGCACTCTGTCTGGTTTTTTAAGGCTTGATTTCCACCGGTGTGATCATAGTGGTTGTGTGTGTTGAGAATCAGGGACAAGCGCAGGTTGGTTGTACTCAAGAGCTGGAGTACCGGCTCAGCAGAAGCAGGATCCACTACACAGAGTTGGTTGTTCTGCTCCAGGGCATAAATATAGTTATCACCGAAACTGAGGATATGTAAGTTCATGATACGAATTTTATAGTGCCCGCCAGGGAAAAGCAACCCCGCAGGTGATTAAAAAATGCACAATAAAACTTTGTCGCGCTAGCGCGAATACGATGGGAAAACAGGGACGTTTATGATTTTAGGACTTTGGAAACGACGTAAGTTGTACTTTTGCATCCCCCAAAACACCCCGTCTGCCTGAACGGTCCCCGCGCGTCTTCTTTGGGCGCGATTCATCGCGCCCAAAGAAGACGCGCATGTATTGAATACCGTAGAGACGCCCAAATTGGGCGTCTCTACGAATAATTATGAATGCGAATAAATTACTCAATTGCGGTCTATTTTCTATTGTTCAATTGTTCAGGAATTTAAAAAACATACTAAATGCTCAGGCTCCTAGGCGGTTGATCCGGCCCAATCGCCAGGGCCGTAGACCTTGGCCAACAAAAAGACAGCAGCCAGGAAACCTGCCCAGGTGGTGATCAGACCCAAGGCAACAATACTGAAGGGAAGTTCAGTATAGATTGCTTGGGTTATCAAGCGTATATTGACCAGCGTACCGCAGCCAAATCCCATCCATAATTTGCCTGCCCATATTCCACAAACTCTGCCGCCGTAGGCATAGAAAAGTCCCATAATGGCTACAGCTATATACAGAACCAGAGCATAGAGGGCACTGTCCACAAAAGCAGGATCAGCTTTGGGCATGATACCATGAGCGGCAACGCTCTTCCAGGAGCTGGATAAAATATAAAAATTCGTAATTGCGTCCAACACCACGACCACTACCCAACCTACGGTGACTGCCAAGAAATATTTTCCGACTTTCATAATTATATAGCCTCCTTTTGGGGAATTGGATATAACTGGATATATTGTAACGATTTTTATTAAGATAGCAATCTTAATATTTGTTTTTTGTCACGGCGGCAGATTGTAACTCATATTGCAACATTACCTGATTGCTACACAAACAGGCAAATAGTTACTTTATCCTTAAAAAACTCACCACAAAGGCACAAAGGTTCACTAAG
>JAGLMY010000312.1 GCA_023139775.1 bacterium
CTTCAAATCCACCAATCCTTCTATGCTCATAGCCGCCAGTACTTGACTAAAAAGCCGGTCCAGCGCCTCTTTATGATTTTTGCGAAAGTCAGATAAACTGTGATATTTGAATAATTATTTCACAGCTTCTAACTGATAGCTTACAAACCAGGGAGGTTTTTTATGGATGCCGTGTTGATTATGGTGGGTGCTTTTGTCGTCTATCTGATCGCATACAAATTCTATGGGAAGTTTATAGGGCGGAAAATATTTAACCTGAGCAATACCCATAAGACTCCGGCTGTAGAGTTTGAAGATGGGCAGGACTTTGTGCCTACCCGGAAAGGGATCATTTTCGGACACCACTTCACCTCTATCGCGGGAACCGGCCCCATTGTCGGCCCGGCCATTGGAATTATCTGGGGGTGGGTCCCGGCCTTGATCTGGGTTTTAGTGGGACCTATTGTCATGGGAGCTGTCCATGACTTTGGCGCCCTCATCCTTTCTTTGAGAAACCAGGGAAAGTCAATTTCTGAGATAACCTCGAAATATATCAATCCCAGAACCCGGACTCTCTTCTTTTTGATCGCGCTGTTTGAGCTTTGGATTGTCATCGCCATATTCGGCGTGGTAATCGCGGTCATCTTCAGCATGTATCCCCAATCCGTGCTTCCGGTTTGGGGTGAGATTCCCATTGCCATTCTGTTGGGTTTCTTCATTTATAAAAAAGGAGGGAATATCGGCCTTTATACCGTCATCGCGGTAATTACTATGTATCTCACGGTGGTTTTGGGGCACTTCATTCCCCTGATAATACCGGCGGTTGCAGGCATACCGCCGATGGGGGTTTGGAGCATCATCTTGTTTATTTATTGTTTTATTGCCTCGACCCTTCCGGTTACCACGCTGCTTCAACCCCGGGACTTTATCAATGCCTGGCAGCTATTGATAGCCATGGGGCTCTTAATTCTGGGAGTCTTCGGTTCCGCCTTTGCCGGGAAACTCAGTATGGTGGCTCCCGCAATTCAGGCTACGCCTGAGGGTGCGCCTGCTATGTGGCCTTTTCTCTTTATCACCATCGCCTGTGGCGCCATCTCCGGGTTTCATTCCCTGGTAAGTTCAGGAACTTCGGGTAAGCAGGTTGCCAGGGAAGAGGATGCCCTTTTCGTTGGTTATGGTTCCATGCTTATGGAAGGGTTTCTGGCTGTGCTTGTCATTATTGCCGTGGCTGCGGGGATTGGGATCGCCTATAAGAGTGGTGATCTAACCTTGACAGGGATGACTGCTTGGTCCGCCCATTATGACTCCTGGGGAGCTGCCGGTGGCTTGGGTTCCAAGGTGGGTGCTTTTGTTGTGGGGTCGGCCAATATGATCGCTGTTTTGGGAATACCCAAAGAATTGGCCATTATCATAATGGGGGTTTTTGTAGCTTCATTCGCCGGGACAACTCTGGATACCGCAACCAGGATTCAGCGTTATGTTGTCCAGGAACTTTCGAATGATTTCAAAATAAAAATTCTTAAAAATAAATATACAGCCACGGCTTTTGCTGTGATAACTGCTGGAATTCTGGCATTCTCCACCGGCGTTTCGGGAAAGGGGGCATTAACCCTGTGGCCGCTTTTTGGAACGGTTAACCAGGCCCTCGCGGGTTTAGCCCTGATGACAATCACGCTGTATCTGAAAAAAAAAGGGGGAGCAAAATACCTGATTAGCGGGATCCCCTGCCTATTCATGGTCATCATGACAAGTTGGGCCCTCATATTGAACCAAGGCTATTTCATGAAGGCGGGTAATGGACTGCTGATAGCGGCTAATACCATAATATTAGTAATTGTAGTATGGATGATAATCGAGGGGATAGGCGGTTTCTGCTCCCGGAGAAAGAAGGTACTGTCAAAAATAACATGAAAGAAAAATGAAATAATTTTGTGAAAGGATCCACCACAAAGGCACAAAGGACACTAAGGAGCACTAAGGAAAAATTAAGTGATAAGAGTAAAACCATAAACATTAATAAATTTTTATTTTGTGTTTCTTTGTGAACCTTTGAGCCTTTGTGCCTTAGTGGTGGGTCTTTTTAAGATATTTTAAAGGAGGAAATAATGAAAAAAGTTGTATTGGGTATCGTAGTTTTTGTTTTGTTCGCAATACCGGCCAAGGCAGAAGTATTGATATTACAAGATAATTATTATATTGCTAATGTTCGGATTATCGGCACGGATGCCGGCAAAACTATTTACCGTTGGGCGGAAAAACTCTTTGAGATTGATTCTGCTTTAGTCATCGAAGTTTCAAAAGAATTGCCGGTTGCCGGCAATATTATTGATCCGAACAAGCTGCCGGAAATTTATACGTACCAAGCAGCGGATGCCAAAGCAACCTCCATCACGGCGGTAGTGGAAAAGAAAGAGGTAGTTGTCGAAGTCTTGAAACCACAGCGCTTGCAAATGAAAAAACAATTTTGGGGCTATGGTTACTACTATGACAAAAATCCTATTTCTCAACAATCGGCCTTGGAGATGTTAAAGCAGGTTCCGGAAGCTTATAATTTGCACTCCAAAGCTGAGGCTGGTTATGCCTGGGGCAATGTGATGGGTGGTGTTGGTGTTTTAATGATTAGTTGGCCAATAGGTGAGTGGATAAGCGGTCAGAAGTATCCTGCCTGGGGTGTTGCGGCCATTGGCGGGGCGCTGGTTCTTCCTGCTATTACCGGTGCCAAGCACGCTCATTTTACCTTTCACAGGGCTGCCAAAGTATACAATGATAAGGTGGATATAAAGCTGGACACACCAACACCAGAGAGTTCCTGGGAATTAAAGGTATTACCTTGGAATGTTCAGGTGACCTATCGGTTTTAAGTTTCGTCATCGCCTTTATCGCGAATAATAAACTGATCACTTAAAGCGCTATGTACTTTTCGCTTTTCAGCATGCGGCAAATCGGCAATGGCCTTTTTAACATTGGCCATGCGCTGATTTAAATCATCTACCATTTGATTAAATGAAGCTTCCATATCATGAAATTCATCTTTAGCCCGAATACGCATAATTATGCTCAGGTCTCCGTCACCCACCCTTTGCATAACACGCTTCAGATTAAACAAAGGTCCGGCAATTCTATTCGAGTAAAATCTGCCGAAAAACACTACGAAGAGAATACCAAGGAAAATGGTTCCGAGGATGGGGAGCCATAAGGTACCAGAAGTGGAGACATTACTCTGGACCGCTTGGGCAGTTTGAGCAGAAGTGTTGGCTGCTTCCATTAATTTGGCATAGCCAATGGCCATACCGTAGGTACCCAAGGCTACGATCACAACCACAGCAGCCAGAATGAAGATGATTTTGTATTGGAAAGTTTCATTAATAATATATTGCCGCCGGCGGTTTTGCATCAGAATTATCCTTTCATACTGGGATTATACCTGTCATCAAAGTAGAGTAACGGCAGAATATTATTGAAATGTAGGAGTTGTTTTAAAAAAAATAGTGCGGATAAGATGTAACAGGTCAGTCATGCGTTTTTTTGTTTGTCATCCGTGAATGCAACCCCCA
>JAGLMY010000313.1 GCA_023139775.1 bacterium
TCATTTTATTTTTGACATTACCTTATTTTACGTCTCTACAATATGTGCGTCTCTACCTTTATAGGGTAAAAAAATAGAAAACGTAGAATAACCTTTTCTTCAGAAAATTTCAAATATTTATTTACGGCCCACCACTTTTAATTCCGGCTCAGAGTGGGATAACCAAATAGGATTTTTCCCTTGTACCAGAATATCATCCTCAATACGAATCCCGCCCCAACCCGGCAGGTAAACACCCGGTTCGCAGGTCACAACCATACCCGTGTCCAACCGCTCTTTAGATAACGACGAAAGTTTGGGGCCTTCATGTATTTCCAGACCCATACCATGCCCCAAACTATGTATAAAATACTTGGCTAATCCGGCTTTCTGCAAAATCTGCCGGGCTTTTTTGTCAGCATTTGCGGACAGGTTGCCGGTTTTTAACTCTTTTTGGGCAAAAACTTGCGCTTTTTTTACTATTTTATACATTTCATGCTGTTTTGCGGTCATTTTAGCAATGACAATTGTTCTTGTCAAGTCAGAATTATACCCATTGTATTTGCATCCGAAATCCAGAACCACCAGGTCCTTAGCTCGCAACTGACGCTGAGTAGGTTGAGCATGCGGCAGAGAAGAGTTTGGTCCTGCGGCCACAATAGTCGGAAAAGCCAGGCCCTGTCCACCTGCCTGCATCATCTCTTTTTCCAATAGCATTGCCAGATCAATTTCCCGAATACCTACTTTGATTTTCGGCAATATCCCGGCATAGGCCTTTTGTGCAATATGAACCGCTTTTTTTATATATTGAATTTCTTCCTTGTTTTTGCAGAGACGAAATGTTTCCACACAGCCTGAGGCTTTTTTACCTTTTAGGCCCGGCACCAGACGACGTAATAGACTCCAGCTGCAAACAGTGACTTTCTCATCCTCAAAACCCAGTTGCTTTATTTGCTGCTTTTTTAGCAACTCAGCTAAGTGATTATGTGGATCCTGGGGACAAATGCTCAAGCGCGTTAAAGGACTTTCCTGACTTGCCTGCTCCTGATATCGCCCGTCGGTTATTAATATAGCCTTTCCGCGAGCCGGAATCAGAACCCAACCGGCACTTCCTGTGAATCCGGTCAGATACCGCCGGTTGGCCGGGCTTACGATCCACAAGGCATCCCAACCATACCGCTTGATTTGCGCTCTTACTATACTCTGCCGTTTTTTAATGACTTCAGATTTTCTGTCCACTTTGGGGTTCTCCTTTGACCCTGTAGGGGCACGGCTTAGCCTAAGCCCCTACTTAGGGTACAACCGTTTTTTCATATGGCTCAGCCACGCTTCTTGGTATAACTTAATTAAGGCGCGCAACATCGTAGGCAAATCATATTTTTTTGCTTGTCTCAGACCCGCTTTTCCAAAACGTTCTCTTTTTTCCTTATCCTGCAGTAACGAGACAATAGCATTTCCCATTTGTTGTGGTTGTTTGGGAGAAACCAGTATGCCGTTTTCTCCCTCGAGTATGGCTTCCTGTGTTCCCTCCACACGAGTGGCAACTATAGGCAGACCGGTGGCCATGGCTTGCGCTAAAACACACGGTAACCCCTCCCACAAAGAAGAGAGTGCCAGCAGATCAAAACCTTTCATCAAGCGGGCAACATCATTGCGCCAACCGGCAAGTTTAACCTGTTCGGTTATTCCCAATTGCTCAATCTCCGCTTCAATTGCTTGCCGCTCCCGGCCGTCTCCTACCAGTAAAAACCGGACTTCCGGATTAACCAGCAGAACCATTTGCGCCGCCCGAACGAAATCAATGGCTGCTTTTTGCGGTTTAAGACACGCAACCATGCCCACCACAGGCGCCTTTGGCGCAAATCTGAATTCCCGGCGTAGAGCTGCACGGTCCGCATCTGTGCCCGGAGAAAATGCGTCCAAGTCAGAAGCCGGATAGATTACACGATATTGTTGCGGCTTGCCAATGCGGTTCTGTACTCCTTTGTCTTGCGTGGCTTGAGATACTGCAATCAAATGCGTAGAACAACCGGCTGCTATGCGTTCCAACCAAATATACAGAGTACGAGTTAAAATAGACTGATATTCATGAAAGGGCCAGCCGTGAATGGTGTGTAGTATCACCGGCACACCTGCCAGTTTGGCTGCCAGTCGTCCCAGTATGCCGGTTTTGGAACTATGCGTATGCACCAGGTCAATTTGTTTGCGACGCATAAAGTGGATTAAGCGGATGAAGGTAACCAGATCAGCCAAGGGCCGGATCTGATGTTTCAGACCTTGCCAGAAATGGACCTCAACCTCAGGTAATTGTTTGGCTTCCGCATCCAATAGACCGCCCTGGCCGGCGATGAGATACTTATTAATATAGTCCTCTTCCATTCCACGCAGAGTATTAAGCGCAACCTGCTGTGCACCACCAAGCTCTAGTTTGGTGATTAGCGTTAAACAACGAATGTGCTTTTTATCCTTTAATTTCATGGCTTTTCCGGAACAACTGCTTTTGCCTAGTATTTTACCTGGTAATTCAAACCCGCGGAAATTGTGATAAAATTACTGTAGTCACCAGCGATCAAGGGAATGAGGTTTGCACCCGCATTGATGCCCAGACAACTGACTTCTGTCACCGGAACAACAATTTTTAATCCTGCTCTCACTATTGGTGCCCAACCGTTTTCATCCCCGGATTCGCTACCACTAATATCGCTGTCACTCGCATCTATCCAGTCAGCGGACACACTATTTATAAAATAACCCAGGCCCAAACCATTTTCCAAACCAAGCTTAATAAAACCCAAGTCAAAATCATAACTATACTTGGTCATGATATAGGTTCCCACAGACATGGCAGAGACTTCCCAATTACGGGTATAGACCGGCGGCCCTTCGTAATCAACATTGAAAGAAGCATCAGACATGAGCATTAAAAAGCCAACAGCCATACCAATATCCAGTCCGGGCGCTGTGATGACATTCATGCCGGGATTGATTTCCAGCATTATACCCGTACCGGACAAATTATATGATTCATCGTTTTCCGAATACGTTGCTGTACCAATGGCCACGTTCCAATTCAATTCCAGCTCTCTTTCCTTTGGTTTGTCATTTTCATACTTGTGTTCTTGGTACTTCGTAAAACAAGGCGCTGTTGCTCCCGGCGTTGCCGTAGGTAGCGCCGTAGGCGCCGCTGTGACCGCTGCAACCACAGCCGCCGTACTCTCGTTACTTGCTTCTTCCGCAGCTGCCTGTAAACCGCTCAGGCCTAATCCCATACCCAAAATTACACTTGCCGTTATGATGTGTTGATATACGTGTCTCATCTTTTTCCCCTTTTAATTAATTGCAGGTCCGGCCTGCTGCTTTTCCTGCCAAGAGTGCATCCTCCATGGCAGAATATTCCCAGTGTCCCCAACGTCCCACACTTAAAATGCCGGTTTTTTCCAGATAGTCCAAAATTATTTTCCTGGCCCAAGCGTATTCAGAATCAAAAATTACATAAGCGTAAGGCAAATATTGTAAATGCGCAACTGCTATTTTATCTTTTGCGGCCAGGATTCCCGCGCTGATCAGATCCTGTTTAACGCGTTTGCAAATACCCTGGCGTTGTGCCCAGCCGGTCCCAGCCGGCAATGCGACTTCGGCATACAGCGCGCTGCATCCTCTTGGCGCAACTCTGCCGAAATTGCCGGGAAATCCGACACGATAGAAACTATACTTTTTTTCCGGGAAATAGATCCAGTGCGCAGGATGAATTTTAGCGCGCTTCACGCCGAGATTCACAACCAAGACAGAATTGGCTTGCAAGCGTCTAACTGCTTCTGCGACCTGCTTGGGTTTGGTGGTCAGCAGTGCAACCAGGGCCGGCAAGGGTATGCTGGAGATAAGCCGCTTCCAGGCAATCTCTCCCATTCCGGCAATCTCTGCCGTACGTTTGTTCGGATCAATTCGTGTGGCATGTGCCTGCAGCCGAAGCTGTGTTACCTGTTTGGCCAGGGCCCTGGCCAAACACTGTATGCCCCCTTTTTTTGGATACCAGAAGGTGGCATTGTACCCTCCGCCTTGTGGTATATCGGAAAATGCCCCCTGGATTACACGCGCAATGTCCGGCTGCGGAACATAATTTCGCATCCACTCCAAGCTCAGTTCTGCCGGAGATACGGTCCAAAGCTTTCGATTGTAGGGTTCAAAAAACAATTTGCTCAGTGTGGTGCCAAAGTTTTGTTTGGCCCACTCCAAAAAATTCTTGGGTGCACCGGCGGTTTTTTTGGTCATAGCAGCCAAATAATGACGCAAAGCATCTGCCTTTACGTCAGAGGGCAGACCATACAAATTGGCTTGGATCGGATAACGAACTTCTGAATCCAACACACGGATACGCGCATCACGCTGAATGACAGCGAGTTTTTCCGGAAGGAGCTGCCGGATAAATTGTCTTACTTCAGCAGTGCGTAGATGCAGCAGATGTCCGGCACGATCAAAGTGATAGCCGTTTACCACATCGGTTACGCATTCTCCGCCTGGTCGGTTGGCTGCCTCATACAACTGTGCCTGCTTACCCGCATGATATGCCGCAGACAGGCCGGCCAAACCGGCACCAAGCACCACCACTCCCTGCCCCTGCTTTTTTTTCATGCTTTTGATTCCATGGAAAAACTTCCCATTCGTTCCGCCACAAACAAAGCCACCAGTCCGAGAGTTAAATAAATCATGAGCGACCAATGCATAGGGACTTGGATGGAAACATACGCCGTTAGGCCTAAAACGATACTCACTCCCCAGAGAAGTAATACTGTGTGCTGCTTGTTCAAGCCCAGCTTGACCATGCGTAATGCCAGATGATCCGGGCTCCCGCGAAACATGGATACTCCACGGCGATGTCTGAGAAACATAATAAACAAGGTATCAAAAATCGGAACCCCGAGAATTAAAATAGGGGCTAAGATCGCCAGTGGATTGACTCGCGAATAACTCTCGCCCATGGCTACGGAGGAAAGCACAAACCCCAGCATTAGTGCTCCGGTGTCACCTAAATATATCCGTGCCTTGGGGAAATTATATGGCAAAAATCCCAGCACCGCGCCGCCCAGCGCTGCCACAATATACATGTCATTAAAACGTCCGTTTTGCACGGCAATGAGAAAAAAAACCGCTGCGGCTATCACACTTACCCCGGAGGAGAGCCCGTCCATGATATCAATCAGATTCATGGCATTCGTAATTCCTACCACCCACAGCACACTAAGTACAATCGAAAGCACAGGATGATGCAAAAACTGTAAATGCATATTGCATACAATCAGTATCGCAGCAGCAATGGCTTGACCGACAAACTTCAACTGCGGAGAGAGTTTGGCTTTGTCGTCAATCACACCTAACAGGGTGATGATCGTTGTTCCGGTAATGACGCCCACCACACCGATGACTGTCGCGCTCTCCCAAATTTTGAAAACCACCAGGGAAATAACAAATCCGGCATAGACAGCCAGGCCGCCCAGATACGGAACCGGTGTCTTGTGTTTTTTTAACTGTTCATCCGGATGATCCAGCATATTCAAACTACGGGCCAAGGCTCCAGCTAAGGGTGTGAGTCCCAGGGAAAGCACAAAGGCCAATAAAGCAATGCACAAACTCATACTCATAAATATTTCCTGCCTGATTTTTTCTTTTTTGGATACAGCCTATGCATTTTAGCAGCGGCAATGTTCCAAGCGTATTTTTTCTCAACCAAAGCTCTGGCAGCCTTACGTACTTTTTCAGCTACCCGGTCATCCCGGCACAACCGCGCTACCTGTCGCGCAAACGTCTTTGGATCATCTCCCACCAAACAGTGCTTGTTGTCCGCAGCTTCCAGATTTTCCGCCACAATCGAAGTGCATACTGTCGGCAAGCCGGCGGCAAAATACTCGATCACTTTTAATTGCCGGCCGGAAGCCACTTGCAAGGGACAAATGGCCACTCGTGCTTTCTGGAAAAATTCCGTTAGTTTGGGAACCACCCCCACATACTGTATTCCTGTCTGCTGCAGCAGGGACTCTTGCAGCAGCTTGTCAGGCACTTTGCCTATTACCTGTAATTGTACTTTTGGAATATTCTCCAGCAGCCTGGGCCAGATCTGCCGGCAAAATTCCCGCAGTCCCCAGGCATTGGGAGCGTATTCCAGGTTTCCCAAAAAAAGTAACCGGGGCTCTTTGTTCAATTTTTTTACCGCGGTGATCTCTTTGATATCCACGCCGTTGGTCACTTCTGCCATGGCTGGATTCGCACCCAAAGAAACCAATAACTTCCGGTCCAGAGCAGAAGAAATCAGGGTGGCTTGGAATTGGTGCGAAACCCGGACTTCGTATTTTTTTAAGCGCTGAATCTCATGTTGAATATACACCTGTCTGAGTACTCCGGTCTGCACTTTGGCCCGGGTCTGAAACTGTCTGGTCATCGCATCCGTATAGTCCAATACCCGAAACGGCACCTCTGCTCGCAAGGCATAGGGTGCCATGCGGAGACGATACGCGTGTACGCCCTCGATTCCGTGTTCTGAGACCGTTTTTGTCACAATGGCCTGCATCTGAGCTGATGCAAAAGCTGCCACATTCAAAGGCTGCGGACCAAACCAGGCACGCGAACAATTAAGCAATAATTGTTCGTGTGTTATGAGTACACTTTGTGCGGTAGCACAGAATTTTCGTAATTCCTGTAAATGCTCCATATCTTCTGCTTTCCGAATAAAGCAAAGAAAGTGAACCTCATGCTTTTCTGCCAGGGCTTTTAATAAATGATATGCCCGCTGCCGGTCACCATCAATAATCGGATATGGTATTATTGGTGATAGAAATAAAAGCCGCATACAAAAGAAATTCCTCGACAATTATAAATTTATCCGATTATACTTATTTTTATTGCTCCCGCCTAGGGAGAAATCAACTTTTGTTGGTGTTTTTCTTACATTTTTCCATTTAGGTAACATGTCAGTGATGCGTTTTTTTGTTTGTCATCC
>JAGLMY010000314.1 GCA_023139775.1 bacterium
ACACTTTTTGAGTATTATGCCCATTCCGAGCCCTTCGCATGTCATTTCGAAGTCCTTCGGCTTTGCTCAGGACAGGCTCCTAGACTTTCCAGGAAAGAATCCATTGCCAGGCCTGGGGATTATCCTCTACTTTTTTCACTGTATGACCGCGCAAGTGAAGTATTTCTCCTAAACCCAATAAATAGCCCACCATGTATTCGCGCATGTAAGACGGGTACTCGGGATAATTCCTTAGCACGAACGTCGCCCCGCTTTTATTCAAGTTCTCAAGACCGGCATCACCTGTATCATAGAAGCGCCCCCACAACGCAGCTACGCGTTTAAACACAAACTGGGGCGTGGGAATACGGATAAAAACCTGATAAAACCGCGGCAAACCCTTCTTGGCCATAACCTTTCCCAGCTCACGCAAGGCTCGGTTATTGTCCCCGGGAAACAGGCTTAGGGCCGTCTCGTACAGCAGGGTGCCAGGACCATCTAACTTTGCGTGGACCCAGGAACTCGCCCAGGTAGTGATTTCCCATTGTTGCCTGGACTCAACGTCCAGTCGGGACATGAATTCCTGCTCAAAGGCCTCACCCCGGTCTTTAATGAGCTTCTTCAGCATTAAAACACCGGTTCCCTTGACTTTATCCATTTTAGCCTCCCTGGAGTCCTGATATAAGTCTAGACAGGCGCCTAAAATTTGTCAAGCCTATGGTTTTTTTTATTTTATTAAAAAAAGCCCTGCACCAGACGGTGCAGGGCTTTTGGCTATAACGACTTTTTACTTTCCTTTTGGAGCTGCTTTCTTTACTGCCTTTTTCACTGCCTTTTTTACCTTCTTCACGGTCTTAACCGCTTTTTTGACAGCCTTTTTTGCCGGTTTGGCAGCCGGTTTCTTCTTCGCTGCTTTGGGCTTTTTGGCAGCCAATTTTTCTTCCAATGCTGCCCGCGCTGCTGCCAGGCGGGCAATTGGCACCCGATACGGAGAGCAAGAAACATAGTTCAGACCGACTTTGTGACAGAAATAAACCGAAGCCGGATCTCCACCATGCTCACCGCAGATACCCAATTTGATGTTTGGCCGAGCCATGCGGCCTTTGTCCACCGCCATCTGAACCAACTGACCCACACCGGCAACATCAATGGTCTGAAAAGGATCCTTTTTCAGGATTTTCTTTTCCTCGTAGCAGGCAATCACTTTACCGGCATCATCGCGCGAAAAGCCCAAGGTGGTCTGCGTCAAATCATTGGTGCCAAAGGAAAAGAACTGCGCTTGTTCGGCAATTTCATCCGCTGTCAAGGCAGCACGCGGCAATTCAATCATGGTCCCGATCTGGTAATCAAACTTCACGCCCTTTTCTTTTTTAACCTCATTAACAACGCGTTCTGCGATCTCTTTCTGGTCTTTGAACTCAAGCACATTGCCAACCAGCGGGATCATGATTTCAGGCACTACTTTATTGCCTTCGGCATGGCATTCTGCTGCTGCTTCAGCAATGGCGCGGACCTGCATCTCGGTGATCTCCGGATAGGATATCCCCAGACGGCAACCACGGTGTCCCAACATGGGATTTAATTCATGTAATTCCTGCACGCGTGATAATATTTTTTTCTTTTCCTCCAATTCAGGCGCATCCGGATTGGCAGCTTCAAGTTTAGCTACTTCAAGCATCAACTCTTCGCGTTTGGGCAGGAATTCGTGCAAAGGCGGATCCAGCAAACGAATGGTAACTGGAAAGCCTTGCATGCTGTCAAACAAACCTTTGAAGTCCGAACGCTGCATGGGCAACAACTGCCGCAATGCTTCGTGGCGAGCCTCTTCTTCTGTAGCTAAAATCATGGCCCGCATGTGCGGCAAACGATCTTCAGCAAAGAACATATGCTCAGTGCGGCAGAGTCCGATACCCTCAGCTCCAAATTCGCGGGCTTTGTTCGCATCACGCGGAATATCCGCATTAGCGCGAACCTTGAGTTTGCGATACTGATCAGCCCAGTTCATGAATTCAGCAAATTCACCGGAGAGTTCCGGATCCATGGTCTGCACTTTGCCTTCCAACAACTCTCCGGTAGCACCATTGAGTGAAATCCAGTCGCCTTCTTTGAAGGTTTTGCCATTGACTTCAAAAGACTTGCCGTCTTCAGCAATTTTAATATCTTCGCAACCGGCCACGCAGCATTTGCCCCAGCCGCGCGCCACCACGGCCGCGTGGGAAGTCATACCGCCGCGGGCAGTCAAAATACCTTTGGACACCTCCATGCCGTGAATGTCGTCCGGACAGGTTTCTTCCCGAACTAAGATGACATCCTCATCCAGCTCTTCAGCCCAGCGCACGGCATCTCCCGCGGTAAAGACGATCTTACCGGCAGCAGCCCCTGGAGAGGCCGGCAAGCCTTTAGCCAAAACCGTCAAATCCGCTTTGGGATCAATGATCGGATGGAGCAATTGATCCAAATCTTTGGGCAACACGCGCTGAATCGCCATATCTTTGCTGATCAAGCCTTCTTTTACCATTTCCACGGCAATACGGATCGCTGCCTGCGCAGTACGTTTTCCGGCACGCGTCTGCAGCATGTACAATCTGCCCTTCTCAATGGTGAATTCAAAATCCTGAACATCTTTATAATGTTTTTCCAAGCGCTTGGTAATGCCGTGCAATTGTTTGAATACTGCCGGCATTTCTTCTTCCAACTTGGCAATCGGGTTAGGAGTTCGCACACCAGCCACCACGTCTTCACCTTGCGCGTTGGTCAAGTATTCGCCATAAAAAACATTTTCACCAGTGGAAGGATTGCGGGTGAAGCCGACACCGGTCCCGGAATCATTACCCATGTTTCCAAATACCATGGCCTGAATATTAACTGCTGTACCCAGGTTGGCGGCGATATCATGCATTTTGCGATAGTAGATGGCACGATCATTGTTCCAGGAGCGAAATACCGCGTCACGTGACATATTGAGCTGCGTCATAGTATCTTGAGGAAAATCTTTGCCCGCTTCTTCGCGGGTAATCTTTTTAAATTTCATAACCAGATCTTTAAGATCATCAGCCGAAAGGTCTGTGTCCAATTTGATACCCAGTTCCCGCTTTTTGGCAGAGAGTGCTTTTTCATAGATGTCTTTTTCTATTTCCAAAACAACGCTTCCGAACATGGAAATAAAGCGACGATAGCTGTCATAGGCAAAACGATCATTGCCGGTTGCGGCTGCTATACCCTGTACAGTGACATCGTTGAGTCCCAAGTTTAAAATGGTATCCATCATGCCGGGCATGGAAAACTTGGAACCGGAACGAACTGAGACCAAAAGCGTATTTTTCGGATCTCCGAATTTTTTACCCATGGCTTTTTCCAGTTTGACCAGATTGGTTTTGATCTGATCATCCAAACCAACAGGTACTTTTCTCTTATTCGCGTAGTACAGATTACAGGTTTCAGTAGTAATGGTAAAACCGGCAGGTACTGGAACTCCCGCATTGGTCATCTCCGCCAAGCCTGCACCCTTGCCTCCCAGCAAATCACGCATAGTGCCGTTACCCTCGGCTTTTCCATTTCCAAAGAAATAGACGAATTTTTTCTTGCTCGCTGCTTTTTTTGTTGAACCCATCCTTAGTAATACCCCTTCCTTTTTAGATTTAATGCTTTTAAATGAATAAAAAAGCGCAAATTTTGCGCGATTTTAACACACTCGGTATAGTATTCGCAAGGAATATATTTGTAGGGGCACGGCTTAGCCTAAGCCCCTACTTTTTATTAAGACATTATAAATTCTTTATTCGGATACAACAAGCTTGGAAAAATCAGCCAAAGACCAGATCTTGCGTGCCAGATTTGTCAATAAATTTAGGCGATTTTCTCGAATTTCCTCATTTTTGTCCATTACCAGGACATCATCAAAAAACTGATCCACACTGGTTTTCAACTGCCCCAGGGTTTTAAAAGACGTAATAAAATCTCCTTTTTGCGATAGATCAGCAATAGTCTGCCCAATCTCCTGATAAGCCGCATACAATTCCTTTTCCGCCGGCTGCGTGAGTAAATCCTGCCGCATGGGCAAATCCTGTTCCTCAGGTGCAACCTGTCGTGGGGTCCCTTTGGGTAGAATGTTTACTACTCGGGAGAAGGTGACAATACTCGCATTAAATCCTTGATTTGATCGCAATTGGTGAATGGCTTCGGCCTTTTGCACCACTGCCGAGATATCGTTCCACCATACACCCAGTACCGCCTGGCTGAGATCAGGCGCAATCTCACGATTGGCCAGTTCGGTTTCCATCCGTCCTTGGATAAAGCCGATGACCTCGGAAATGATGGTATCCGCTTTTTCACGCAAGGTCTCAAATTGGCTTAGGCACTGTTCCAAGACAGCCGGCAAGGAATAGCGATAACCTGCATCCAGGGTAATTGCGATAACCCCTTGTACGGCCCGACGCAAGGCATACGGATCTTTAGCGCCGGTCGGAGCAAATCCTGCTCCCCAGCATCCGATGATATGGTCAAATTTGTCCGCCAAAGACAATAGTCGACCGGTTGGTGTTTCCGGCAACTTGTCACCTGCCCAACGCGGTAAATACTGCTCAGCCATGGCTTTGACTACAGATTCCGGCAGTCCCTGAGCTTGTGCATAAATACTACCCATAATACCCTGTAAAGATGTGAATTCTTTTTCCTGAACCATATTGGTAATCAAATCTGTTTTGGCCAACCGGGCGGCAGCCACTGTGTCCTGCCTGGCTGCCGGATCCAATGCTTGAGCAAACCAGACACCCAAAAATTCCAAGCGTTTAGTTTTATCCAGCAGACTTCCCAGACCCCTGACCCAGCGTACCCGATCCAACTCAGGCACACGCTCAGCCAATGAATGTTTGACATCTTCGGCATAGAAAAATTGCGCGTCCTGCAAACGGGCGACCAGGACATTTTCAAATCCCGATTTCATGGCTGTTCCATCGGATAATGGATTATCGTACACAGTCAGAAAATAAGGCATCAAATCATTCTTACTATCATGTATTGCGAAATATTGTTGGTGTTCCCGCATTGCCGTCACGAGCACCTCAGACGGCAAACTCATAAACTTTTCATCTATTTTCCCAACCAAAATTTGCGGATATTCAACCAGGTTGGATACTTGCTGAACCAATAATTGACTATCTCCATCTAACAAACGTTGTCCTTGTAACTCCTTGGCGGCATTATCCAACAAAGTTCTAATGCGTTCTCCCCTATTTCTGGAAGACAAAACAACTTTTCCTGCTTGTACTTTTGCTTCATAATCATTTAAATTTTTTACTTCTATTTGATTTGGCTCGTTTAAAGGATGCAAACAGGTAACACGTCCTGAACGAACACCCGCTATTTCAAGATCAACAACTTTATCACCAAACAAAGCCACAATCCAACGAATAGGACGCGCAAATCGTGTATTTGTCGCTTCCCAACGCATTGTCTTGGTAAACTGAATTCTTTCATACAAATGCATAAACATCTTTGGCAGAAGATCAATTGTGGGTTTCCCTGGTTCTTCCTTCAATACAAATAATTTTTCATCTTTTATTTGAACTTCCTCAGGAGTTACCCCGGCTTTTCGAATGAATCCAAGTCCTGCTTTGGTGAGCGAGCCGGCTGCATTATAAGCAATCAATTTTTTTGGCCCAAATAATTCTTTGGTGGTTGCAGGTTGTTGTGTAACAAGATCAAGAATTTTGAAAACTATCCTTCTGGGAGTGCCCAATACTTCAAACTTACGATTTATGTCTTTGGCTTCTTTCAATCGATACGCAACCAGGCAACCATCGATTCTGCCTGGCAATTCTTCGAAATTTTCAGATTGAAAATATCCTGGAGGCAATTCCTCACAACCGATTTCGAATAAAGCATCTGCGCGTTTTTCTTTCGAATTTGACATAATGATATCCTTAGGTATTGATCGGGCGAACACCAGGTTCGCCCCTACACATATTATTTTTTATTTGATTTCATCCCGTATAATCCTTTTTTAACGGAAATCCCAATTCCTCGCGCCTTTGAATATGTCCTTGGGCCACCAATTTGGCCAAATTCCGCAGTCGCGTAACATACCCGACCCGTTCAGTCACTGAGATTGAGCCGCGGGCATCAAGCAGATTGAAAAGATGAGAACTCTTCACCAACTGATCATAGGCCGGCAAGACCAAATTTACATCAATAAGACGCCGCGTCTCTTTTTCCGCGCTATTGAAGGCCGCAAACAAGTATTCGGCATCCGAAGCCTTAAAATTATATTTGGACCACTGTACCTCATTGTCATGAAAAAGTTCTCCATAACTTATGCTCTGACCGTTGATTTCTCCCCAGGTGATATCAAACATGGACTTAACGCCCTGTAAAAACATGGCAATGCGTTCCAAAC
>JAGLMY010000315.1 GCA_023139775.1 bacterium
TATTTTTTTGACGGTGGATCCAGGACTTGTTTTACGACCGCCGCCGTAATCTCATACGCTATCGTCTCCAAGGGCGCGATGGCATTGGCTGCGTTTAATTTAATGGCCGCTTTGGGCATGCCGAATACGGTGCTGGTCTTTTCATCCTGAATGAGGGTATGGGCCCCGGCCATTTTCATGGCCAGGAGTCCCCGGGCTCCGTCGTTGCCCATGCCGGTTAATAGGATGCCCACTGCTTTGGCGCCTGCGCTTTTTGCCGCTGATTTGAAAAGCACATCTATACTGGAGCAGTGATAATTTACTTTTGGCCCTTTTTTAAAATTGACCAAATATTTCCCTCCCACGCATTTAACTACAATATGCTGATTTCCGGGGGCAACCAATATGCAGTTAGGTCTTATGAATTCACCGTCTTTGGCTAATCTGACTTCCAAAGGACAAAGCTGGTCCAGACGTTCGGCAAAAGCCGGCAGAAAATTATCCGGCATATGCTGGACTATGATTGTGCCGGGCAGGGAAGCGGGTAAATTTTTTACAATATAAGTAAATGCCTCTACCCCGCCGGTAGATCCGCCCATAACCAATAGTTTGGCTGAAGCTATCGAGAACCGGGACGTAGTGAAAGCGCCGGGATAAACCGGCATAGAGTAGAGGGTGAGGCTTCGACTGAGCTCAGCCGAAGTCAAGTCCCTCACATTAGGATTGCACAAAATATCATGCACTTGGGCCTGGAAAATTGCAATGACAAAATCGTGAAAGGAAACAAGGGCGGGTTTACGACCGAAGGAAATCCTATTGCTTAAATAGTTTTCCGATCGTGGAAACCTGCCCCTGCATTTAACCGGTTATCCAAAATATATTCGCAGGAATAATTTCTGCATTACGGTTCAGTACCTTTTACTTCCTTTAACCAGTTTTTCCAAACTTCTGTTAACACCGTAATGGTTTCCGGAAGCAAGCGGAGAGGTTCTTCAATTATTAGCCAATCTATTTCATGTCCATAACTATGAACAAAACGATGGCGGAACCGAAGATATTTCTTCAAACGAAATGCCAGGGCTTTATCCAAGCGACCGCCTAATTTGTCATCCTGTAGAAAATCATCCAATATCACCTGGTGGTATTCCGGTCCTTCCGGAACAATTCGATCAAGCGCGGCATTGCGCCGTTTACATAGGTTTTCCAATCCGATGACCAAGTCAGAGATGTATTTGGCAGCAGCTGCCGCATCCCACGGCTGCCTGTCCTTTTCAGAAACCAGATTTAGCTTCACGGCTGTATCGGATAATCGTTTCAGCTGAATCAATTCATATTCAATTTCCTGTATTAGTCTACTTTTGTTCATACAATATCTGTCCGTACTCTCTGATTATTTGATAAAATGCGGGATTTTCTTCCCGGCTCACCAAGTCCAATGGATATTGCAAAATATCATGCACTTTGACTTCCGCATCCAGAAGACGAGTCAATGGAATGCCGGCTATGGCCAGATCAATATCCCGCGCCTTCTCAGGAGATACGGCAGCGCTTCCAAATAAAATAACCTGTTTTGCCCCCAGCTCCCGCAAAGTACGTACAATTAAAGGCAAACGTTCCAATGGTGCGGACATAATTAAATCCCCCAGCATGACATCAAACTTAATACGGTTTATATATAAAAATCATATATTCAAAAAAACTATTTTCATTATATGATCATTTTAATGCCTTGCAAGTCTTTTTTAGCACGGGTACATTTTTTTGTACCCTACGCTTTTTTTATTAACCGGTTATCCGGATCACGTTCTCGTTTACTTAATCACAACCTCGATCTTCTTTATTCCCTTTTCCAGCACTGGTTTTATTTTAATAAACTCCGAATCAGCTAATATGGATATTTCCTTGTTCACAGAGCGCCAGCTCCAGCCCAAATGCTCTGAGAGCTGCAAAATCGAAGTCCGGCAGACCTTCTTCTTGGGCCAATTTGCCATAGCCAACAAGCGCACAGCCACGCATAAACCCTTGCTCTTGGACCAAGAATACGACAACAGCGTATCAGGTATTTTCATTCATTTTTCCCCGTAATTTATTTGAAATCTATAATTTACGGATATTTTACTTGTAATATGCTTTTATTACATTATGATATATTATCACAATGACATATAGTCATAATTAAGGAGATTTCTCATGCAAATCATCAAACCCCTGAATCCCGTAGTCGTCGAACTCCCGGACGAAGACATCACAATAATGCACCTGGCGTTTTATGAATATAGGGATATGCTGAAAAGAGACAACAAACTTCGTAAAGATAAGAAACGTGCGAGGTTGAAGCGTGTGAGTAGAATGATAACAATAGTTGATTTATTAATATAGGGGCGGGTTCCAAACCCGCCCTTGTCACGGCGTAGGTGAAAACGGATGGGACGTAGATTCGTTGTCCAGTTGATATTTGCTATGACGCTCACTAAAAATACCCCCTCTGGTTTTTGCGATATTTTTTAAAAAAGTGAAAGAAAAATGCTGAAAACCTGTCTAAAGA
>JAGLMY010000316.1 GCA_023139775.1 bacterium
GTACTATATCCCAAGGAATTCCCAACTGACGGCCCAACTGCAGAGCACCGTGACATAAAAATAAAAAGCGTTGATCATTGTCCGAATAACCGCCGGATGGATTGCGATAGAGTTCCGGACGATCAAAAAACGAATTAGCCTGCAAAAAATAAATAAAAGGACCTGAATCCGACAACTTGGCTTCCCAGACTACAGAGCGCACGTGCTCGTTACCAATAGAAATCAAGACCGTATGTTCGGTTTTGCGCAGAGCGATCCCGGCTTTCCGGACTTGGGAATACATTGGCATGACTACATGCACCTGATGTCCTAAACGGGTCAAGGCTTGCGGTAAAGCTCCGGCCACATCCGCCAAACCACCGGTCTTGGCAAAAGGCACACATTCAGCAACCGGAAATAATATATTCATACTCTCTACGACCTTTAAGGTTTATTCTTTGAATTTAAAATTTATACCTCAATGATATTTATTCGTATTGAAAACAAACACCATATTGTTATTAATCCGGTCACCCGCCCCGGTCCCCAATGTCATTTGCGGACCTGAGAAACTGGTGGAACGACCCGCGCTCTTGCCTTTGTAATTGGCCACAAATACACGTGAACCGTCAGGGGCAAAGGCAATACCCCAGGGCACAACCCCCATATCAATCCGATGTACGACTTGATTGGTCTTGGTATCTACAATGACAATCGAATTGTCCAGTTGACAGCTCACATACAAATACTTACCACTCGGAGTGACCGCCAAATCCACCGGGCCTTGTCCCACCGAAAAGGTTAGGACCGGATGATGCTCAGGCACATGAATAACAGTCACATCATCAGAACCATGGTTGGCCACATAGGCGTATTCGCCCTGCGGATCCATGGCAATAGCACTGGGAGCAGAACCAACATTGGTACGGTTCACCACCGCTTGTTCGGCAGTGGAAATGATTTGCAGGTTATAGCGATCCGCCCGCGTACTCACGTACAGAAATTTTCCATCCGGGGTAATGGCCAGACCAATGCACTCGCTGGTGGTGATAATGTTTTTAAGAATTCTTTTCCGTTCCAAATCCACCACCATAATATAAGAAGCTTCACCACTGCCCACATAGGCTAACTTTTGGGTAGGATGTACCACCACTTTTTCCGGTACATGCGGCAGGTCAATGACAGCGCTTAAATAATTTCCACTCTGATCAATCAAACTCAGCGAGCGACCCTCGCGGGCAGTAACACAGACTTTTTTCGCCGGCTTACAAATAGCGACCCAGACCGGACTACCATTCATTTGAATAGTCGATACCACCTTAAGCGTAGCGGTATCAATCTTCGAGATGGAATTACTGACGCTGTTGGCCACATAAACATACTTGCCTTCCGAGGTCATCACGCAGCCTACGGGATTGTACCCTACACGTATTTTTTTCACCAGTTGCGGATCTCCAGGCGGTTGATTGACCGGGATTTTTTTCAGCTGTACGCCGGTGGAAACACATCCAGCCAAACTGAACATGATCATTATCAATCCTATACGAAGTTTTATTTTTTTCATTGGCCGCCTCTTCATAAACATGAATGGTCGTAGAATTCCCTCAAAGTATACGGGTCCTGAAACGTACTTGTCAATGTTGTTCTAAAAACACTGGTAACATGGCAATAAAGCGGGAAAAACCTAATCCGGATAAACCGGAACCAAAATTAACCGCCGATGAACGC
>JAGLMY010000317.1 GCA_023139775.1 bacterium
TAGACTCTGCTTCCGCCTTTTGCTTCTTTTCTTCTTCCACTGCCTGCTTTTTCGCCTCTGCCTCAGCCTTTTGCTTAGACTCTGCCTCAGCCTTTTGCTTAGACTCTGCTTCTGCTCTCTTTTTCGCTGCTTCTTCTGCCTTTCGTTTGACTTCTTCCACAGCTTTTTTCTTAGCCTCAGACTCTGCCACTTTTTTGGCCTCAACCTCAGCTTTCTTAGCCTCGTGAACCTTCTGTTTGACTGTTTCCACAGCCTTTTTAGCTGCTTCGAGTTTAAGTTTTACATCCTGCTCAGCCCTCTTAGCTGCTTCTCTCTTTTGTTTGACCTCTTCCACAGCCTTTTTCTTGGCTTCTTCATCTGTCAGTTTTTTCGCCTCTTCCTCGGCTTTTTTAGCTGCTACAGTTAATTTCCTGGCTTCTTCCGGCGCTTTTCTTGCCTCTTCTGCCAAGCGCTTGGCTTCAACTTCTGCTTGCTTGACTGCCTCGGCTTTGCGCGCAGCCTCATCGTGGGCTTTCTCAGTCAAGGTTTTGGTTACTCTGGAAGTAGGTGTTTTGGCAACAGCCTCACTGGATTTGCTGAAGATCGAAGGAACTCCCACCTTGATGGCTTCGGTTGCTTTTTTTTCCGCTTCTGCTTTTTTCTTTATATCTTTGGCTTTGCCGGCATTGGCAGCAATAATTACCAAGCAAATGCCCGTCGTCACTACCATAAGCAAAAAAGCCGCCCCAAAAGAAAGCAGCTTCATTCCCACCATGACAAACAGAACACCAATAATCATAAAAAGTGTTAGAACAACATTAGAAGTTCTCACAGTATATTCTCCTCCACGTGCATAAATTCTTATGATGATAAATTATTTTTTTAAGTATCCCCTTCAGGGATCAGGAGCCTACACAACAGGCCTATTAATTTTATATGATTTAGGCAAAATATACAATCACAAATACCCCAACGCCCGAATTGCGCATTGACTTATATTAAATGTTAGCGAAGGCTGAAAATGCCTATAGTCTAATGGCATTCGTTGACTAATAAAGGATGTTACGAATGTTTCTTTTTTTGACATCCTTTCAGGTTACGGATTCTTTCTATATTACTCTGGTTTTTTTACAAACCTTCATGTAATATCTTTCATAATTCACGTTTGTGTTTCTATTCTTTTTGAGTTTCTTTCGGCAACATTTATTTATGAGTCAACGGGGATCAGTAATAAAATCGCCTGAGAATATGCTCTTTACTGACAAAGATTTTGGACGCGCATAGATCACTGATGCCTGGGGGGACTGGCATGGATTTGATGTCCATCCTGGTGATCGGCTACAATCTCTATCTGCTGATTACCATAATATTTCTGATACTGGATAACCGGGAAACCGCCTCGACCATTGCCTGGATATTCTTGTTCGTGATTTTTCCCGTGCTGGGATTCATTCTCTACATGCTAATCGGAAGAAACTGGCGGAAAAACCCGCGATCCGAGCAAATAATCCAGCACGTGCTGGGATCCCGGCTGGAAAAAAACTTCAAACCCTTTATTCGGCAGCAAGAGCGCGAAATGCGAAAATACGCCAAATTGTGGCGCCACCCGGCCTATAAACGCGAACTCATGCACTTGCTATACCAGAGCTCCCATTCCCTGCTGAGTACGCAAAACCAAGTGCGCGTGTTTTACGCGGGCCGGGACAAATTCTCCCGGCTCAAGCAGGACCTAAAAAACGCCAAGCACTTTATCCACCTGGAATACTTTATCTGGCGCGCGGACGAGACCACGCGGGCGATCAAGGACATCCTGACAGCCAAGGCCCGGGCCGGGGTCGAAGTACGAATCTTATATGATTTTCTGGGCAGTATATTTTTGGCACGAAAATATTTACGCGAGTTGCGCCGGGCCGGCGTACGGGCCTATCCCTTTTACAATTTTCTGGCACCGTTCAAGCTGCACACCATGAATTACCGTAACCACCGGAAAATTGTTGTAATCGACGGCAAGATCGGGTACACCGGCGGCATGAACATGGGACAGGAGTACATTGACGGCGGTAAGAAATTCCCGTCCTGGCGGGACACGCATCTGAGACTGGAAGGGCAGGTCGTGGCGCCCCTGCAGGCTGTGTTCGCCATTGACTGGTACAACACCACCAAGGAAGAGCTGTTCGCTCCGGAGTATTGCCTGCAAACCGTTTCTACGCGAAAAGTGCTTCCCCTGCAAATCACCACCTCCGGACCGGACTCGGAGTGGCCGTCCATTGAGCAACTGTATTTCTGCATGATCAACTCGGCCCAGAAATACGTTTACATTCAAAGCCCGTATCTCGTGCCCAGTCCCAGTGTATACGCGGCGCTGAAAACCGCGGTACTGCGGGGCCTGGACGTGCGAATCAATATAGCGGGATTGCCGGATAAAAAAATACCCTACTGGGCCGCGTTTACTTATTTCGAGGACTTATTAAAGGCCGGTCTGCGCATATTTCATTACCAAAAAGGATTTCTGCACGCCAAGACCATTGCCATCGACGGGGTCATGTGCTCCATCGGGACTGCCAACATGGACTTGCGGAGTTTCCGGCTCAATTATGAGCTGAACCTCCTGATCTACGACCGCCATCTAACTACTGGAATGAAACGGCAGTTTCTGAAGGACCTTAAACATTCTCGGGAATTCACGCTTGAGGACTACTACCGGCTGGGATACTTGCGGCACTTCCGAAACTCCCTGTCTCGGCTACTGGCGCCGCTGCTGTAATCTTTGCGTGGAACATTATCGCAAATCAAGCCACACATTCCGGAATATGTTTAAATGTGACCTGGTCTTTTGGGAATAGAAAGAGACATCCTATACCCATAGTAATATGTCAGTCATGGTTTTTTT
>JAGLMY010000318.1 GCA_023139775.1 bacterium
GAAAATATAATTGACGCTGATCACATAGGCAATCAATCCCGGTGTCAACCTGGCCGTATATAATATGATTTTGGGCCCAATCCCTGATCCGGGGCGAGGAGACCTCGCCCGTACGATATATTCAATCAATTCCAACCCCGACATTCCAGGCATATTTAGATCCGTAATCACCAGATCCGGCTGAATTAATTCCATCATCCCCAGCGCCTCTTTCCCGGATTGGGCAGTGAAAACAGTATAGTCCTCCTCCAAAGCCAGTCGCAGCGCAGCGAGCAGGAGATCGTAGTCATCGATGATGAGAATAGTGGGCATAAGCTGTCCTTCAGTATCTCGTTTAATTTCAAATTGAGCTTCTTAATCAGACAATAATGTCGTCACTAATTACGGGCCAAGTGTCCGATATATCGGACTTTGCGATTATAAAAAAATGCTACTTTATTGTCCATGAAAAACTTGTCCAAGAAAGCAGCTGCTAATATCAAGAAGCTTTTGGCGGCACAGAACAAAACACCGGAAACGCTTGCCTATGAAATCGGCATGAGTAAAAGTTTTATGTACGATTTTTTAAATGGCAAGAGTGATATTAGCTTGCATAATCTGCAGAAAATCGCTGATGGATTGGAAGTAAAGGCATTTGAGTTGTTGAAGTAATCGTGTTAAACGGTTATTCGGACTACGTCTCCAATCACTGCTTTTATTAACATGCAAATAGTTCTGAGAGTAGCCGGAATTCATAGAGTCAGAGTTAGCTTGTTAGCTTACGCTTGATATTAAAACACAATTAAGCTAACAAGCTGCCGGGTGGCCTAGGGAGGTCGCCCTCCCCAGGCTCCCACAGATCCGGACTTGCGCAATTAACGCATCCGGCTCCTCAGATAATGGGTTCGCTACAAATAAAATAACCATTTCTATTCATATCCGATTAATCGCTATCCGCTGGTTTTCAGTTTACAGGTTACCAAGGTTCTGTGTCCTCGTCATGTTTCCCTCCAGCAATTCCATTTTCCGACTTCCGCTTCCCTCCACTGGGTTCCTTCGGCTTGGTTCCCCTGCTTCACAGGTACTATCAGAAGCTCCGACGCCTGTTATCCTTTTGTCCGCGCTTCGTTGCCTTCGTTTGGACATACCATCCGCGTGCACCTTTTTCGCTTTTCCGTCTGCCTGGCACTGGCTGACGAAAACCTGGAGATTTCGGTTTTCCACCTGGCTCCCCTTGACCGCTATTATCAGATGGAGACTAACAGGTTCTCCCAGGTTTCTGGGAAACCTCCTGTACACATGCCCTGCTCTCCGATCCCGGCGAAACCCTACCATCTTGCCCTTGCGATGGTTGGATGCTGCCTTCCGTTGGAGTCAACTCGTCGGCTTTCGCATTGGTGATTTCGGGACTCTATCACACGGCCTGTGTACTCGCTGTCTACGCTTCGCCACAGAGAGTTACCTCTCTGCCACGCAAGACTCGCTTCCGGCTGCTGGCTAGGCTTTGCCGGGTGGGATTGGTTACCCACTAGGTTTCGTTACAAAGTTTCAGAGTTTGCTTCTCACCTCATTCCCTTTGTCCAGACTTGGCCTGGCGCAAAACTCCGACACCGATTATATTCGTAAAAATTCTGTCACTGTGTATCGATTTAATTTTTCATGATAAGATTGATTACCATAATCCTTCAAACAATCATAGCATGCCTTTTCACATTTACAGACTTTACATATTTCGCGAGTTATATTTACAACCTGTTGCCAATTATCAATCCCCTCCTTTACAAATCCCGCGCCCCCCGGTGCATAATCATACAGGATAATTTCACCAACCTTGTCGTTTTTATTCGCTAACCATCTCCATGATACGCCAATATCAGATGGCTCGATATCTAGAACTGTGCACAATCCTTTTTTTAATGCAAACGCGAGGGACACAATTGATGTTGAGGGGACGGCAGGACGGACGATAAGGCAATAACTCTGGAACTGATGCCCATACGCAATTTCTTTTGACCATGGCTGTTGAATACAATCTGCATTTCCACGAAACACTCTAAGCCTTTGATGTTTCTTAGCTATAGTAAATACTTTCTTTGGCGCACTATAACCACAATGGGGACACAGAATGAATCCGCCATTATTCGGACCTAGATTATATCGAAATAGTGTCCCCGGCACCTTGAGCACCAGCTTGAAAATACCATAGTCTTCAAACTGATCGTCTTTAACAGAATCAATGAAGTGAGTGAGCGATTGCCGCTGACGGATCAGTGTGGTACGACGATATCTTGCTGATCCCTCACTGTGTTTGTCTATGCGTATACTGAACGCCTCTGGTTCGACAAAAATCTTTATATCCTGCACTGGATTTACTGCTTTATTACAAACTAAACATCTTCCCTTCAGTTTTTCTTGCGTCGATGCAGTTCTTATTTGATCGCAATTTCTACATCTTACATAGAACCTCTTCTCCGGCACGTCTCTCTTACTTACGATGTAGAGACCTTCACTAGTGAAGACTTTTTTATGTGCTATGACTTGGGCTCCTGGAGCAAATTCGGCAATTGCAATCCCCCTGTCACGACTTAACTCAACATCAGATTCGCGAGACCACCGACTTGGGCCAGTTTCAAGGGATACTACGTCGAGAGGAAAAGCGTAGCGAGGCAGGAATCCACGCCTTGCTAGTACATTTATGATGCCGTTTCTTAGCAGTGATTTGATAGATCGATCAATATCCACCACATGACGACCATAGCTGACTATCTGCAGTCGTTCTCTGAGAAGAGTTTCTAGTTCATCGGTTATAGCGGTAAGAATATATGTGTATTTCTTTATAGCCTCAATTTTACCGATAGAGAACGTACCAACGGCTGATAGAATAGCTAGGCACGCGGAAGTGCTGAAAACATCTTGCTCGCTAGTCCTGTCAAGCCAACTGGTAAAATCCAGATACAAATCAGGCGGAAAAATTAGCCAGGGTTTCGGTAATAATTTTGACTGATCCCGAATAGCTGAGGATAAAAAAGGCTCTAAACGTATTTCTTGTTTCAATTCCCCAAGAAGTTGTCTTTCAAGAACATTTTCACGTAAATATTTTGCAAAAAGTACTGCATTAAAGTGTCGTTGTGCAATTATTGGATTCTGAGTAAAAACCGTCGGAGTTCTCACTTCGCCGGACATTAAACGCGACGGCTCCTGCCACGCATCTGCATCATACTTAGTACGACGGCATAACGTAACGCAAACGGCATTTTTGTCGATACCGCGCCCAGCTCGTCCAACGCGCTGCACGTAGCTCGCACTCGTCGGAGGTGCGTTACGGAGAAGAATCTTTTGAAGATCTCCTATGTTGATACCCATCTCAAACGTCGTAGTACTACTTAGAAGATTTATACCTTCTGCCCGGAACTCGTCTTCAATCCTTTTCGCAACTGGCTTGCTTATTTGTGCGCTGTGTTCCTCTGATTTCAAATTAGTAAACCGAGGCATTATTTGGTCGGCGACCCACCGTGCTATAATATTTTCTTTCGCAGAATCAAATGGACGTATTTCTAGTTTGCCGTCACACTCCTTCCGAGGACAACATTGCTGCGCAGAATAAGCGGTCACATAACCACAACGTTTACAGACATAGCGTGAGGGTGCTTTCTTAACGCATATTCTTTCATATCCGAGCTTCCATGTTTCCCTATGTGGGATTAGTAAAAACTCCGTTGTAAGAAATTGCCATATTTTTTCTGCTATATTTAAAATCTCTTGCGGAGGCAACTGTAGTAAACGGCGTAGATAGTCTGTAACGAAATTATTGCGGTAAGTGCCGTCTTTATTTAACCGCGGCAACCATCCTTTTACGTATTTACCCTGCAGCTTTCCCACGCCCTCTCTGCGTAAAATGTACGCTATATCAACCGTAACACGTCCGAAAGCTGGGTCTGAGTAATGAACACGCCCTGTTGGAAGAGTAAAGGCTTTCCTTTGTCGTATAATTCCGAGTAATATCTGCAAAGCTGCTGTAGAATCTTGAAGAGAAAGATTCGATTTATTTAGCAACCTATGAAAAACAAGCGCTTCCTTCTCTTCAAGCAGATATTCGGCTGTTACAAGCCCTAAATCTTCTGCAGATTCACGCGCAGCATCTGGGATACCAAAATAGCTGAATGTCTCCGCTATCCATAAATTAATCCCCCCTCTTGTATCCAGTTCTCCATCTGGGAAACGTGAAACAGGCAAAAAGAAATCAGGGTCATAGTTGTTTGACTGGCTATCCGATATATCAGCAAGGCGTTCCCCCAATGTCACTAAATCAAGGGATTTACCTTCCGCATTGGTTATTTCTACGATCTTACGCCCCATATCATGAACAAACGTCTCTTCCTCAAGAAGTGATGGAAACGCTGCGGCCCTCTGCCGGTGATCAGTAAAACAAAGTAGCTTACGTGGGGGTTTCTTTTTGTCTAAAACAGGGGTGACTTGAAAATGAGCAAGCGGAATTGCCATGGCCAAGCCGGTCTCGTCATCAGACTCCTGAAAGCGGCGCACTGGCTCAAGCCCAGAACTATTCTGAGCACCACAATTTGGGCAAGCCCTCAAAGACCTTTTCTGCGAGCTATAAAGATTTGCTAGGTCCTTTGGTTTACCGGAATGGAAGCATTGACGATGAATTATTTGGATCTTTCGCAAATGTGGTGTTAAACAGGTGCATTTGTCCCCGGCACCAGAATCATGTTTTTTGCCACATATAACACACCATTCCAACTGAAAAACATCGTCTATATCTTCTTCATCGGCTTTCGGTTCTTTCGGATATGGTAGTTCGTTTTCGACACAAAAGTACGACCAAAAAGAATCGGCTGCCCAGCCCAATTCTGTGCTAAAGGAATCAAAAGCAGCTCTCATGGCGTCCGAATCATTTTCTGGAGTCTGAGCTCGGCGCGGACCCAAATCTTGCAATGCACCATATAGGTAACCACATTTACGACATGTTACGACTTCAACCAATTTAGAGGATCGACCTTTTTGCTGACACTCTGGACAATACCCCTCTAGCACTTCCGAATCGGCCTTTCTAGATACAAAAAAAGCAGGCTGTCCACCTTTACGCCCGGGACATTCTTTGTGAAGGCAAATGTGCAACCCATCCTGGGCTCTCACAAAATAATGAAGACGCGTTGGAAGTAAGTCTTCATGTACTCCGTTTCTCCTCGCTCCTGCCACAATTTCCAACAAAGCTAATAGCCCGTTTTCCGCATTTGAATCGGTCGGCCAAAGTAATTTCGCTGCCTCGCTCACCAATATCGGCTTTTTTAATATCTCTTTTCGCAAACTAAACAAATTCTCATCATGAGCAAGAATGACGGCCACGTCATTATCTGAGACAGTTATACCGAGATATTTTCTGATATCCGCCTGACTAGATGCTCTCATGGCTTCGGCCGCTTGGATATACTGCAAAGCTGAAGGCTTATATGCCGGCTGTTCAATCTTGAGTGTGGCCAGTGTGCCGTAAATCGGGTTCGGCTCATTAAATTCCTCACCGAACATATCTGCGGAATATTTGCGGACTTTCTTTTGACTCTCCACATCATCCTTCTTGCCCAAAGTGGCTGAGGTTGCAATGCAAGTTAACCGCTCAATACCCAAGCGATCTTTTAATCGTCGTATCAAGAAGGATATTTCCGTCGCTTGTACTCCTCTGTATGCATGTGCTTCATCAAGCACTAAATACTTAAGACTTGCATTATCAAAAACAGACGAGTCAATCGGCCGCTCCAGAAGATATTCAAGCATTGAAAAATTTGTGATGAGTATTTGTGGACCTTTTGCGCGAATATCTTCGCGGTGATTGAGACGGTTAGGTATTTCATTGCGTACCGTGTCTGCTAGTCTAAGTTCAATCTGCTTGTGCAACTCTTGCTGCGAAAGTTTCTCATTAATAAGTTTATCTCGGATCACAGCGCGGAGCCCGCTCTCATATTCAACCTGATTATCCGGGGTCTGGCCTGTAAATCTCGCAAAAGAAATGTGTGAATGGTCCTTTAGCATTTCCTCCCATTCGGTGAGTTGATCATTCACCAAGGCATTAAGCGGGTAGATAATAACAGCCCTTAAGCCCGATGTAGAATTGCGTATTAAGTCATCAAGAATTGGTATCTGATAACAGAGGGTTTTTCCGCTGCTTGTACCGGTTGCAATAACAGCGTTTTTACCGGAAAGTAAAAGATTTAAAGCATCGGTTTGATGACGATAAAGATTTTCCATATCACCAAGTCGCTTGCGAATGGTTTTTACGGTTTTTTCATGGAGATCAAGAGACTCTAAAGGGTCACCAGGTTCATAAACCTGTGTTTTTTCCAAATAGGGACCATTGACCAATTCTTTTAAGGTAAGTTTTTCTTCCCATATCTTTTTAGCATGGGCGTACATTGGGTGTATGCGATACTGCGCCTTGAGTATCTCAAGATATGGCGAAAAAACCTCCTTCTCAAATCGAGTTGTTAGTGAGTCCATAGAGCTCCCCCCGTCATAACATCTCTACTTTGTAAATATTTTATTAACTTATCTTGCAAAGCAATGTTCCATTTCATTTGAAGAAAAGGAACCTCTTGTGCGCCCCACTTATTTATAACCTCAATGACAGGCAATTCATGATTGGGTGACTCATGATACATTTTGCGATACAGACCCCAAAGGATAGAGGGGTCGCCACAATAATCTAACTGACAAAATCTATCTGTATGGCAAGTAATAGCGGCATGGGATTTCGCAATTTCCCATAACCGGCCGCGTTGTATGAGAAAACCGAAATTTGCGTACTTATGCAGCAAGTATGTGCTTAACTGCCTGGCTTCAGGAGCAATTATATCCTTTGCAAGCAACAAATCCTCCAACTTACTCCCTGTGGGTTCTTGGCAAAGCAAAAACCAGATGAGATATGCACCTGGCAGATTTTCCCAACAATCTGTCATGCTATATTTTGTGTGTTCTAAATAAACTCGATAGCTTTTAACAAATTCAGGAGATCGGATAAAAAATGTTCTGTCGCCTTTCAGGTCGGGTGCTTTGTAGCACTCATTGAGTTGCTTAAAACCTCTGAGTTTTACACCAGTTTTGGTTTGCTCTCTAAAGGGTTTTTTATCCCAAATCCACCTATAAAAATTCTTCTCATCCGAATGAACAGGATATTTTTTCCACTTGCCTATTGCTGGCAGTTTGTCAACAAATATACTGAATTTATCGTTAAGATATGATTCGCTATACTCATATCCATATGGTATTGCAACGCACACTGTTGGCAACTGATCAGTCACTATTTTATTTTCGCTAGGATACCGGGTAAAGTTTGCGGCGCGATTTCCGATCCCAGGATAAATTTTGGCCTCAATTTTCGTATTCGCTCTAAAGCGAATCGTCGTTTCTTTGTCCAATTGTTTTTGTTTAATTCGTAACACCCCATGCTTGTCATTAGGCCAGAGACGGGTAACAAAGCATGTCTTACCATCCGCAAGTTCAAAATGTTCATTGATGGGATTTTCCTTTTCTTCAAAACCTTCTCGAGTAATATTTTCTATTTTTTCTTGAGAAATAATCACATAACTTCTATATGGCAATTGCTCTCGGTCCGAATTAACAAAATTGCCACCACACCTCGCCTCAAACATACCCCAAGGCTTGATGCCTCTAAGTTTTATCACCTCGGTAAACAGACTTGATTCTAGTTTTAATTTCAACAAAGATTCAAAAGATAATGAATTCAGAATAAATTCATCAGGAGTGGTAGAAGCTTCCTGCTTTAATGTGTCGACGCACCAAGTGGCTGGTAGTTTATCTTTGTCAATCGCAGGCAAGTAGAGGCTGATAATACCTCGTTGATCGTTCCAAGTGAGGATCGCACGACCTCTATAAAGAGACTCGAGATTATCCAGGCGGAGAAATTCTGCAGTTTCTGGAACTTCTTCAAAATATTCAATTCGAAGAGTGGTTGCTTGAGAAATATCACTAATACTTAATTTCTGATCTTCGGTCAATATTTTACGCGCGTCTATTACTTCTTGAATAAGCATGCTTGCTGCTTCACGATTTTCAATTAAAAAAATTCTTAGTCTTACACGGCTTCCGGCAAGTTTAGTAATTGTTTTTTCCCACTCATCATCAAGTAGTAATTTCCAATTATTTCGCCATAACGCCCATTCGCAAATATCCAAAAATCCGTCCCATAATGAGAGAGGAATGCCTATGTGATACACTGCAGAACCGTTAAAATCCATCCTATTGTTACGTTGCAGAATTTTTAAGCCATGGTTTTTTGCGGCTTTTGCAAATTTTTTATTGATTTCATTTATTAGATTGCTTGGTAATACTTCTTTGCCAAGTGTTTTAGCGAACTGTGGCCAAAATCTATTTTCTCCATATTCATAAAAAGCCAAACCATCGTATAAAATAATCAAACAATTTTTATATTGAAGTAGATTTACCTTCCAATTGTCCCAGTCTTTTTTTACTGTTTCAATAAAGCAGTCCCAATCGGCACGATTAGGAATAAGAGACAGTATCCCGCCTGCCTTTCTCCAGTCAGAGGGTGTTGATGCCTGGAAGGATCGCTCGAAATCTTGCTCCCAAACAATCAATTTTCTTTCCATATTATTCTTCCGCCCTATGCAGATTTCATCCCGATATTTTTCTTTTTTTCCAACAGCCTGCAACTTTATGTGCGATCGGTGCGATTGGGGCCGGAGTTAAATAATTTAAGAACTTCTAATTTCTTAACTCCTACCCTCTCTGACCCGAGCCGTAGTCCTAATATCCGTTTAACTTGGTTCTCATTTCCCCGCAACACGGGCGACCGGCCGGTCGCCCCTACGATTTTTCCCGTGGTGATCCGCAACGGTCACAAATTCCGGTGACACCGTACTCAATTGAGATGGCAGATCGAAGAAATGTATTGTATTCCTGAAATTTCTCCACGATAAAAAGCTTACTGCCGGTTATGCTGGTTCGATTCGGCATAAGGCTCCCTCTCGATCGTTGGTATTTCAGATACCAAATTTCAGAACCTCTCTAATACTTTAAAAACAACTAAATTCCATAAGTATTATCGGGTTTATTTTCTCTTTTCTTTAAGTCTGTTAGGTGCCTGGCACCATTAATCAGATTCCCATTTTCCCACAACACAGGTGACCGGCTGGTCGCCCCTGCGTTTTTTTCGGGCGAACACAAGGTTCGCCCCTACGGTTTTTCCAGCATGACTAGGAGATTCCTCAACAGAGCCCCGGAATGACAACTTTTTCATTTTTTTATGCTTTTGTCGACAGTCCCAAATAGCAATCCTGCTTGCAACTCTCCGAAATGGTGGTATTATTTTTTTAGTTATTTTTCGTTAACCATACCGGGAACTCGAAATATGGCCGTATTCTGGTTATTCGTGGCCGGGGAGACAACCGCTGAGTTGTCCTCAGCGCCGGATAAGCCGGCCCTTTTTTCGCCGGGGGCCGGTTATCCGTTTGGAAAGCTTTTATAGGCTGGCTTCACTTAGCGGTACAAAATTCAGGTAATAGGAGGCTTTTGTTATGAAATTATTATTGCTAATAATAGTTGTAATCAGCGTATTTATAGGCGGTTTTTTCACCGGTCGATTATTAATAATCCGCGATATGCCCATTAGTCATAAAATACAATCCCTGATCAAATTGAATCCTCAAGGTTTAGCCGCTGCTAAGGTTGAGATGCTGATTACGGATATCACCCATCATATAAATGCTTTATCTGATCAATGTTATCAAATTATAGATAATTCCACCATTGATGCTAAAGTCTTGGATACTATGGAGCAACTGAGTTTGATAATTAAGTCAGCGGCTTATTTGGTCATGCCAGTACCGAAAGATGTGAGGCAGCAAGCCCTTTGGACAGAAGACCTGGTTGAAGGAGCAATGATGATTGAACATTCTACCTACCAGCGTCTTTATGCGCTATTAGAAGACAAAAGAGAAATTCCCTATAATACTAATTATTCGAGACCAGCGCCCGAAGAAGAACCATACGTTTATCGCGTCTGTGATAAGGCTTTTATTAAAATACGAGAATTGCTTTACATGCCAATGGGGCATCATGATGATTGGAATGATGAACAGTCCGGAATTGGCGTTGGGTTAATGACGGCAAACGATGGATTTCTTGACTTGCCCTTCGAACTGCGGGATAAGATCATTCACCAATCGATCAAGCGTCATGCTTGGAACTATTTGGAAAAACATCTATATTCGGATGAGGAATATAAGGAATAAAACATCTCACGAGGTTTTTTAACTTCAGTTTCTTTGGCCGGCTCACCTCTGTCAGAGGTTGGGGGACGGAGTCAAAGGTTGGAAGGAAAAGGAATGAAAAAAATTGCGAAAATCTGCACCATTCTTCTTGTACTGAGTTGCCTGCTTCTTCTTGTCGTTCATCTATACGTGCGACGTTTCCCGGAGCTGGTGACAGCGAAGGCCGAGCAAATCGCCGGAGGCCGTACATATTGCCTGGTGATACAGCCGGATCACAACACAAATAAACTCAAGAAGCTCAAATCTATTTCAGAGATGTTCTTCTACACTGTGGTTTGGCGTCGCTTGATGTTGTCGGAGTATCAGCGGCAGTACTATGGAATCCCCATACATTTCGGGCTGATCTGTGAAAACAGGGGATATTTGTGGAGTTTCCGGAGAAATAAATTTGTTGAGAATGCCACCTACCATGCGTTCCTCCCAGAGAAAAGTCGGTTTCTTTGTCGAAGTCATAGAACACTCTCAGAGATACTTCACAGATGATAAAAAAAAAGAAGGTGTGCGCGGCTGGTGCCGGCCACTTTTTTTATTTTTCCTGCAATTTTTCCCGCTATTCCCCGTCTAAATAAACAAGCATCAAACTTACCTTTACAGGGGATTAGGTGCCTGGCACCATTAATCAGATTCCCATTTTTCCACAACACAGGCGACCGGCTGGTCGCCCCTGCGTTTTTTTCGGGCGAACACAAGGTTCGCCCCTACGGTTTTTCCAGCATGACTAGGAACGCTCATGTTTTCTAATTGTCTGCTTTGGATTGCCTGTACTGCTCTTTTTACAAGTCCTACAAGTCTGGAGAACTACTTTTCAGGTGTGCACAAATAAGTATGTGCTTTGTTTTGGCCCTTTTTCAAGCTTATAATGTGAACCGGAAAGTTTACGCTTCCGGCAGATCAAGTAGAAAACGCCATATCGGAACCACTTCGATTGTACTACTACCGGAATATTTTATTATCGTCTCTTCATTTCGGGTTACTATGGTCCCGGATTTTAGCCCCAGTTCTTCCATGGCCTCGCGCAGCGCCGTCACTTCCCGATTCCTCGTCTGCGGTTCGGCTAAAGACTCACTAACCTGGACTAACATCCGCTTGCGGCCGCTCATCGGGACGATGAAATCGACCTCCCGGCCGGCTTTTGTCTTATAATAGTAAATCTCCGGCTGAAGGCGCCTAAGCGCTAGAAAAACGAGATTTTCCAGAAGATGTCCGGAATTAAGCAGAATGCCGGACGACACTGAAACAACCAGCGCGTGATCGATACAGTAGACTTTCTTCGCGTTGGTGTTGCTGCGTGCAAGCGATGCATCAAATATCCTCACCGTAAAAAGAAAATAGGCGTCTTCAAACCATTCCAGGTACTCTGAAACCGTTGCCTTGGGAACCTTGTGCCCCAGCGATTTTAAATATCCCGTAAGACTGTTGACGGAATAAAGCGAAGCCGCGTTGTCTACCAGCCGGTGCGCCAGATCCGTCAGAGCCTTGGGATGGGAAATGTCGTGGCGCTCGATCAAATCCCGAAACAGAATGGCATTAAAATATTCCTGGTGAATCTTTATTCGCAGGTTCCGGTCAAGGCCGGCCACCTCCGGAAAACCGCCGGTCTCCCAGTATTCCTCGAAAGCCTTCAGTATGAGAAACCGCTGCTTAGTGGACAGTGCACCGGCGCTTTTTAATTCCTTCCGGTCCAGGAATTCCCTGAACGAGAACGGCATCAGCTCCCACGACAACGCCCGCCCGCGCATCTGCGTGGCAATCTCCTTTGAAAGCATTCTGGCTGACGAGCCCGTCAGGTAAACCTCGCATTTTTCCGTGCGCATTAAGCGGTCGACAAAAGGCTCCCATCCGACAACTGCTTGAATTTCGTCAAAAAAGCAGTAGACCGTCTCAATGTTTTTCTTTTCCGGGTAAATTGAATAATAGGCTTCGACGATCACGTCAAGGCCTGTCTGTTGCAGGTTGTGAAGACGGTCATCAAAAAAATTCAAATAGAGAATATTCTCCCGAAGGACTCCTCTTTTCAAAAACCGTTCAATGATCTGATATAGATATGTTGATTTCCCGCTCCGGCGAACCCCAATGCAGACAGTGGCTTTGCCGGGAACTGTCCGGATGCTTAATCGGCGGGACACTCCAGTTTCCAACTTCATTTCCTGAAAATCCAGGATAATCGATTTGATCGTCCCAGTACTGCGGCTTTGACTCACACTATAACTTCGACCCCCGCTCTTGCTTTTATTTATATTCCTGCGATATATCATCTGTTTTCTCCGGTAATTATTGTTTTCAGTTATTAACGTATCCGGCAGTAATTATATCCAGTTATAGGAAAAGCGTCAAGCCCTTATACTGAGAATCCGCGCGGGAACTGGTGCCAGCCACTTTTTTTTCGACCACACTATTCGGATTGCCCGACTAATAATGAGGGTCAGAGTTCGCTTGTTAACTTAAGGTTTTAATAATAAAACGAACTCTGACCCTCATTCACAAACAATTCACCCATTCTCCTGCGGCCTATTTTTAGGCATTGACACACTATTTCGGATTTTGTTAAACTTTTCTTGAAAATCAATTTCTTAGTACGCCGCAGATAAGCTGCATAAATGATGGACTTTGTGCTTGGCACCTTTTCCATCTGCAGGTAAGTCGCGTCCCAGGGAAAAAATAAATCCGCAGCCCATAAGTTTCCGGGATTTTTTAACACAACACTTCACTGACCTGTTACTCTATGAGTTTTAGGGAACGGTTTCACCTTGATTTTTTTCTGCAATCAAACGATCAATTTCCTGTGGTCCACTTAATCCTGCTTCATCAGCCACCAAATATTGAATGAAGACTGTGCACATTTCTGCTTTATATACCAAGGCAGCCACAATCGGAGCTATGGTTTCCGGAGTTGCAAACTGATCCTCCAGGGCGTCTTTATGCTCTAAGATAATTTGCTGAAATTCACGTTTAAGTGTCCGGGACCGCCAACTGTTAATATGATGTAAATTGAACTCATAAATCATATAGGCAACTTCTTTTGCTGCTGCATTTTCAATGGATTGATACATTTCAATCTTTTCAGCATCTTCCGTATTATTTTTCATAGACTGCGCAATAATGACTTTAGCATAACTCCGGCCAATTGCATTCACCTGTTCAATCATATCTTCAACTTCATCGTGCATAAGCACTGCGGTAACATTAATTCGGGTGCTTCCCATCAAAGGTAATAGCACATCTTTGAACAGCATCCAATTCAATGAGATGGATATCGCCAAGGGCGCCAAAGCTACGCCTCCAACTGTGGCCATGCTACCTTCCATGGCGCCAAATTGCAATCCATGCCTTGCCAGGAGGCTTCCAGGGCGTGCGCCATATTTGACACCTACTTCCATCAATTTTAAGGTAGCAACAGTTGCACCAACACCTGCATCTATTCGCTCAAAGGATGTTGAATTAGCGTCTACGATAATGGCCATGTTTTTGGCCAAATCCAATGCTGCCAAAGCACCCGTTAATCCTAAAGACTTGGAGAGGCTTCGTGACTTTTCAATACAATCATCAGCATGCCCAAGTATGGCAAACCGGAGGGCTTTATCTTTAACAAAAGGCGCGATCGCAGTTAATACGACATTCCCGGTTTCTGCTACCAGGGCTGATACACCACTAATAAATTCAATCCCCCATTTCACCCGAGTGGCCACATCAGCAAAGGTATTGTCTTCATAAATTGGTTCAGCGGATAACATTTTCGGTGTTTTAAAAACAGCATCAATACCCATTAATATGCCTTTGGCGCGGGTAATCCCGTCCTTAACCATTGCACCACGATCAGTACTGTAGGCAATAACCGCATTGCCAGTCCAAAAGGACTTGGGGGTGGCATAACTTTCGGTCCTTCCAAAGGTGTCATACCAATCAACCAGAGATGCACCTTTGCGTGCTAATTTAAAATTACTTATTTTTTTGACTTGATCAACCACATCAACAGTTCGATAAAGCTCATCCATTTTCGCAGCCAAGTAGGCCGCCTGTCCCGGATAATCATCCATTGACGGAAGTTCATTGTTCACAAACTGCTCATAGGTATTTTCCACACCTAGTCGCAGTTCCTCTTCTCTAAACTTTTTCTGCCAGGCTGTGACTTTAGGAAAATAATGAGTATCCAACCATTGATCATCAACATAAGGAATCGCTTCTTCCAAGCATAAAATAGCTTCTTGAAATACAACTTGCGCTTCCCTCCCTGCGTATTGGGTCGAGCCTCGGGCAACAGTGACCATCAATTGATTCAATGCTTCCTGCCACGGCGCTGGAAATAATTGTGATTCCCACCAGTTACCACCATTCATCATATCAACAGCAATTTGCAAGGCCAAGAGAACATCTTCATCAACGGACATTGCTGTCTGTGATTCCAATTCAGCTTTTTGTATTTGACTATGATGGGTTTGTTGCATGACGTGCGTCAATTCATGCGCAAGTAACCGCTGCCCTGCCTGCGTCCCGGGTTGAAATGCGTTTTGGTTGAAAAAGATGTGTTGACCGCAGGTGAAGGCCGTCGCACCTATATTCCGAGCAAGTGTATTTGATTTAACATCAGCATGAATTCTAACAGCAGATAGATCACGAGCAAACGTCTCTTCAAATTGATCCTTTATTGGATCATCCAGGACATTTCCAGCATGACCTTTAACTGCTGCTTCAATTGCGCTTGGCAAGCCCTGGTTTTGCATTGACCGGCCGGCTGTAATGTCATGCGCGGACTTATCCTGTGACTGACCAGTGTTCAATTGGTCTGCCTGAATATCAGCTTCATGCTCATACTTTGGCTCTCTATAAAAATAGAGAGC
>JAGLMY010000319.1 GCA_023139775.1 bacterium
TGGATAATTATTTCACAGCTTCTTACGGTACTAAAATCGCAATGTGATAAAGTAAGCGTTGAGAATCGAAAATAGAAAATTGACCGCATTTGAATATTATTATCTATGTTAAGGTTAAAATAAGTAGTTTTCGGTCTTTTTTGTCTTTACAGGTTTTAACCGGCTTACGCCGCGTTGGCAAAACTAAACCGGAGAGTACGTCTTTCATTTATCCTGGCAGCCAAATTCGGCTCCATCTCAAATGATCCGGTTATTTTTTTATAGCTATAAAGCAGAGCATTCTGATGTATGGCGCCCATGCGCAGGGCCTTGGGAATATATATTTTATACGGTTTATTAGCTGCGCTGGTATAAGTTCCCAGTACGGCTGTTTCCCTGCCGAACATTTTCGAATTTTCAAAGTATTTACCCAGATCCAACAAAGCCGCTTCATAATGTTTAATATCTGTCCCTGGTTGTTGGGCTTGATGTTTTAATATGCTCATAAGGGAACGCGCGAACTTCGCTTCTGCGGCTCCCCTCTTCCGGTCACTTTTCGCCAGGCAATAGTCATTATAATGCTGCAGCGGGGCTTCCATTTCACCAAACTGTCTTGTAAAAATAGTATGTCTTGTAAGAGACACCACTTCCTGCTTAAAACGGCGTTGAGTATCCGGCGTTATCGGGTTAATGTCCGGCAAAAGTTCATGACAGGGAACCACTGCAACCAGCGTATCCGGGTTCAGCTTGTCAGCAGTAACAGGAGCATCCGATTTTATGAGAACATGCGAAATTGCCGGTATGGCAACTTTAACTTTCTTACCAAAGAAAGTTATTATTGACTCTTCCTCTACTCTATCATTATGCACCATGGCATTTACCTGATAAGGCAGGAAACCCTGGCCTAAATCAGTAAAGATTGGCTGGGCAGGAGCAATCTGCGCTAAAATATGCTTTAACTGGGCGCTCTCAACTGCTGTCAATATCCCATCTTTTTTGCTTAAAATACCCTGAATAAAATTCAGCACATCTTCCATTCTTTGATTTTCACCAACCTGGGCTAAAAGACTTTTCACTATTTGTTGATAGATTGCAGGAACCTTTGATTTATCCGCAAACAGAAGATGTGCCATGTCATGTTTTTTAGGCAGATCTGTTTCAGTGATGTTCAGCAGCTCCAGCTTCAAAGCAGTACTACCGGCTCCATTTTTTAAGCGCATAAGCTGTTTCTGAATGCTTCGCACCACGCCTTTCTTCAACTCCGGCTGCTTTTTGGTTTCCAAAAGCATTTCTTGCATGCTTTGCAGTGAAAGACGAAGCTCAGGATTCTCAATTTCCGCGATTTGTTCCGAACTCAGGTTTTGTATCACATGCATGGCCCATTTAATATCCTTATTCTCCCAACCCTGGCCTAAACGCTCATTCAACTGTTCATTCATATTCACATTGTTCCACAAACTGCCGGCTTTTTCGTTAATTGTTGACGCGATGATGTTCAGAACTTCCAAAATTTGTGGGCCAAAAACGCCGACTTGCCCTGTTTCACTCTGCTTACTATAAAAAGCCCGCTCCATAGATAATCCATGCTTTGCCAGCTCATATAATTTGCCGGCTTGTTTCCACATGCCTCCCGGACCATAAATTTCGGCAATTTCCGCCAAATCTTCTGCTTTTGCCCGGCGAATCTTCACCGCATATTTGTTAAATTGCTGATTAATCCTCCAGGCTATGTATCTTGCGATTGTCCGCCATATAATATTCTCAGACTCCAGGCTTTTTTTCACTGCTTTCCCGGCCCAGGCCGGCACCGTTATGATAAATTTGACATCCCCTGGCAACAGTTCCCTGGTTTTATCTTTTTCAGCAGCCGCATTTACGATCTTTCTCTTAAAAGCAAATCCCAAACCGCTTTCAACTATAATATCTTTACGCCAGCCGGTAAAGTTCGGCCCGAAAATAGCTTTTCGTAAATCCTTGTCTTCTCCGTATATTCTTGCATAAATAATTTTACCCACCGGATGCCTGAGTAGTGTTTCATTCGGCCCAATCACATTTAAAAACTCCCCTAAGGACACGGAATCAAACGGCGGCAGGACAGTTATCAAATTTACGAAATAATGCGACACCAACCCAAACGCGATCACACCCGACAAGGGCAGCGCAAAGCTAAAGAGAATATTGACCACCGCCAGCCCGAAAGCTATTTTTACATTCTTCCAATCTTGCGGTGTAAATGATTTATAAACTTCGTGGAATTGACCTTGGTGAAGAGCTTGACGCCCTTCTGCTTTGGGAATGATATGTCCGAGAAAAAAAGCACCCCAACTGTACTGGATGCCGACAAGAATTAAAGCGCTTGCACCTTGCGCCGGATCCAAAAATCCGGTATAGGTGGCGATCATTATGGCCGCGAACATAGGCCCAGCCTCGATCAGCCAGGCCCAATTATCATACGTCTCCGCGCTCATCAAGCCCCAGCGCTCAACCAGCAATTCCTTCAGCCAGGGCATCAGGCCGCCGGAAGTTTGAGAGGGCTCTATTGATTCACTTGGTTCAATCTCTTTTAAATCAAAATATTTATAAATATCAAAACCCACCCAACCTAATTCAACGAATACCGGCTTGGCAGCGCTTACAATTCCTTGTAAAAGCAAATTATACTCTTCTTTGTTGCGTTTTTTAACCTGGGCCCAGAGAGCGTGAAAATCAATACTTGTCAACGCGCTCAGCCGGTCAAAGAAGCTATCCAAATCCTTTACACAGACAGTATCTTCCTCAATCTTTTCAGCCAATTTGCCCTGCTCATCAGCCAATCGTTCGTACTCTTTGCCTACGGTTTTTGCCAAACTAGGATATTCATCACCATGCTCAGCATAATATGCGGATAATGCCCGCAAACTCTCTTGCAGGCCGCTCATGCTTTGATGCAAGACCATGGCATTGATTTCTTTGTCCAACGTAATAATTTTAACTTGGAAATCCTCTTCCGAAGTATCCAGTGCCTGCTCCTCATAACCCTCTAATTCGCTTAAATATTCACACGCTTTAGCTTGCAAGCGTTTAAGCGCCGATATAATAATGGCCACATGTAAAACCACTTGATTAAAGCCCATATTGAATTTCTTGCCATCTTTTAAATCTATTATTTTGTATTTATTGGCAAGCTCATAGCAGGAAGTAATATTTTCCAGATACTCAAAGTCGTCTTTGTGTACGGTCTCCAAGAGATTTAAAAATGTTATTAGTTTTTTTTGCTTGAGTGGTTTTCTTTCTTGGACTATTTTATCCAAAGTTTTATAATATTTTTTAATAATGTTTCCATAATCAGTATTTCCCCTGGGCTTCTTTGACCATAGAACAATGTTTTTCAATTGCTTGTCCGGATTTGCTTTTATTGAAATCTTTATCTTTTTTATTATTTGTAATATTTCAGAATGAAAATAGCTATACTCTTCTCCTTGCATAATTTTGACGGCATTAGGATGTGTTTTTAAATATTCTAATTCTTCACTTATGGTTTTTTTATACTCAGCGGTGAATTTCTCTTCCCTGGCTCTAGCAGTTTCAGTTTCATCAACCCCGGACGGCGGCTTGAGATTCAAGGGAGTTTTCTGTTTTTGTTTTTTTTGTTTTTTTGATTGTTCTGTTTGTTGTTTTTTTAGTTGCTTGCTTTTTTGTAAGACCTTCCATTCCTCAGCCGTTACCAGCCAGGGATATTGCGCGGCCTCTTCTTCAGATATTGTGCAAAATACAACCGGCCCTGTCCACTTGGCAACGCGAAGTTGATTTTTACATAAGGCTGTTATAATTGCTTTGGGATTCAGTGGCAGCGTTTTTCTGCCTTTGAGCAATGACTTGTCACGAATTTGCAGGTGCAAGCTACTGTAAGTTGTGCCGTCAATTTCCCGGGGCGGGTTAAAGGTCATGACAATAAACTTGCTGCGCAAATTATTTGTTTTTTCTTTCTCAACTGATACATCATTATAAGTTATTTCCTCGACAACATGCTGCAAGTCATTCAATTGCCGTGTACGCGCAGCTTCATCCGGCCTAAAACCCAAATCATATAAATCCTCATACTGTTCTTTGGTATTAACTATTATTTCAAAGCGCTTTCGTTTACCCGGAGTCTTAGGTTTTGGTTCCATTTCATCCAAGTATTCAAGCACATCATCCTCAGGCGACAATTCCTCCCGGATAACTTCTTCTCCAATATCAGCCGGCTTACCCGCCACGCCCAGCGGCGGATTAATGAGCGAGGTCAATGGCACTCTAAATGATATATCTTTGCTTTCAAGCCAGGAATTTACTGCTAAAGCCATTGAGTTGTAGGCGGAATGAGTAAGCCAGGAAATGCCGAATGCCGCCCAGAGGGGATAATCCCATCTGAAAGGCCAAAAATATAAGGCCCCCAAACCGACGCGAAAGGCAAAATCTTTCAGGTCCAGGAGCAGGAGCTGGCGCGTGAAAACCTTTTTCCAGCCATTCTTCTGGGCGCGATCCAGCCACTCAATAATCGTATGCGCAAAGGCAAATCCAAGTGCCAGCCACCAGATGCTCACACCTATACTCACGCTGCTTATAACCCGCCGGAGCAATTCTGTTTCCCCAAGCGGGCCGATAAAGACCAGATATAAATCAGCCACCCACGAGGGCATCTTTTCGCGGCCCATTTTCCGGCCCAGCCAGTCAAGGCCTGCTCTGATCCATCTCTCAGGTATTAAGGACATATGGGGAATGGGAGTGAAGGCTTTAGGTTTGGTGATCAACGCCATTTCTTCCTCAGAGATAGTGGCCATATTGTTTTTAGGAGCAAATATTTTAGCCTTATCCGAGTCTGTTGAAACCGGAGCCAACTTGACTTGCAGTTCGTCCGCGTCATAACTCAGCACCAGTTCTTCCAATGCAATTCCACGGATAAGCTCTTCTTGGGTAAAAGCCCGCCCGCTAATTTCAATTATTTCCTTGCCGGCTACTAAAGCCGGTATGGCTTGGTTTAAAGATTCATCCTTCTTACTTTTCACTATTTCTAATAATTCCGACCGGGAAAGATCCACTGGTTTTAAAGCCTTTTGCTTATTCGGCTGCTCACATGGAATTGCCAGGCCTTGCATAATATTGCGATAAGCTTCTATTATATTTATCGTATTCTTAGCCTGTATCTTCTGCATGAGTTTCTTGTCAGCTTTGTTTGCCTTAGACTTTATTTTTTTGCTTTTCTCCGGCTTTTTCTTTTTTACTGGTTTGGACGGCTCAGAACTTTTTTTCTCGCGCGTATTAACAGTAATAGTATGTTGTCTGTTTTTCAGCCTATACCTGAGCAATTCATCCGCCTGCTCCTGACGGGCGGCAGTCATCTGTTTTAGAAATTCGACTATATATACCACTACCTCCCGCTTCAGAACCTTATTTTCATAATTCCATATCATCCGGCCCTCTTTGATTGCCTGATAAGACTCCACTCTATAATTAGGCAAACCATAGAACATAATCGCGGCGTAAGCGCCGGCCTTATCTTCAGAGCCTGGCCCGATAAATATAGCATTTTCGATATCTTCTTGAGAGAGTTTCGGAAACAATTTCAAAAATTCATCAGCTGATTTTTGCCGGAATTGAATCTTAGCTTTTATGTATTCTGCGGGTTTTATTTCCACCACTTCCAGCATAATCTTATCATCTGTTATTTTGGGAATTACTTGCCCTTTCCTGATATCCAGGATAGCTTCATCGATATTGGGCCAAATACCCGCCTTTTTAGTCTCTTCATCAGCATTGTAGATTTCAATAAAAACAACCTCCTGTTTAGACAATGCTTTTTTAAACTTTTGCACATACTCATCTCTTGCATCTTTTATCCTTCCGCAATAGTTAACAGAATCCCCAACAACACCAATCTTCACAGCGCCTTTCTCTTCGCCAACTATCAACCGGCCCTCAAGGATGTGCTGTATTGCTTCCAGCACATTCGGCCATACGACTTTGGAATCTTCACTAACTTGCCCATTCTCTTTTTCCATATAGATTTGGCCTGGTTTAATCTGGGCGGCATATTTTTTGGCCGCGGCCTCGCGCAACTGCTGTATTTCCTGTATATACTCCTCAGGTTCCACGTCTATGGTATATAGAATTACTTTGCTCTGATCAGCGCTTAGTTTCCAGCCAAGTTTCCCGGTTTCAATCCCTACTATGGCCTCAAATATATTCGGCCTTTGTGTGCCTGAAAACTTGTTTTCCGTGCTGCTCTCTACTTCTATAAATACCTGAGTTTCCGGCACGTGTTTATCCATCTCTTTCGCCATTTTGACACGGGTCTCTTCCAGGTGCTGATAGTAATCCTGCGCGCTGATGCCCGTCAACGTGATCAGAACTGCGCCATCTTCGCGAACAATAAAACGCATCCATCCCTGCCTGATGGCCTGGATCATTTCATCAGTATTGGGATGTCCCGTCTTTTCAAAATTTTCTATCTCAGCAATTTCCTTTGCAGTCAGATCAATGTCTATGATTCTTCCCTCAGCTTCTAATAACGCCTCAAATTCTTCGGCTGCTTTTTGGCGTGCTTCGTCAATATTTTGATAATATTGTTGGTCACTGATCCCGACTGCCTGTAAAACAGCTTTTTTTTCGTTTATCTCACAAAGTAGACGTCCCTCTGCCACACCCAAAATGGCTTCATCCCGGTTCAACAGCATGGTTTGGTCAGTGTCAGCAGCCAGCTCTATCATATATGCTTTATTCTCTTCCATTAACGAGAATAATTCATCTGCCAGGTCCGCACGTGCCTCACCCAAACCTTTTATGTACTCCCTGGCGCTCATGTTTTTGGGCTTGGGCCATACTACCATCTCGTTGTTTAAGACCTTCCAGTTTAACAATCCTTGCTGAATATCACGAAATGCTTCTTTAATATTCGGTTGCATACCTTCCGTAATATTAAACTGAATAGCTTTCGCGCCCCGTTCCATCAGCTTGACAAATATCAGGTCTGATCCAAATTGCACCAATGTTTTATCGAATTCTTTAGCCGAGTGTTTCAATTTACCCATGCGTTTTTGCTCAGCGGAACGGCCTGATAAAGAAGACTTTCCATTACCAGCCATGTTAAAGATATTTGGCGCCGGCCTTAATTCAATTGCTTGCTGCCAGGTTGGCCTTAATTTAATCACTCCCCACAATAAGATCTGTGAACATAATACAGCCAGCCAGGGTTGGGAGATAATATCCGCGCTAGCGCCCGGCCACAGGTGCAAAATCAATGCCAGCGCGATAATATATAATGCGACTGTAATTCCTGTTGGCATGGCGCGGATCATTCGGTTATATTGGGCAAAAATCCGGGACGCGGCTTTAGTGATAAATACGTTCGCGAGATCACGCAAAATCCCTTGAACTCGTCTACCATATTTTTGGGCCAAATCAACTGCTGTTGGTTGATCAGTACTAATCGCGCGCACAGCCTCAATAACATCCGGCAAGGAAGAATAAATATTGATGGTCTTTCCGCAACAGGCTATGGTTTTAGTATCAATTGCGAGGATTTGCCGGCCCAGACGTTTGGCCCACATTTTATCCGGCGTAATTAAGACCATAGTATTTTTGCCGTCAACTTGAAATGAGGTTTTAAAAACCCGGGCATCTTTAATATCTAATATGCCTATTTGCCCTGCTTGCTCTTTGCTTATGGCCATTACTTCCACCGAATCATTTTCCGCCAAATAATCCCTTAATTGCCGTCTTTCTGCGGAAGTTAATTTTAGCACCCGGACTACAGGCTTAAGCAGCAACTCCATTTGCATAAGAAACAAAGGATCTTGCAATTTTAAGCGAATGGCCAAGATCGTCTGATTTTTAGCCAGCAGCTTTTCCAAAGGAGTCTTGCGATCCTGGAGCAGGGAAAAATACGGATTAACCACATCCTGCCGGGTCAGGCGGGGTTTTAAGGACACATACGAAATATTGCGTTTTTCAAGCTCTTCCAGCACTTTATCAGCATGAAAACCACCGCTAATCATTACAGCCAGCTTTTCATCCAATTGATCCATTTTCCGGACCAGGTTGTCCACAAAGTGGATGCTCCGCTCATCAGCTAAAAGATAAAACTCCTCAACTTTATTTAAATATTCATCCAGGACATACATTTCCGGATCTAGGATTATTTCCTCTGTCGGGCGGGCATGGGAGCCCTCCGCTGCCTGATTGATGAAATCAATAAATTCTCTTATGGTATATTTTTCCCGCTGAGCGCGGAATGCTTGCAGCTCTTCCTGGGAAACCGAAATGTTGAGGAGTCTTTCGATGATATCCAGGCGGGTGTACAACTCATCCAGTTTCCGTTGCCTGTCGCTGGAATAGAGCTGTTGCCGGATACTGGCATCCAGTTTGTCCAGTTCCTGGAAAAGTTGATCCGAATCGACCTGGGCTGAGAAAAAATTCTGCTTTAGGCTAAGAAAGCGAACCAAATTGGGATACACGCTCAAATCCACTTGCAGCCCGCGGGCCGTGCGCTGAAGATAGGCGCTGTATCTCAAGATATCCAGCTCACCTTCGCGAAAAGCTACGCGCTTGTTGTCAAATTTCAAGAGCCGGGAATTATAAATATTGGCTTTCAATTCTTCCATTATCTCGCGCAGATCATAGCAATAGCCCTGGCTCTCGGCATTTAAAAACTTTCGGACCGCTTGCTCACTGGCCACGTACAATTCCGGCGTCTCTATACCCTCAAGGTGTATTGGCTGTTTGCTGGTAACAGCATAATATTCCGCGCCCGTAAGTTTGCCTTGCTTAACAAAATAATCACAAACTTCCGCTTTAATTTTTTTAACTGGAAAAGTGCTGATTTTGGCGGTATTTACCCGGCCAAATGCTCCTTCTACAGCTGCCAGGTTTAAACCATGCTCTTGAACTAAATTATGGATGATATTCGAGATGTTCTTCTGAACTTCGTAATTACAATGCAAATCCTGGATACATACAATTGTCTTTTCATTACCCTGAAATGAATTTGCCATGGTCCCGAATTTTTCAGGAATAGTGAGCTTTTTTCCGAAAAAGGATACTTGCGGAAGGATTGTTCTGCCAATTAAATAATTATTAGCCTCAAAAGCCCAGGTCAAATAAGGCAATGCGAAACTAAGACTTACCAGAATCGCACAGGTTTTTATCCAAATACTAGGTCGCAAATAATGGAGAATCATGTTTACCTTTCTTACTACCGCCGGCCAAGAGGCGGAACGTATTATTATTATACTAGTGTAGTGTCTCTAAAATATAGGTACATTTGATTTTATGCTTCTAT
>JAGLMY010000032.1 GCA_023139775.1 bacterium
TGGCATTGAGATTGATCGGGGTGGTAAGTGTAACCACCTGACCTGCACCGCTGGCAGTGCTGACATTGTTTCCATCGACTGTGATGTCTCCAGAGGCATACGCAGCCGGCACATTGGTGCCACCAGGGAAAGTGACCGAAATCTGTCCTGACCCTCCGAGCAGAGCGCCGTCAGCTGCTATGGTGATTTGAAAAGAATATTGCCCGTAATTGCCGATGGTATCAGGAGTTACGGTCACAGAACCTACGGAGAGCTCGGTGATGGAAGCAGTGATAGCATATGATCCGGAAGCCACTTCCGTGCCTTCTACAGATGTATGGACATTAATCGTGTAGCTTGATCCCGGTGTACTGGGATTGATAACATTGGCCGAACTGCTGATAATAACCGTAACACCGGTGGAATTGCCTATATCTACCGGTGTGTTAATGGTCAGGTTCTGACCTGATCCGGCAGCAGCTGTGCTGATGTTGGTTCCATTCACCGTAATATCCGAGCCGGCAGAGACAGAAGCAAGAACAGTGGTGTTGGTCGGAAAAGTAATGACAATGGTATCGCTTGATCCTGAAGAGAGAGCTCCGGAAGCTCCGGTAGTGAAGGTTACCGTGTATTGGGCTGCGGTATTGACAGTTGTGGTACCAAGACTGGCAGACACACCGGATACATCGGCAAATGCCGATGCAGTACAGAGGAGAACCACTAAGCAAACTGATCCGATAAGGTACTTTGCTTTTTTCAACATAGGGTTATCGACTCCTTTTGATAAAAGCATGAAAAAACCCAACATTTTTTTACAGACCTATCAATAATTATACTATTTTTTTTACAAAAATGTTAATGCTAACTAAAAAAAGTGCCGTTTTTTCGACCTTTTCTAAAAAGCGCTTGTTTTTAATAATGAAAATTGTGGAACCCAAAAAAAATATTTTTATAAAACCCCTATTTTTTAAAGATTTTAAATAAACAACTGTCTTGTAAAAATTCTCTAATTAATTAGACATGGTGACCAGATTGTAGGTTTCCTTAAATCACCATCATAATTATATTAATATTATTCAGATGGCTGGCACACCCTCATGAGAATCCGCTGAATTAACTGGGGATATAAAATTTTGGCCTTCAAAGCAGACTGAGCCACTTCATCTGCACGGTCCGGTGCAGGCTTGGGATTGAGCTCTATGATATAAATGTTATTTTTGGGAACTGGTGCCAGCCACTTCTTTGTTGTCAGACTACTCAGCTGCGTGCATATAAGGCTTCCGGCCTCAGACCTTCCCTTAGCTTGCCGCCGCTTGCTCGCTGCGGGAGCCGCTGAGTTCTCCCGGTTCTCGAACATAGCGTGTACTCCGCAGACAACGACTCGCTGTTTACTACCGTTGCCTGTGTTGCCTTCCCTTACCGTTGTACATGGTCGGCGCCCCAGACTGGTGATTTCGGAGCTCAATGGCTGGCCTACGTTTCCCCGATCAACGCTTCACGTGCTGCCTCACGACCACCCGCGCATGACTTGGGGCCATGATGGATCAGCTAGTCCTTTCATGTAAGGGACTTGACTTCGGCTGAGCTCAGTCGAAGCCTCACCCTTTACTCTATGCCGGTTTATCCCGGCGCTTTCACTACGTCCCCATTTACGTGGTTTAATTTGAGGGTATTCGAATTTATTTTGAGGAATAATTTCAAACTTTCATTTTCCGAATGGCTTCCTGAAGGTAGCTGGAGGCCGAGGATATTTCCTGAATGCTGCTCGTGATCTCGGCCATGGAATTGTTGAGTTCTTCCATGCTGGAGGCGATTTCCTCCAGCGCGGAGGCATTGTCCTCGGCAAAAGCGATCACTTCCCGCATGTTACTCTGGACCGTATCGGTACGTTCCAATTGCGAACTGGACAGAGTGGACATGTTAGCAACGCGCTGTTCCAGATTACTGACGGATTTCACGATGGTGGACAGTGATTTTTCGGATTCAGTCATTGATTCACGGCCCGAGGTAACGTGCTTGGCTCCATCGGTCATGGACTCGACCGCAGCCCGGTTCTCGATCTGAATGCGCTGCACCAGGGCGCCGATTTGTTTTGTAGCGTCCCCGGATTCCTCGGCTAGTTTCTTGATCTCGTCCGCCACCACGGCAAAGCCCCGGCCCGCGTCGCCGGCCCGGGCCGCCTCGATCGCCGCGTTGAGCGCCAACAGGTTTGTTTGCTCGGCGATCTGCGTGATCACTTCCAGCACTTGGTCGATTTCCTGAATCGTGCCGCTGAGTTCGCTCACCTGGTGGACATTTTGGTCGAAAATAGTAAACAGCAAGTTGATTTTTTTAATGGCAGATTGGATGATTCTACCACCATCCTCGGCGGTAGAGTGTGTAATACGGGCCAGGTTACGGGCTTCATCCAAAGAGATGATAAATTCCTTCAGGGAATTGGCTTGGTCCTTGATGGTTTTGGCAGAGTTGACCGTGTGTTCCCGCTGCTGCTCGGCATTGGTGGCCACGGAGGAAATATTGCTAGTGACTTCCTGCGTAGCGGCGCTGATTTCTTCGGATAGGGATAACAAGTGTTCGGAGATACGCCGCAGAGTCTCGGTCAGGGATTTGGTACGGAAGATTGCGGTTTGAATCGATCCGAGAAAATGATTCATATTATTAAAAGCACGGGCTAACAGACCTATCTCATCACTTGTGTTAACGTTTATAATGTATTTTAAATCTCCGGCGCCAATTTTCTGGGCGCCAACCTGTAAAAGTTTAATCGGCCCGGTTAAAGTACGCGCAAAGAAAAATGCCACGATAACGCCAAGCACCAGAATACCTATGGAAATCACAAAAACCTGTATTGTAGCCTTACGAATAATTTCATTCGTTCTTTTCTGTGAGGCGCCCAGCACCATTGCTCCGATTAGCCGATCATCTATAAGCAGTTTCCTTCTCGCTTCCGTGACTTCTTTATCTTTATATTTCGTCTTTTTGATATAAAATAAATTCTCGGCCTTTTTGGTATAATGATCCGACCGACTGTAATCATATTGGATTATTTCATTAAATATTTCAGGTTCTTTCCGGCCCACCCGGGAATAATCACTGTCGCCGATTATTTGACCGCGGTCATCATAAAATGTAATGTATACAATATCCTCCTGCTTAAGCACACCAGTGCAAACTTCTTTTAACAAAGGATAATCCCATGATATCAACATCTCTTTACAGTTTGTCGCAAGATTTGAGGATAACGTTTCCAGCCGGATTATACTTTCGGTGTGGATGATTCTTTGTATGTTGATTGAAAACGATATAGATAATGCGAGAATACCTGCGACCAGCAGAAAAATGGTTACCATCAAGTATTTCTGAAGAATACCAAAACCAACAACTTTATTTCCGGCAAATTTTGTTTTTTCTTCCATCCATATATTCTCCATCAAGAATGCACTTGGCCCTGCAACGCCGAAAACCCCGGGCGTGCCCCGTCCGGAGAGGAAATCGAACGGGACTTCCGTTGGGCTCCCGGGAATAAGAGCGTCAAAAGGCGTTGCAGGATGTCGCCCCGGTCGGAAGAAATATTATAGGGACAAAACTTTTGCGGATGTCTGCCAAATGGGCATACGACGCGCCGAAGCATTTGCAAATAAACCGCATTTAAGCTTTTTCAACATACAAAAAACTCCCCGCCCGTCAGGGCGGGGAAATTTATTTTTATTTATCGGACATCTTCTGCCAGTAATCCAGATCATAAAATTTCGCGCCGTGAATCGAATCGCACGCTTCCTTTACCGTGTTATACTCCTTCAATGTTATGGGCACCCATTTTTCGTATTTCTTATTTACCGCTTGGATCTCGGCAAGACCTTCCTCATGCATGTTGAGGAGAGTTTGCTTGACTTTTTTCAATGCCTTTTTAGAAACTTTTTTGGTGTTTACGCAAAAAGGAAACTCCGGCACCGCGGGATGCCGCCAGAGACTTCGCAACTGCTTTTTTTCTTCGTTGTATTGATTGAACGTGGCTTCGTTGATGAAACAAGCGGCATACTGTCCAATGATAACCGCCTGGGCGGCTTTATCATGCCTGCCTAAATATTCAAATTGAAAATATTTAAATTTGTCAATTCCCTGGTCCTTCAGCCAGCCAGTCGGCATTAGATTGCCGGAAGTGGAAGAGGCGCTGGTCCCGCCCACTTTTTTTCCTTTTAAATCCTTAAGTGATTGGTAGGGAGAATCAATTTTAACCGCAAGATGGCCATAGTAAGTCGGTGAACCCGATTTTTGCGCGCAGACAAAGGGAAGGACAGGGCCGCTGCCTGCAGCCTGTACACAGGTAACCGGAGCAAGAAATGCAAAATCAATTTCACCGGCCACAATATCTTTCACCAGCGTCGTGTATCCGCCGGTAACCCCTGTGGTAGGATACAGTTTCAACCGTATATCCAGGCCGGTTTCCGCGCAAAGATGTTTTTCTATTCCCTTGAATCTCTCTATCATCTCCGTGGGTTTTCTGAGGGGTAAAATACCAAGATAATACGTTTTTGCCCAGACCTCTCCTGCTTGCAATAAGCTAAAGCACATCAACATAATTCCTAATGTTCTTTTAAGCATTTATTCTCCTCCCTTTTTTGTTTTAGCGAGGCAAACATAGTGCCGTTCGCAATACCTTATTATATGCACCACTGATATTCCTGCGTCAAGTGAATAAATGTTGCTCTTTTTCGGGACCGCGAGTTTCGAAAGTATAAAGTATATTATTTTTTATCGGAAAAATAAAGGTTGAAATTGTAAATAATTTGCGTAAAGTATATAAATGCAAGACAATATATATCTTAGATCCGAATGAAGGGTTAAGATAAATAACCGAATGGGAGGTGGCCCCCTTCTTTTAAAAAAACTGCTTTTAATCAAAACGAAATCAAATAAATTATCAATAAAAAAACCCAACCCAGGAGGTCGTTTAATGTCAGACATATTAAAACGTTACATAGTTTGCTTGAGCGCTTTAGGTATGTTATCCATTGGATCAACAGCTATGGCGGAAGAAGTTTTACCCCAGACCGTCAAGCCGGCACCGACAGTAACCGCACCAGCGGCTGCGCCAAAAGTTCCTGCTCAAGTTGGTATTACGGATCTGAAGATTCACGGTTATTTGCAGACTTACTACTCTTGGTTTGAAAAAAGTAATCCTGACAGCTATTTTGAGATCAAACGCGCCCGCCTGACATTGGATGGAAAAATTGCCCAGGCGGTTAAAAGCAAGATCCAAATTGATGCAGCATCTTCCACCAATCTTCTTCTGGATGCATCCATTAGCTACCAGCCTTTTTCATTCATGAATTTGAAAATGGGTCAATTTAAGATGCCCTTTAGTGAGGAACAAATCGGTTCTTCCGCCAAATTAGATGTCTTCCATCGTTCCGAAGTAACCAGCAAACTTTCCTATAATTACGACCTGGGTCTCATGGCTGAGGGTAAGCTTTTGAAAAAGAAAATTTACTATGGTGCGGGTGTGTTTAATGGCGCTGGCCGAAATCAAGCGGATAACAATGATAATAAAGATGTTGTTGGCCGTGTGGTCTTTTCACCCCTGGCGGGGAGTGGATCACTCCTGGATGGTTTTTCCTTGGGTGGGGCATTTCAAATCGGCCGCCAACCGCAAGTGGGTACTGATGAGGGTGAACGGAACCGATACGGTGGATTGCTGAAATACACTTATGCAGGGTTTAAATTACAAGGTGAATATATTTATCAAGAAAAAGAACAAGTTGACGCGAGTAAAAAGTTTGCCTCGGGCTGGTATGCACTTGCTACTTATTGTGTTATTCCGGAAATGATTGCTGCGGTAAAATTTGAAATGTACGATCCCAACCAAGCAATTGATCTGGATGGCAGCCAAATCGGCAGTATTGGTTTGAATTATTTTCTTGCTAAAATTAAGATTCAAGCAACCTATCGGTTGAAAAAGCGTGAGACCGATATCAATCCCATTAAAGAATTTTATTTAATGACTCAAATAAAATATGGTAAAAAATAAAGGTCTTCTGATTTTGGGTCTTCTCCAAACCGAGCGGGTAAAAAAAGCCCCGTTTTAGAGAAAACCACTTGCAATTAAAGGGAAAAAACACCTTTTATCAAACGTACGCTTTTCCCGGGTTTGCACCCCAAAAAAAACTTTCTGGAATTGGCCGGTGATCACGATGCCAGATCATCGGCCGTGCAAGCAGTAGAAAAAAGAGCTAAACCTCGCAGGGAAGTGAACCCTAATGAAACTGAAATGGACCAAAGATGGACACCCTGCTCTCTGATATTAAATCAGCTGAATCGCCTTTTACTCTCTCTTCAAAATCTTTGAATAAATAGGCGATCCTAAAAAACACAAAAAGTGCTTTAAATATCGAAGAAACGCAAGCGTCAAAACAACCGTATCTTGAAGGTTAAAGATAATAGTTCATGCTGCCTCCATGCAAAAGACAGCAAAAAGGGGTTTTGCAGCGGAATCACTTAAGAACTTAAGATTTGCTTTGCCGCATACTGCCGTCCTTTATATTATTTTTAGGTCAATGGTCAGGTCTTGAAATATCATTTTTGTTTCTTTTCTTCTTCGGCTGTCACTTTACTGATCGTAATATAATGGGTTTGTAACTGATCGGCAATCTTTTTTGAAGTATATCCATATTTGTTTTCATCAATAGCCGGCTTATTTTGTCCTCGCTATTCCTGCCAACAAAATACATAACCCGTGTGAAATCAGACCCGGTAAAAACAAGATAACATACCCACTACCTACAAGTAAAAACCAAAGAATCGCCGAAATCACATGTCCTTTATACAAGTGCCCGGCACCGGGAATAAACAAGCTCAATAGCGCGGCCAACCATCCACTTTTTTCAGGTTTAATGAAAACCACCTTGTCTCTAAGCACATGACCGCAGTACGGACACGCCTGGGCTGAGTCGGAAACCCGGTTGTTGCATTCCGGACACAAGGTGAGTGGCATAATGTTAGACTTCCGCCTTTTCCCGAATCATTATCAACATCATTTTAAACGGTTTCCGCGCTTTTAAGGCGTGCGGATGATTCGCCGGCATAATCATCACTCTACCGGCCGTGACATTATGGGGTTTCCCCTCAATGGTAATTTCCGCTTCACCGTCCAAGACATGAACAAAAGCATCATAAGGAGAGGTGTGCTCACTTAATCCCTGTCCTTGAGCAAAAGCAAAAATAGTAATATTACCTATTTTTTTATCCAATAGGATTTTACTCACCACTGCGTCCGCCTGATAATCCACCAGGATGTTTAGATCCATAGCTTGCCCAAATACTATTCCCATAGCATTTATCCTTCCTGAACCCGTCGAATAAACTGCCTGATCTTGGAAGCGTTTTTTATTCCCGGCTGCACTTCAACCCCGGACGAGACATCCACCATGGCCGGCCTGACCCTCCGGATCGCTTCGGACACGTTCTGCGGATTCAATCCACCGGAGAGAATGACCGGTTTGCCAAACCGCTTCAGGCCTTTGGCATATTTCCAGTTTGACGGTTTGCCCGTACCGCCGGCTTGTCCCGGCACAAAAGCATCCACCAACAAAGCTCCCGCAGCCGGTGCCGGATCTTTCTTTGGCACGATGCTCATAGCTGTAGGTCGCAAAGAGCGTATTACGCGAAAACGGGAAAATAAACGCATCACCTTTTGTGATTCATGCCCGTGCAATTGTATGCGGTCCATCCCCACCTCGTGCATCACCCGCATGATCCATTTGGGGTCCTGATCCACAAACACTCCAACTCTAAGAACCTGAGGAGGCGCGTTTTTTATAATCATTTTTGCTTGCTTCACTGTGACCTGCCGCGGCGACGGAGCAAAAACCATTCCCAGGGCATCTGCTCCGGCCTGAACAGCTGTCTCAACATCAACCTCACGGGTAAGACCGCAAATTTTTACGCGGATCATACTTTTCCTGTGGCCTCGATGATTTCCTGTATGACTTTGCCAGGCGTCTTATGGCTGATAAGTGATTTACCCATCAAGGTGGCTTTAACACGATCCGAAGCGATCTTGAGCACATCTTCCACATCTTTATATCCACTGGCCGCAATCACCAGATTGTCTCTGGGCACCAATTTGGCCAGACGATCCACGGTTTGCATATTAACCTTCAAGGTATTTAAATCACGGTTGTTGATCAAAATCACATCCGCTCCTGCTCGTAAAGAGCGTTTGAGATCCGGAACTGCGTGCACTTCCACCACCGGAGTCATACCCAAACTGCGGGTCACTTCTATAAAACGGGGCAATTGTTTGTCTGGAATTGCTTCCGCCAGCAAAAGCACCGCGTCTGCGCGTGCTGCCCGTGATTCATACAATTGGTAGATATTCACAATGAAATCTTTGCGTAAAACCGGCAGCTTGCTGATTTTTTTCACTTCTTCTATCATCGATAATTTGCCGCCAAAGTGCTTGGTATCAGTAACCACCGATAGCGCTATGGCACCGCCTGCTTCATAATCGTGGATCAATTTTTCCAATTGAATACGCGGTTTCCAGGAAGGGGTTCCCGGCACCTTTTTTTTAATCTCGGCAATCACACCCATACGCGATGTATTGAAAATCGCTTCCCGGTAATTACGCACCGGCGGCAGAGTTAATATCGTATGTAATAGTTTATCCAGGGAAGTGCGCTTTTGAGACTTATCAACCTCACTCGCTTTTTCTTTTACTACTTTCCTTAAAAAGGATTTTGCCATAGTCTTCCCCTCCTGCTTATTTTAATCATTTTTCATTTTTCTGTTTTCAATCGTTTTCACGGGCGGATCCATCTATCCGCCCCTACGTTTTTTCGGGTGGACACGGGGGTACGCCCCTACGATTAATTCCGGGCGCACTCAGTGCGCCCCTACACAATCTACTTTCTAATCTCTACTTTCACGTTACCTGCCGGACGCTATTGGCTGCGCCCCTATAATAATCATTTCTCATTCTTCATCGGGCGAATACAAGCTTCGCCCCTACGATTAATTCCGGGCGCACTCAGTGCGCCCCTACTATTTATTCCGGTTCTCCCAGACGTTGATGCAACCGTCCCCGGTACCTCGCACCCAAGCTCTCTGCCAGTTTCTGTACTGCCTGCGTGTTGACCTCAGACAATTTTACTGCTGTCACAGTAACCGGAAATCCCATTTTCACCGCACGTGATATAAACTCAACCACCACAGCATGTACGTTGGTATTGCTCCGTGGCCGTACCAGTCTTGTGTATTGCTCCGGATCCGCACTGTTGAGCGAGACCGACCACTCATCCACCAATCCCTGACACTCGGGCAGAATGTCCCGGCTAAAAATAATATCCGCATGGCCGTTGGTATCTACCCGTACCCGTCCGCCACGGGATTTGACGGCTTTGGCCACCTGCAATAAAGTCGGCAACCGTAAAATCGGTTCACCAAAGCCGCAGAAGACCACTTCCCTATATTTAGCAGGGTCCCCTATGCCGGCAATCAATTCTTCTGCCAACGGTTCACGAGATAAGGATAATTCATACTGCTGCACCTGACGCCGAATTCGACGCGGACAAAAAGTGCAATCCGCACTGCACCGATTGGTCAGATTAATGTACAAATATCCCTGAATATCATACACAAACGTCCCAGGATGCTTTTCTTCCAACTTAAACAAGCATCTGGCATTGGCAGAGGTCTGTTCGGCCAAGGTCTCCAGTGAAACATTCCGAAGCACAGCACAAGCTTCGGCCACGGCCTTCAGGTAAGCCGGTTCATTACGCTTTCCCCGCCTGAATTGCGGCGGCAAATACGGTGCATCTGTCTCCAACAGTAACCGGTCAGAAGGCACTATGCGCACTACTTCACGCATGGCTTCCGCCTTGGGATAGGTCACCGGACCGCCAATCCCGGTATAAAATCCCATATCCAAAACCGTGGCCAAGTGTTCTTCGCCTCCGGCATAGCAATGCATGACCCCACCATTAGTATACGGCCCGTATTGCTTTAGCCAATGCAAAGCATCTTCGTAAGCTTCCCGCACATGTACAATTATAGGCAACTCAAAAAGCTTGGCCATTTCCAATTGCTTACAAAAGGCCTTTTGCTGGGCCTTTTGGTCCGGTGGCGGATAATCCGGAAACACATGATAATCCAGGCCGATTTCTCCCAAAGCCACAATCTTTTCCTGACATAGCTGTTCGCGCATGTCCGTAAATGCCGGCTCAGAAGTGTTGGGAAATTCATGCGGATGCAATCCAATGCTTCCATACATATTCGGCGCCTGCCGGATCAGTTGCAAAATTTTCCGGTTCGCCTCTACGGCTGAGCCGGCATTAATCAGGGTTTTTATACCCGTTTCCTCTGCCCGCTGTAAAATCTCGTCGCGATCAGAAGCAAACGCTTCATCTTCCAAATGTACATGCGTATCAATTAAAACCATATATTACCTTCATTCAATCATTCAAAAACACGAAACCTCATTGGTGGGCGAGGGATCCGACTTCGCTGAAGCTACGCCGAGACAAGCCTCGCCCCTACTTCTTTTCTTTTTCCCGGCGTGGAAAAAGAGGGCCGGTTTTAGCAATTGGCTGACCCTTAGGCAATTGGCCCCATTGAGCTTCGTGCGGAAATTCAGGAATGCGCCGCGGATTTGGGTCACCCAATTGTTCCAAGATACGCGGCGTGGTCCCAGGCATAAACGGTTGAATATAACAGGCGACCAAGCGCAACACTTCCAAAAGATTGTACATCACTTTATCCACGCGGTCTTTTTCCCCTTGCTTAAAGAGGGTCCAAGGAGCGGCTTCCTCAATATATTTATTGGCCCGTTTCACCAAATCCCAGACCAAGGACAAGGCATTGGAAAAACAAAGTTGATCCATCACCTTATTAAAGGCCGGGTATAAATTCTGCGCCATCTCCGCCAATATGGAATCATTGACATTTTTATCCTGCCGGCTCTCCGGAATTCTTCCGTCACAATATTTCTCCACCATGGTCAAGGTACGATTCAACAAATTCCCCATATCGTTGGCCAGATCGCTATTGTACCGCTCCACCATCTCCTCTTCACTAAAATCACCGTCACCGGAAAAATTATTAGCTGCCAACAATACATAGCGGAAAGGATCCACTCCATAGTCACGCACCATATCCAAGGGATCCAACACATTGCCCCTGGTCTTGGAAATTTTCTCACCTTTCAGATAGATAAATCCATGACCAAAGACTTGTTTGGGCACAGGCAGTTTGGCAGACATGAGCATGGCCGGCCAGATAATACAATGAAAGCGGGTAATGTCTTTGCCAATGACATGCACATCCGCAGGCCAGTACTTTTCAAAGTTGGCCATATCCTGTGGAAATCCGATTGCGGAAATATAATTAATCAGAGCATCAAACCACACGTAAATAATATGCTTATCATCACCCGGAAAGGGTATTCCCCAGGTGGTCGACGCCCGGGATATGGAAATATCCTGCAAGCCACCTTTGATAATATTAATAATTTCATTCCGTCTTGTCTCGGGCCGAATAAAATCCGGATTGGTTTCAATGTGCTGTAACAACGGTTCGGCATAACGTGAGAGTTTGAAAAAATAATTATCTTCTGACAGCCGGCGGGGCTTGGTCCCGTGATCCGGACAGTTCCCGTCTTTCAGCTCCGTCTCTTGGTAATACCGATTGCAGGAATCGCAGTACCAACCTTCGTATTTTCCCGGATACACATCACCGTTTTCCTGTGCCCGCCGCACCATCTCCTGCGCTGCGGCGTAGTGAAGCGGTTCCGAAGTCCGGATAAAACGGTCATAAGAAATTTCCAGTGCCTGCCAGGTTTCTTTGAAAATGTCGGTCATGTCGTCGCAATAGGCCGCGGGAGTGGTTTTAAATTCCTCGGCCTTGGCTTCGATGTTGGGTGAATGTTCATCCGAACCAGTGGCAAATTGTACATCAAAACCGGTTATCCGCTTCCAGCGCGCCAACACATCTGTCGCAATTTCCTCATACGCATGGCCAATATGCGGTCTGGAGTTCGCGTAGGTTATGGCGGTTGTGATATAAAATATCTTTTTCTCAGTCACAGCTCAAGCTCCTCAATCCCGGCGATTATTTTTATTATGATTCTGATATCCCCGGTTGCGGCGGAAATGATCACTCCGGTTTCCGTGTCTTTGCTTGTCCTGTCCGTTACCCGAGTTGTCGGAAGCAGTACTTTTCTCAGGATTCGCATTGGTTGGCGTTGGCTGCGATGCCTGCTCCGGTTGTTTTGAAACCGTGGTTTTCTCAGAAGCCGGCGCTGCCATACTTTCCCGCGGGCAAGCTTCGCACTTTTCTTGTTGTTCTTTTAGTTGGTCCGGCTTTTCTTTTTTGTATTGCTTGTTTTCGGTCATCTTTTTTTTGCCTTTGCCCCTCGATCCCTCGTACTCATAAGCCAGGCAGCACATCAAACGGCCGCACAAACCGGACACCTTGGTAGGATTCAAAGACAAATTTTGCTCTTTGGCCATCCGGATGGAAACCGAAGCAAAATCTTTTAAAAACGAGGCGCAACACAAGATCCGACCACAGCAACCAACACCGCCCAAACGCCGCGCTTCATCCCGCACACCGATCTGGCGCATTTCTATCTTCAGCTTCAGCACTTGGGCCAACTCCTTGACCAATTCCCGGAAATCCACCCGGTTTTCCGCCGTAAAGTAAAAAATAGCCTTGCGCCCATCCAGGGTGTAACTTACATCCACTAATTTCATTTGCATGTCTTTTTCCTGGACTTTTTTCCGACACAAGCGATAGGCATCAATCTCTTTTTTGTTGTTCTTTTTCAATTGCTCGTGATCACGACCAGTTGCCACGCGTACAATCGGCCGAATGTTTTGAGGCATTTGAGCTTCCGCCACTATCTTGCCGGCACGAACCACACGCGCCATTTGCAAACCATGCTCGCCTTCCACCACGCAAAACGAATCCAAAGCCAAGCGTTCTTTGGGCGTAAGAAAGTAACAGACTCCTCCACCCTTCAAATATTGAACTCCTATCATTTCCGGCATAATTCCCACCTCAAATCAAAATACGCGGAGCTTTCAGGGGGACCGCA
>JAGLMY010000320.1 GCA_023139775.1 bacterium
TGGCATCCGACAGCTTGGTATCTTTGGTTAGAAAAGACGTATAGCTCGGCAAGAGAGTTTCCAAGCGGCTGCGGAGAGTTTTGATTGTGGCTATTGGCATGCTGCTTCGCACCCAGCCTAGGGCTGATTCCACCAATGTTTTATTCTCCGAATATTTAACTGCAATATATAGAATGTTCTCCAGGGTTGTTTTCTCGGATAATTTCCGCCGATATATGCGCTGCAGGCCTTTGTCCTTTTGCAGCAAATCCGAATCCATTGCCATCACCTCGTCAAACTGCGGTGGATTGCGCAACACATATTCAATAATCTCATATTCAGCGCCGAATTTTTCCAGACGCTGGACCAGGTCCTTGATCTCAGCCACTGATAACGGCGATGCAATCATAGCCACGATAGTTGACATCGTCCGCTCGCAAAAGAAATCAACAATATCCAGAATATCCTTATCCGGTCGTGCGTTGCGCAAGATGGTGTGCAACAGTTGTCCGGAAATTTCAATCTTTTTGCGTTTCTGGACCATATATAATTTTTCCAACAGCTCGAGTTTGGCATGAATTTTATGAATAGAAAGTTCGCGGCGCATCGTATCAATATGTCCGTCAGTTATGTCGAACAGAGGCTGCGCATGGATCGCCTTCATAATAGTCTCAACCAGCAATGGTTCCACTGCAGGATCGGTCTTGATTTTTTCCTTTAGCGCCGGAACAGTACCGATGTCCGATAATTTCAGTTTATTCCTAACTTGCGCAAAGGATTCCTGCTCATTTAAAAGCCCCTGCCGGCCGAATGCCTCGATAATCTCCACAAATTCTTCTGCCATGTTTTGCTTGCGCAAAGCAATCACAGATTTTATATAAGATTTACACGCCTTAATGGTCTTGATTTGATTGGCCTTCTTTGCGAGAAAATGTTTTTTGATTTCAGCAATGTTCAGCCTATATTTAAAGACTACCGGAAAAATATTCCTCTTGTAACCTTTGGGAGCCAATTGCGGCAACAGATCCAGCATATCCTCTATGGGATGAACGCTGGCCACAATTATTTCAATATCGGTCTTGTGCAATAAACCGAGATTACGCAGTTCCTTTAACAATGCAATTAATTCAGCAGAGGGCTTATTGGAAACCAGCAAATTTTTGATCATCGTCCGCGTATAAAAATCGTCCTTAGCATCACTCGTTTGTGCGATATAATCAATTATATCCAGTTTGAGCAAAAACTTGGTCCAGCCTGCGGCCAGCAGGCTGTTTTTCATATCAGTGGCAAACTGTCGCTTCTTCTTATCGGCAATTATCGGCAGCTGCATGTGATCCAGAATCGCGGAGAATACGGTCACGTGGTTTTTTCCGGACATACTCATACCATCCAGTTGCTGCCTGACACCCTGGCCCTCGATCCAGCCGTGTTTGTCCAGCAAATTTAAAACACTTTCAGTCTGCCGGCCCAGCTCATCCGAAGCGGAGATGGCCGGCACACCTTTGGCAATACGCAATGCCTGCTCAATATCCTTGGCCGCGAACCCGCTTTCTGAAAGCTCTTTAATCATAATTGACAAATTTCTCCGGACCCCGTCTGCCTCCAATTGATGCACAGCATGCAGAGTCTTGCCCAGTTTAGGCGAGAACATGGCAGCTCGCTCACGGCCGGCCAGCACACCCATTACCACATAGCGGTCATACTCATCCAGGTTTTTCAGTGCGGCCAGTTCCCCGGAATACTGATCAGCAGTGCCTGCCTTGAGCAAAAACACTTCCCGCACAGCCTTGGACACAGCATCCCTGTTTTCCTTGCTCAGCGCCTCGCTTAGCAGTACCTGAATATCCCGGGAAGAGAGAGGTGAATGTAGGGAATGATTAATCCGAATGATTTCAGCAATATCCGCCAGCGAAGCCTGGCGCTCGGTCATTACTTTGAAGATCCGATTTTTCTCTTCTTTAGCAGGCAGCTTGGCAATGGCTTTGAAAACCGTATCCAGGAATTGGTCAGAAGTTAAATTTGCCAAAGCCTTTTGGTAATACTCTTGATAGATGCCATGGTTTTCTAGCTGCTCGAGAATGTGATCAATCCGCTCCTGGGAACGTCTGCTGCGAATGATAGCAACAACGGTTTTGCCGGATTGTTCCTGTTCTAACAAGTATTTATATATAATCTTCCGTTTTTCCTCAACATCCTTGATTCCCCGCAGCGCCATCTCAAACATAATCCGCGTTATATTCATGTCGTATTTGTTGATTCGGAGCATATCAATGAGAAGCGGTATATTCCGCAGTAGTGTTTTCAGGGGTAGCCGGTTGCGGATATCAGTCCCGGGCCCGAGCGCGCCCACGGCGAATTCAGAACGTTGTATTGTATTGACTAATTTTTCAATGACTTGGGCATCGGTCTCTGCTTCAAGCACGCGCACTTCATTTATGACCTCATTCGCCTCATCCTTTGATATAATTTTGTTATTAGCCAATTCATTAAGAATTACCTGCGCCTGCGCTTCACGTTTCCTTATCTCCGCCTCTTTATCCCTATACTCTCTAATAAGTTGCGGGATATGATCATAACGGTTTCTCCAATTGGGACACTGTTCCTTAATATCATTCGCGTTCTCTCCCAGGAAAGTTCGGGTGACACCTGTAACCGGCACGGCGCTCCTGACAATCTTCATCACAGTCGACTCATCCTGCCAGGTTTGCATTAATGGCCTGACTATCTCTCTCAACTCCTCATATGAGCGTCCGCTATTGAATATCCAGGCAGCCGCCATTCCGGTAATGCGTTGCTCAGGCTCTTCATGATCCAACAGCTTGTCAATCACCGGCCGGAGTCTTGTTGCATCATGGCTAGTGCGGAAATACGACTGCAACAGACTGCCTGTGATAAACCCTTTCTCCACATCCGCCGGCAAAATGACCTCAAAAATATCCATTTTATCGGCAAATCGGAAGAATCCGTGAGCGTGAACCATTTGTGCCTGGGTTTCCGAAAAGATAGGCTTAAAATTATGGCTGCTATGGCCGATGTTTTTGATAATGATGCCCAGATAATAATCAACTGTGCGGTTGATCTCAGGCACCTGTGACAGTTTGAATTCGATTGCGCTGCGGTTAAGCCAGCCATAATTGGAGAGCTTGTCTATAAGGTCGATTATTTCATCCGGCAAGATCAAAGGATGGCGCGGGCATACCTGGGCAATCGCTTTTTCGATTATTATTGGAGAAAAGTCTTTATTCATGAGCACCTGGTACAGGAGAGGCTCGTTTTCTTCCTGGACCCACTCCGGATGTTCTTCAATAATCTCTTTGGCAGTTGTGACACATGCTTTCAGTTGCGGGCTATCAGTCGCGTATTCCAACACTGTCGTCTTGGTCTTGGCCGGCACACTGGCATTCATTGCCGCAGGCCCGGCGCCCATCATGCCCAGCACACGCAGCCACACTGGAAAATCTTCCGGGCTTTGCAAAACCGCCTTATGATATTTAAAGTGAAAATACATGGACGCAGGCCGGCTGATTATGATGATAGTGGTAACCGCGGCTGCCATAGGGGTTACGGCAAAAGCCGCCAGAACAATGCCAAAATAAAACCAGCCATAAAATACCAGCCCGAGAAAATATAAACGGCCCCAGTTTTTTATCCTGGCCGGCCAGGTTTCTAAGCGCATCGGCACAATCTTGATTTCCTCTGTTTCCGGATTACATTGGACTTTAAAAACTCCAAAACCATGACCCAGGGCATAAACCAGGTTGGTCAGCAAAACCGCTGCCAACATGGTGATCCGGGGATCAATAGGCAGGGCATTGAACGCTACGACGAGCCTGGGGCCAACTATATAAGTAACCCACAAGGATTCAACCAGCGGCGCGGTGTACTTGGCGTTGTAATCAAAAATTTCTTTCTGTGACAGGCTCCTGCCCAGGATGCGCGGCATGATTTCTTCAGTCAGCCGGATCATGAAGTGATACATTCCCAACACAACCCCGAATTCATCCTGCTTGAGTTTTGCTGTTCGGAGACTCAATTTTTTCGCCAAACCACCGCTTGTCAGGCTTTTGAGGACCACGACGCATTTAGCCAAGCCAACGCGCAAATAATCCCTGCCCCACTGGATCAAAGTCCATACAACAGGAGCATGTTCCATAAGAGTTGCCAGGGCATGTCCTCTGCCCAGAGATTCGATTAATTCATGTGTCAGAATCCTTTTTTGCAGCCAGGCGGGGAAAAAAAGCACTGTTGGTGAAATCAGCACTCTGGCGGATTCGCCCCTGCCGATCCGGTGGTCCAGAAATAACCCCTGCCAGGCTTTAGGTTGTTGAAATATCTCTTGCCACCTTTTTGGACTATCTGCCAGCGCGTCCCATTCGATATTTTTTTTGGTTAGCAGGCCCAGATCTGTATTTGGGATATCAAGGCCGCGTCTTTTCATCTGTTGAATAACCTCGCTAAACAACGATGCGGTCTGCGCCTGTTTCTGACGCAACAGACTTGGAGACATTAACGCGGGTGGGGGCACGGTATTATGATATGCCCAGCAAAGCAGGCGCAGTAGATGAGCGATCAGGCCGCTCAGCAATCCGGCAATTGCCGGCATGGCTAGGGATATATCCCAGGGCAGGATGGCGCTAAACAGAGCAACTGCCAGACCGATCCTGCTGACGCGCAAAAGAATTGCGCCCAGATTAACAATCAAGTTTCCGCCTTCAGGAATGACCCCCATTTCAAGATCGCTAATACTATCCACTTTAGTATTAATAGTCTGGAATGTGCCATTATTCTTTTCAACCGGGTCTATATCTCCAGCACTAAAATCCGGTAAAATTCCGGATTTTAGTGCTTCCAATCCATCTTCATTTGTCGCTGCATAGTCTTCCTTATTACGCCTGAGTTTAAACGGCTTACGCTTCTTACGCTGGGACTTGGTTAATCTTTTCATTGCAATAGAAATAAGCGCTGAGTTATTATCCGTGCCATATTTAGCCTTCAGTGCCAGATAGGTATCTATAAGCTCCTGCAAGGTAAGCTTCTTGGCATGTTTCGCAATATCACTGCTAAGCAGAAATATTTTATTTTGTTTACTGAATGTTTCCAGCACTTCTCTCAGTACAACTCTCTGAAGACCATTTGCGCTTCCATTTTTGGCAAAATCTTTGGCTGTCTTTTCATTAATCAGATTCTCCTTTTGCAGCATGCGCACCAGACTGGGCACATCAAGAACACTATTTTCTTCAGCCTCGGGCTTGACAACAGCCTTTTCCGCTGGTCCCGCGGCAACGGTTTTTTCTGCACTCGATTCCTGAACCGCGACCACTTCCTCGGGCTGGTCTTTGGTCTTGCTGGTCTTCGCAATCGTCGGTTCCGGATCCGGCCGTGCATATGACGCTAAAACCCAGTCAATAATAAAACTGTCATGTCCTTTTTGCCGCAACCACGCGCACATGGTTTTCATATCCGTCGCAGGATCTGCTCTTCTTAATTCAAAATAATCATACAGGCATTGTGCCCGGTAACCGGGTATAATTTTTTCAGCGATAATTGCCTCTCTCACCTCTCCAATGGTCTTTGCCGGGATCTCAGCCTGCAGCAAAACATCAACCATATCCCACTGAATTCCTGTACCAGCAGATTTGAATTTATTTTGCCATTGAAAAACAGCAGCCGTATCCGGCTCTTTGGGCTCTTCTTTTACCAAAGACGTTTCATCCGGCTCTTCAGTATCTTCATCCGGCTCCTTGATATCTTCGGTTTCAAAAGGCGTATATCCAGGCAAGAGAGTTTCCAAGCGGCTGCGAAGGGTTTTGATTGTGGATATTGGCATGCTGCTTCGCACCCAGCCTGTGGCTGATGCAACCAATTTTTCATTCTCCGGATATGTAGCCGCAATATATAGAATGTCCTTCAGCGTTGATTGCTTGGATAATTTTTTCCGATATATGTACTGCATATGTTTGTCCTTTTGCAGCAAAGCAGGATTCATTGCCATGACCTCGTCAAAACGCTGCGGATTGCGCAATACATATTCAATAATCGCATATTCGGCACCATGTTTTTTCAGACACGGGACCATGTCCTTGATCTCAGCCACTGACAAAGGAGAGGAAATTATACTTTTAATCGTCTCCATAGCATATCCGGAAGCAAAATTAATAATTGTCTGAATATCTTCATCAGCCCTTGCGCTGCGAATAGCAGTGTGCAACAGCCATCCGGAAAGTTTTATCCTCTTTCGTTTCTGGACCACATATAATTTTTTCAACAGGAAGCGCTTGGCATAAAGTTCATGAATAGACAGATCGCGGCTCATCAACGCGATAGGGCTATCATTTATATTAAACAAAGACTTCGCTTTGATCGCCCGCATAATACTCTCAACCAGCAATGGTTCCACTGCAGGATCAGTCTTGATTTTTTCCTTCAGCGCCGGAACAATACCGATGTTCGATAACTCCAGTTTATTTCTGAGTTGCGCAAAGGTTTCCTGTTGATCTAAAAGCTCCTGCCGGCCGAATGCTTTGACAATCTCTACAAATTTTTCTGCCATGTTCTGCTTGCGCAACGCAAGCACAGATTTTACAAAAGTTACACATTCCGCTTTAATCTCGAATTTTTTGGCCTTTTTCGCGAGAAAATGTTCCTTTATTTCGGCAAGGTTAAGCTGATATTTAAAGACTGTCAGAAAAATATTCCCCTTATAACCCTTCGCAGCCAGTTGCGGCAACAACTCCAGTATGTCCCCTGTGGAATGGGTGCTGGCCACAATTCTTTCAATAGCGGACTTGCGCAAAAAAACGAGATCACGCAGCGCCTTTAACAATTTGATTAGTTCAACCGGGGACTTCCTGGAAAGCAGCAGATTTTCAATTGTTATACGTGTATAAAAACCGCCTCTGTCATCAGGCGTTTGCGCGATATAATCAATTACATCCAGTTTTAGTAAAAATTTGGTCCAGCCCTTGGCCATCAGATGACTTTTCATTTCAGCAGTAAAATTCCGCTTCTCTTTATCAGTAATTATCAGCAGTTGCATGTGATCCAGAATCGCCGAGAATACAGCCGCGTGGTTCTTCCCGGAGATACTCATGCCATCCAGTTGCTGCCTGACACCCTGGCCATCGATCCAGCTGTGCCGATCCAGCAAATTCAAGACCTTTTCAGTCTGCCTGCCCAACTCATCCGAAGTGGAAATAGCCGGCGCCCCTTTGGCAATACGCAAAGCCTGCTCAACATCCTTGGCCGCGAACCTGCGCTCTAAAAGAAGTCTGAACATGAGCGCTGAATTTGTCTGAATACCGTCCGCCTCCAAATGATGCACAGCATGCAGCGCCTGGCCAAGTCTGGGCGAGAACATGGCAGCTCGCTCACGGCCGGCCAGCACACCAATTATCACATAGCGGTCATACTCATTCAGGCTTTTCAGCGTGGTCAATTCCCCGGAATACTGGGCATCTGTGTTGGCATTGGGCAGAAACACTTCCCGCACAGCCTTAGACACACCATCCCTGTTTTCCTTGCTCAGTGCCTCGCTTAGCAGCACCTGGATATCCCGGGGTGAAAGCGGCGAATGTTCGGAACGATTAATTTGGATGATCTCAGCAATATCCGCCAGCGAGGCTTGTCGCTTGACCATTGCTGCAAAGGCCCGGTTTTTCTCTTTTTCAATGGGCAGCTTAGTGATGGCTTTAAAAATTGTATCCAGGAATTGGTCGGAAATTCCATTTGCCAAAGCCGGTTGGTAATACTTTTGACGGATGCTGTGTTTTTTAAGCTGCTCTAAGATATGATCAATACGCTGCTGGGAACGTCTGCTGCGGATGATATAGAGAAGTGTTCTAGTGGATCGATCCTGCTCTTGCAAGTACTTGTGGATAATCTTCTGTTTTTCCCCAATCTCCTTGGTTCCCGCTAAGGCTGCCTCAAAAACCGGACATGAAATGAATCGGCGGGATTTATTGATCTTGATCATATCAATCAAGAGCGGCATGTTCAGTAAAAACCGGTTCAGTGTCATTTGATTGCTATCAAATCGCAGCTTAGCTCCAGGCATGAGCGCGCCTGCGGTGAATTTAGGATTTTGAATGGTTTTGACCAGCACTTGAATCACCTGACCATCGCTCTCTGCGTTTAGCGCACGCACTTGGTCCATGGCTTTATTCGCCTTATAGTCTGAGATAATTTTCTTCTTAGCCAATTCATCTAGAATTTCCTGTGCCAGCGCTTCGCGTTTGCTTATTTCCGCTGCATTATCCCTATATTCTCTGATAAGTTTCTTAATGTGGTTATCACAGTCTGCCCAATTGGTATGCTTTTGCTTTATTTTTTCCGCTTCATCACCCAGAAAATTTTGGGTGATAAACTCAATAGGCAAGGCACTAGTGACAATATTTTTCACAAGAGACTGATAATACCAGGTTTTCATCAATGGCTTGACAATCTGTTTCAACTCAGCATACGAACGTCCGCTATTGAATATTCTGGAAGCTGCTATGCCGGTAATGCGCTGCTCAGGATCATCATGATAAAACAGCTTGTCAATAAACACGCGGAGTCTTGCCGCATTATGACTGGTGCTGAAATACAACTGCAACAGATGGCCTGTGATAAATCCTTTTTCCACATCATTTGAAGTAATGGCCTCAAAAATATCCATTTTGTCGGCAAATCGGAAAAATCCGTGCGCGTGAACTATTTGTGCCTGGGCATCTGAAAAGATGGGCTTGAAATTATGGTTTTTATGGCCGATGTTTTTGATAATGATACCAAGATAATAATCTACTGTGCGGTTGATCTCAGGCACCTGTGACAGTTCGAATTCAATTGCGCTGCGGTTAAGCCAGCCGCAATTGGAGAGCCTGTCTATAAGACGGCTTATTTCATCCGGTAAGGCCAAGGGTTCGCGCGGACAGACCTTGGCAATCGCTTTTTCGATTATTATGGAAGAAAAGTCTTTATTCATGAGCGCCTGGTAAAGGCGCGGTTCGTTTTCTTCCTGGATCCAATCCTTATGCTCTACAATAATCTTCCTGGCTGTTGTGACACAGGCCTCCAGTTGCGGACTATCAGTCTTGTATTCCGGCACTGTTGTCTTGGTTGGCGCGTAAGCGCTCATGTCCTTAAGCCCGACGCCCATCATGCCCAGCATACTCAGCCCAAACGGAAATTTTTCCGGATTTTGCCAAAACGGCGTTGCAAACATGCCAATTATTCCGATGATGACAACAGCCGCGGCACTGTAAATAAAAATTTCATTACGCGACATGCTCTTGGCCCGCGACTCGTAAAATTCATACACCAGCGATCGGGCCTGTGCCAATAAAGGGGTTAGCTTGCGCAGTTGTCCCACCAGGACCGGCAGGAGCCGCCAGGCCAGATAAAGTCCTACAGTTTCGTGCAGATTCAAATCCGCCAATGAACGGGTTGGCATGGAATCCAGCATGACTTGCACCTGTTTTCGATTTTCCGGCTTAATCAGCATGATATATTCGTTCGGAAATACGGCTTTTCTCAGGATATCTTCTTCCTTAAGCCTTAGGCGCTGCTTGCCCGTACAGACCACAGCCAGCATATCTTCCTGATTAGCTGTAACCGGGAAGCTGAACACCTGGTTGGAATGGATATTTACATCCTCAACGGACTTGACCTGGTAATCGTCCAGTATTTTCTCCACCTGCTGCCAGACTTCCTGCGCAACCTTGGTCCGCATAAAATTATCTGCCCTGGCTTTGATAACAATAAACAATTCCAGCAGCCTGTTAAAGAGCGCTCTTCGTTCCGAGGATTTGCCTGGCGCGGATACGCGGTGGGGATCCGAAAGCGTGGGCAGATACGGCTCCAGGGTAAAAACACGCTGTTCCTGGGAAAGAAGTTTTTCCAGCGGTGTCTTGCGGTTGCGCAACAGGGTGAAATAGGGATTCACCAGATCCTGCTGCGTAAGCTTGGGCTTGAGTGAGAGGATGGAAATCCCTTGCGCCTGCAAACCGGCCAGCACATGTTCAGTATGGAAACCACCGGTCACCAGCACCATCAGTTTTTCCTGCTGCTTTTGCATGTTGCGCAGCGTATTTTGCACAAACGCTCTGCTGCGTTCATCCGCCACCCGGTAAAAATCAGCCACAGCATTAAGAAGTCCGTCGAGCATGAAAATTTCCGGATCCATTTCCAGCTCGCCAGTCTTGTCATAGCTGCGGATAAAATCAACAAACACCTGAACCTGGAAATCACCACGGTTTTGGCGAAAGACCTCCAGTTCCTCCGGACTACCGGAAATGTTGATTAGCTTCTCAATAATTGAGAGCCGGAGCAGCCGGCGGTCCAGCTCGCGCTCCTGTGTGTTAATATAAAAATATTCGCGCAAAGTGTATTCCAGTATTTCCAGTTCCTTAAAAAGCGCGTCCGCGTCTATTTTGGGCGTGAAAAGCGCCCGGCGGTTCCTGGCATACCTGAGAGCAGTGGGATACGCAGCCAGGTCATAACCGAGCCGGCGCGCTGTTTTCACTAAAAAAAGCGTCTGCGTAAGAACATTGTTCTTGCCGTCGCGGTAGAGCAGGCACTGCTTGTCAAATTTCAGCAAACGACTGTTATAAAGCCCGGGCTTGAGCGCGTCCAGGCTGTCGCGCAGATCATAGCAATAGCCCTGCCCCTCATCCTTGAGAATGAATTCCACTGAGCGCTTATTGCGTTTATAGAGATCCTCGTTCTCAATTCCTTCCAACCTTACGGGATATTCACCTGTAGCCGCGTAGAATTCAGCGCCTGAGAGTTTACCCTGGCGCACAAAATAGTCACTGACCTCGGTCCGGATTTTCTTAATCGGAAAAGTTCTGATCTTGGTGGTATCAATCGGGAGTGATGTCCCCTCCATTGAAACCAGACGCAACCCGTGTTTCTCAGCCAGCAGATGTATAATTTGGGCAATATTCATCTGCACTTCATAATTGCAGTGAAGATCCTGAATATGCACCACCAAACGGTTGTCACCCTGGAGAAGGTGGCTCACGGTTCCCAGTTTTTCGGGAATAAAAACCGTCTTATTATTAAATATAATAGACGGCTGACTGATCGAATAATTGGCAGAATCAAATGCCCAGGTAAAATATGGGGAAATAAAGGTCAATATCACGGCAAGAGCAATGATCCGCACCCAATTGCGCTGTTCTGGTTTTTGCCAGGCTGATAATGATATTATCATAGGCTCAATTGTCTGCCTGGTGTTGGACTTGCTATTAAACATCCATGACTCCTGCTCTAAGAAAAGTATATGTTTTTATATAATTAAGATAATAAAGTTTAAATATATCATACATATTTCCTTTTCGCAAGTTTGTCATGACTTTTTAACGCTTGTTTTACTAGGTTTTTATCGCGTCTGCTTCAATTCGGAACGGTTAGCTGTTGAGCTGCTGAAAAAGTCCGCTGATTAGAGACATCCTCCGGTCGCCATCGTGTTCGCGCCAGCACTATAAGATAGTATAAAATCTCATTTGGAGGTATGTCCTAAATGGCACTAAATATAACGAGGATTACGGCATACCCAATCACAAAACCGCTTTTTGCCAAAATCGGGTGAAATTAAATATAATCCGGCAAATCCGTTTATAGCAGGATGCGCTTGCCGGTTAAAAAAACATCAAGTTGTTCACCCATAATCCGAATTCAAAATCTCTTTGATCCTTCTTTTCAGGTCCTCCAACTCAAAAGGCTTTGGCAAACACGCTGCCACGCCCAATCCGTTGGCATAGGCAATCAATTCCGGTGTCAACATGGAGGTGTATAAAATTATTTTAGGGTGGACATCATCCACGGACGCAGCTAGCAGCGCCCCTACGTTATTGATCCTCTTTATTAATTCCAATCCACTCATCCCCGGCATATTCATATCCGTAATTACCAGATCAGGTTGAATTAACTCCATCAGCCCCAGCGCCTCTTCCCCAGACCGGGCAGTATGGACCGTGTACTCGTCTTCCAAAGCATGCTGCATAGCTTCGAGTAGGATATCGTAATCGTCGATGATGAGGATATTTGGCATGGGCAATCAAATAATTTCCTATTCTAACCGACACTATTCCATGTCGACTGCGAGTCAACGTTAAACTATCAGAAAACTGCTACTATGTCAAATATGAAAACGATCCATGAAAAACTCAGTAAAAATATCAAATATTTTCTCAAAAAGAACAAAATGACTATGGAAGCATTGTCATTTGAAATTGATATAAACAAAGCTCATGTTTCTCGCATTATTTCTTGCCAAAGACAAGCCAGCCTTGATGTGGTCCAAAAAATCGCAGATGTTTTTGAAGTAAAAGTTGATAGGATGTTTAAGTAGAGGGATTTTATAGGTTTGGTAACTTGTATCCGAAGAACGTTTCCTTTTACTTTAATGATCCATGATATATGGACAGCACCCGAATTGAAGAATAAGGACTTCCTTCGGTCGTAATCTCTGATGAAATGCAAAAATCAGATTGCTGCCGAAGGCGTCCCTCTATATCTTTTCCGGTTGGGGCCGCGCTCCCATGGTCGCCCGCAATGACATCTTAGGGGTTTTACGAACGGGAATTTACTGCCTGGCACCATCGTCCCTATATGCCGGCTATTATAACTGAGCAACTTTGTGTAGAATCTCCGCAACAAAAGACTGATATTTAACTCCCAGCTTCCGGGCTTTTAATTTAATATTCTCTAGGTCTTGGCGATTAATCCGAATATTTAAAACCGCATCCTTGCGTCTGGCAGCAACCGCCTGCGCAATAGCCTGATATTCAGACCCTTTGACAGGAACATAAGCATCCATCCTTGCTTCAATTTCTTTTTCCTCTTTTGACAATCGAACTCGCTTCATTTCTTCTGCTCCCATAAATATTTACTCATTAGTTTACGACTAGGATAGATGGTTTTTAAAAATATACTATCCTCCGAAGTTATAAAAGGCACTGCCCATATATATCTTTGGTGCTTAAAAACCATAATCCTTTGATGCCTCTGCTTAGGATGTTCAAGAACATCAACCAATTCCGCTTGTATTATTTCCTCAAAAGAAACACCCCTTGTTTGCTTCAAGCGCTTGCTTTTCAAAAGGCTCCATTTAATTTCCAACATCCGGTCACTTTCCTTTGTATATACTATTGTATCACATTTTGCAATTTCAACAACACCATTTTCCGATTGTAATCCTATATTTAAGTAGACAGATTATTTGGAAATTCCTTGCAGATTTTATTCTTTATTTCTTACAGTGATACGGGATACGGGACGTAGTCCGTTTTACCTACATCTTCGGGCAAACACGGGGGGGGCTACGGCATCGGGCGTATGTACCCTGTCGGGCATCTCCGACAATTCGCCCCCACGTGTTTTTCATTACATAATGGACAAATATCATTCCCCCGAACGCCATTTGAGGTCGCCGTCGGTTTTGTCTTTAAAGATAATTATAAAAAGCGCGCTGATGACGATCATGTCCAAAAGGAACCGGACGATGGATTGCGGTGTTACCTGGTTATCAAAGAATCCATTACAGCATACCGAGGCGCCTGTCTAACTTAGGCTTATTTTTTCCCAACCGGCATTATATATAAAGGCTGCTCTTCATCCGGCAGATTCATAATCATCTTTACTTCATCATCTCTAAAAGCTCCAATCACTACAGTAGCGAGATTCAAAGCAGCGGCTTGTAAATAAATATTTTGCGCGGCATGGCCGACTTCCATGTGTACATAGCGAATGGCTCTTTTTCCATACTTGCGGCTGACACGTTCATAAACCGCGGAAAATACTATGACGATTGCGCCCTTTTTAACACAAGGCTGTCCCAGTGCGGCCCTGCATATTTGCGCTCTTTTATCCCCTTCTCCCACCATCTCCAGCTCATGCCCATAAGGTTTATACTTATAAATTCCAGCCGGAAGTTTACTCACATTTCCCACTACATAAACCTCAAGCGGATAGAGAGCTCCGGCAGAAGGAGCAGTCCGCAAGCCACTTGCATCCGTAACTCCCTGGGCGGCCCAGAGAAGCTGTGAAATCTCCGCCAGAGTTAATGGCTTGTTCAAATAGTCTCTCACTGATCTTCTTTTAAGCAAAGCCTGCTCTACTGAGACAGGACTATCATATCTTGGTTCCGGCAGCTTAATTCTTTTGGCGGACGTGTTTTCAACAGACATGGTTACTCCTTTCGGACAGGTTTGTCGCGGAAATATAACAGACACGCCAAGTCCTAAGCCCATCACTATTATAGTCGTAATTATTACAGATATTTTTTTCATCTTATCACCTCGCAAGATTTATATCAGTGGTATAATGCCCCGATAAATACCTCAGGTTGAAATTCCGGGTAGTGGCGATACAGGACGTTCATACAAAAACCCACAGATCGCAGCGTTCAAACCAACAAATACAAATAATAAATCATCCCCGCACTGAAGTGCGGAGTATTAAGGTAACCCTCACCCTTTATCCCTCTCCCTAAAATGGAGAGGGGATGCGGTATTCCCGGACTAAAGTCCGGGGAATCCTTTAGTATATTGAACCAAGAATATTATGCAGTATTTTCATAATTTGCTTTCTCCGGTTTTTACGATTTATTTACTTGCGTTGTTTTTTTTCAATTTTAAATTAGGAACTCCCGTTCTCCGGATAACCGGTTTACTCCATCCCCACCCAGTCTCTTGCTTCCAACCAATCCCCCCAGCCTTTCAGGCCGATTTCCTTCGCCCCGACTAAAGTAAATGGGACTTCCTTCGGTCGCCGAAGAGGCGTTTTTTTACTTTCCCTCTTCCCACGGAATTTGTCAATTCTATTGTTGTGTTTTGTGGGCATATGATTTTTGTAGGGAACGATCGCAACCGAAGGGAATCCCATTCGTAGGGAACGGTCGCGACCGTTCCCTACAGCTATTCCGATTGGGGGACCGTTCCCTACAATTCATGATTTTTCATAATCGAGGGTATTGTCTGATCAGCGTCAATTATA
>JAGLMY010000321.1 GCA_023139775.1 bacterium
GTGGCAAGCCACGGGGCATTACCTGTATGTGGTGAAGTGTTTGAAATGATACCTAAAAACAGAAATCCAATCCATCCTGAAAAAATATTGCAGTGAGGAATCTCCAAGAAAAAGCGTATTTCAAAATATTATTGTCCAAATTAAAAATCAGTGTTCGTCCGTGGTTGCTGATTTTTAATTTGGACAACAGTGTTCCTAGATATATAAATGTGCAGGTTGGATATTTAAAATGTAAGGGCGAATCTATGTATTCGCCCGGCGAATGAATGGGGTTGAATTGATTAAAAGGATTAATAATACCGTAAGGGCGATTCCATGTGATCGCCCTTAAAAAACAGGTGGCAACAAAACCGGGACATAAACCTAGTCAGGGGCGAAAACATGGTTTCGCCCCTACTTGAAACCCTTTTAAAAAAACCTCTTTTGTGTTATTTTATTTCGAAATAATTCGCCAGGGAGCAGGTTGAAATGGAAGACACATATATTCAGGAATTAATCGCCGACCGGTTGGGCGGCAATCAATTTGGCAAATCCACAGTGATTTACAAATTCGAAAAAATCAAACGCGCCAAGGCTAAAGCCTTGCAGGCGCATCCGGATATGGAACTTATTGATATGGGTGTGGGAGAACCGGACTGGATGGCAGAACCTGAAGTAATTGAGGAGCTGGTCCGACAGGCCAAATGTCCGGAAAACCGCGGCTACGCGGACAATGGTATTCAGGAGTTCAAGGCGGCGGCGGTCCGGTATATGGAAAAAGTTTTTAATGTATCCGGCTTGGACCCGGTCAATGAAGTGGTACATGCCATTGGTTCCAAACCCGCCTTGGCTTTGATGCCATATGCTTTTATTAATCCCAGGGATATAACGCTAATGACTGTGCCGGGTTATCCGGTTTTGGGCTCGATTTCCAAGTGGCTGGGCGGAGAAGTGGTTAATATGCCCTTGCTCAAAGAGAATGGTTTTTTGCCGGATCTGGATGCTTTAACTGAGGATCAGAAAAAGCGCGCCAAGCTGCTTTATATTAATTACCCGAATAATCCGACCGGCGCTGTGGCAACCAGAGCTTTCTATGAAAAAGTGATTGCTTTTGCCAAGACCAACAATGTGGTGGTAATCTCGGATGAGGCGTACGCGGCCTTAACCTATGCTGAGGAGAAACCGCTATCCTTTCTGTCAGTACCGGGTGCCAAAGAAGTAGGCGTAAGTATCCACTCCATCTCCAAAGCATTTAATATGACCGGCTGGCGTCTGGCTTTTGTGGCGGGCAATGAACAGGTGGTCAAAGCTTTTGCCACTGTGAAAGATAACAATGATTCCGGCCAGTTCAAAGCCATTCAACATGCGGGTGTGTATTGCCTGGATCATCCGGAAATTACTGCCAAGACTGTAGAAAAATATTCCCGGCGTTTGAGTATGTTGGCAGCTGCTTTGAAATCGCTTGGTTTTGCTGCTGTTAAACCCCAAGGAACATTTTATCTATATATGCCGGCTCCCCGAGGCGTGCAGGGTGGCCGGAAATTTGAGTCGGCGGAGGATTTTTCTCAGTTTATGATCCGTGAGAAGCTGATTTCAACTGTTCCGTGGGATGACGCCGGTCCGTTTGTCCGTTTTTCCGTCACCTTTGACGCGCCCACACTGGAAGCGGAGAAAAAAGTAGTTGAGGAAATCAAAGCGCGCTTGTCTGAAATCAAGTTTGAATTTTAGTAATTACTCAGATGGGTAAAAAAAGTATTCAAATGTTCACGTTTGGCAGGTCACGTTGGTCTTTTTTCAAGCATTGCCAAGCGGAAAACCAGGGTCCAGGCGGGTAACGGGCAATAGGGGGATATGCTTTTCTAAACCACATCTTCGCAGTTACCGCTGCCACGCTTGAAAAAAGACCAAAGCGCCCTGCTCCTTGCAGACCTGAGTAGTTACGAATTTCAAGTCATTAGAATTTCAAAAAACGTATACAAAGGGTACCCATGCGTAGCTCTCTGGGATTTTTCACCCAGGAAGAGAACAAAGCACTGCTCTTCCTGGGTATTTTTGCCTTGTTTACACGCCTGCTGCTGGCTTGGCAGCCGGTGGAAAACCTGCTGATTTTCACAGTCTCGGATGATATGTATTATTATCTCACCCTGGCCAGGCGTTTTGTGTCCGGCGAGGGCCTAACCTTTGACGGACTGAGCAGAACCAATGGTTTTCATCCACTCTATTTTTTACTGTGTTCGCTGGTATTGAAATTGCAGTTAGCCAGGGAATTGACCACCCATCTTCTGCTCACGCTGTCCAGTATGTTTGGAGTTCTAACCGCGTACCTTATCTATTGTATTGTACAGCAGGTTACGCGAAATAAATTCCTGGGTTTTTTAGCATTTGCGCTCTATGGTTTTAATCCCTATGTGGTTGCCCTGGATTTGAATGGCATGGAGACAGCGCTCTATGGATTGCTGCTTGCCTGTTCAGTTTATCTGTATCTTCGGCTACGGATAGCCCGCAGCACAAAGTTGTGGGAATGGGGGCTGCTGGGAGTTACTGTTGGTCTGACCTTTTTAGCCAGGACCGAGGGCATCTTTTTCCCGTTTCTGGTTGCCGGCGACGGACTCTGGCGGGTCTTCCGGCGTGATATTTCAAAAGCTCAACTGATTCACTATGCAGTGGCGCTCCTGGCCGCACTGCTGGTAACCTCTCCCTGGCTGCTCTGGAATATTTTCAATTTTGGGACCATTGAGCAGGATTCCGGGAAAATATTTCCCTATATTGCCCAACTTCATTTTGAGAAATATCATGGGTATCAAGCCGGAGCTATTGATTATTTAAAAGAGATAATCCGGAACATTGCCTGGAATGTGTATATTTTGGGGAATATGCTGCTGGGTATTCCGTATACAGTTCCTAAGCGCTATTTGGTTTTCTTTCTTTTAATTCCATTTTTTGTCCTGGGATTTATGCTTGGTCGTTTTCCCTGGTCCTGGAAAAAAGTGAAAGGACATTGGGGGATATTTGGGTTTGGGATTGCGTATGCGGTTTTGATGTTCTGCTATTATTCCATCCACCATCGTGCCTCGTTTTGGCGTTATTTTTACGCTATGCTTATTGTTTTGCTGCCGGTTTTTTGCCTGTGGCTTTCCGGTTTTGACTGGAAAATGAAAAAGCAGGCAGCCATAACCACGGTAGTGGGTGTGGTTGTCTACTTATCACTTTCCACCTATGCCATGATCGTCAAACAGACCCAGCACCCGCAGCAGACCATCATGTATCAAGCGGCTATATGGATGCAAGACAACATTCCAACCCCTGCCCGGGTAGGCGCGTTCAATGCCGGGATCTATGGCTTCTGGTCAGACCGGACTGTCATCAATCTGGATGGTGTGGCCAACAATGACATATTGGCTAATATGAAAAATAAGACCCTGGGAGAATATTTCCAAAAGCGGAAAATTACATATTTGTGCGAATTTGAGAGCACCTTGGAAGTGTATTTTGAGTATTTTGTGGACAACTACAAATTCTCGGAATTGGAAATTGTACAGACATTTGTTGATTCAAAAGATCCGAGCATGAAAGTCATTATTGCCAGATTGCCTGAGAAGCCATTGGAAACAGAAAAACCTTAGGAGCCAATACCCTAACCCGGACAAGCTGGAACCAAAGATCTTTGACAGGATCAACAAGATTATACGGGATTTTAAATAAGTTTTGTCAATCCTGTTATCCTGTCAAAAGAAATTATTTGCGCTCTTTTTTACGGCGAGTAATTTTCTTGCCAAAAAAGCAAGAATTTAAGACGTAAGGTATTAATGAATAAACTTGGACACAACCGGCCCCTTGTTCCTACCCAGGTGTACGGCGGGAAATGATAGTTTTGTACACCTCACCAATGATAAGCAAAGGCAGCGCCATTCCCGCGAGTTGGAACCAATAGTGTACCGGAATAGCGGTGGTGCTTAGATAGTTTTGCAAAAACGGGGTATATACCGCGGCGATCTGGACCAGAAAAGTCATAATCACGGCGATAATTAGGAAGCGGTTGGAAAAGAACCCGATCTTGTTCAAAGGATTTTCCAAGGCACGGAAATTAAAAACATTGATCTTGCTAAACACCACCATGCCGGTGAGCGCCATGGTTTGCGCGATGAGCAGTCCGGATTCACTTCGGTTTCCCAA
>JAGLMY010000322.1 GCA_023139775.1 bacterium
GTTAATTCAGACCCGTGTAGTGATGATTGGATTGCAAAAGGAGCATTGGAATATACCAATACGGTTAAAGAAGCACAAGCTATAGCTAATCTGGCCAATACGGTTAGTCAGGTAGTGGATTTGATTTCATTTTAATTGCATGTCGGGGCCCGGTTCGCCGTGCCCCGACGGGAAAGAGAGAGGGGAACATGTTCGCTGACAACTCACGTTATAAAAAAGTGAATACCATTAGTGTAACCAAAAAAGACGGCACCACGGTTGCGGCAGTCAAATTAAGAAAGCTGCCGGCTATAAAAGGAAATAACTATACAGTAAAAAAACAGGACCGGCTCGATCTGCTGGCAAATAAAACCTATAAAGATGATACCAAATTCTGGCATGTCGCGGATGCCAATACTGAACTGGAAGCAAATAAATTAACCGAGGAAGCGAATCGGACAATATTATTGCCGGAGAATTAATCGTTGTAGGGACTTAGGCTAAGCCGTGCCCCTATGCGCGGCACAACAGACTAAAGGAATAATTATATGCCGGACAACACTATTTATTACCGCATCTATTTTAATGAACTATCGGCAACCCGGGAGCAGCTGGATCGTATTCTAGCTATTACAGTAACACAGGAAATGGATGCCGCCTGGGAAGCGCAGATAAAAATACCTTTATGCCTGAATGAACAAGGTGACTGGTCGGATGAGGATGAAGCGTTTTTCGAATCATTTACCAGGATAAGAATCGAGATCAAGGCAGATGGCGAAAACTGGGTACCTTTAATCGACGGTCCGGTTGTTGGGAATGATACCAATATGCAGCATGAACCAGGACAAAGTGAAATGACCTTAATGGTTCATGATGACAGCGTTTACCTGAATCGTGAATCCGTAGATGAAGAAGTTGGCGAGCGAACGGATAAAGAGATTATAGAGTATTTATTCTCATTGGCGGATGCCATCACAGAAACCGATGTTGTTGACCTGCCGAACAGGCGGGAAAACCGTCGGCGGGAGCGTAACATAGACGGCATGGCGATACGCTTAATCAGGACATTAGCCCGGCAATATCAAAAACATGCCTATGTGCTGCCGGGTGAAGAGCGCGGACAAAGCATTGGATGCTTTAAGGATTTTCCCACAGAAGTTGATGAAGATTTACCAATGATGATTGCCATAGGTGAAGAGAGGAATGTAAATGGTTTTCAGGCCCAGCAGAACGCGCAACAACCGGCAACTTATGTGGCGGACAGCATTAGCCTGGATGACAAAGGTATTACCTCAGCAACATCCGGTTTTCGTGAAGCTGATTTAATGGGCTCTCAGGAACCATATCCTGATGAGTCACAAACCGGTACCAGACGGGTATCCCAATACGCGGATGAAGATATCGATACCCAGGAAGCTGTTCAGGGACAAAGCAATGCCTCGCTTTATGCTTATACAGGAAGCGGCAGCGTTATAGGGGCATGTTATAAAGGTGTACTTAGACCCTTTAAAATGGTGACCATAAGAGCAGGCAGGACACAGCTAAGCGGCAATTATGTTATTAGCAAAGTTGTTCATCAATTAGGGCAAGACGATTATACCCAGGAATTCTCAGTGGTGAGAAATGCCACCTCAGATGCTGAGCAGAATGAAAGCTCGATGATTACAAGTATTATTTGAGGGATGTGATTTTAAACTATGTTAGAAAATGCGATTGCCGACATAAGAGAATTTTTGGAAGAGAGGTACTTTGGCAAATATCGCGGTATTGTCAAGGAAGTTGATCCTAAAACAGGTTACATCAAAGCCATTGTAGCCAAAGTATGGGGTAAAGACAGATTATCTCCGTGGATAACGCCATGTGTGCCTTTTGCAGGGAATAAATACGGCCTGGTGCTGTTACCGGAGAAAGAAGACGGTGTTTGGGTGGAGTTTGAAGCAGGATTAAAAACAGCACCGCTGTGGACGGGATTTTGGTGGGCCAAAGATGAAACTCCGGACCAAACCAAAAAAGACGCCAAGTTCCGGGGCATTATCACACCGGGTAAATTAGAAGTTTTATTAGATGACAAAAACAAGGAGATCAGGCTGGTTCATCCTAAGGGACCAGCGATTACAATCAGTGAATCGCAAATACAATTAAAAGTCGGAGCCAAGACCATCATATTATCCAAGGACGGGCTGGATGTGAATAATGGGGCCTTTAAGGTGAGCTGATATGCCGGGAAAATATTTGAACCTACAATCAACCATCCAATGTCCGCATGGAGGAAAAGTGATATTGCAGACCAAGAACCAAAAAGTGTCTGCTCAAGGGGCCAAGGTATTATTGGAATCTGATGTGCCTACGGTTGCCGGGTGCAGTTTTACCTTACCCGGTCCCAAACCATCACCCTGCGTAAAAGTGGAGTGGCAGGCCGGGACAACCAAAGCAACCGTTAGGGGTGAAAAAATATTAATGCAAAGCAGCATTGGTCTATGTAAAAGCGCGGAAGGCGCGCCACAAGGCACTGCCATTATCGGCAACACGCAACCTAAAGCAGAAGGATTATAAGTGGGGGTAAAAATAATGTCATTCCCGCTAAGATATTGCCGGGATGACAAATTTTAGATTGCAACCCATTTGTAGAGGAGTCACCATGAGCACAACTTATGGCAAACATTTATCTTTCCCGTTTCATATTAATGCCGCCGGCCGGACAGCAACAGTTGACAGCCTGGAAGAACATGTGCGTGAAGAAGTGATTCAACTGATTTTGACCAATCCGGGAGAACGGGCTGATGTGACGGAATTCGGCGGCGGGGTTCGCATGCTGCTGTTTGAAAACATTGATAAACAAACAGAAGGTATGGCCAAAGCACGTATTACCCAGGCCTTGGCCAGATGGTTAGGTGAGCGTGTTACCATGGAAGATTTGCAGGTAGATATTAGCCAGGAAGGAAAAATTGAAGTTGAATTGAAATACCGATTAGCTGGAACAGAAGATTCCAGAGTGATGAGATTTCAGCGGGATAGTGAATCGAAATAATGTGCATAATTTAAAGGAGAAGGGGTCCATGTCCATTATCAACCAGGAAGAATTAAACAATCGGATAAAATCCTTGGGCCAGTATAATGGAATAAAATTGGTGCTGGTCTTTATTCCCAGTGGGCTGAATCCTGATCACGCTGTTTTGGAAGTTTATTTTTATAATAAGAACGCATTACAAAAAATTCTTGATGATTATACTGCTGATCCTGATCAAACCAGGAAAGTATTTGCCATAAGCGGTGGACAACGGATTATCGGCGGCCGGCTGGATGATCAAATTCAGGTGACACAGATTACAGGTAATGTAGCCAAAAAGAAACTGGAGCTGACAGTTGCGCCAATTGGGGATTATTCAACCTATACCTTAGCCATTAATGAATTGTCAGCTTATAAGATCGATCCGCTATTGAGTGAGATAACCTTTAAATTCAGACCAGCCTGCTTTAGTGCTGACTGCGCGCCTGATTGGGACATGCTGCCTAAGCAGGCCACCCAGCCTTTGATTGATTATTTAAGTAAAGATTATAATTCTTTCAGGCATATGATGATCGCGGCCATGAAAGAAAGAGTTACTGATTGGGAGCCAACCAGCGAAGCTGATCTTGATATGGTATTAATGGAATTATTCAGTGTCAGAGCTGATGAGTTAAGTGATTATCAGGATCGTGTCATGAGCGAGGCTTATCTCACATCAGCCAGAAAGAGAGTCTCCTTAGCCCGGCACGCAAGATTGATGGATTATCAGATTCATCAGGGACAACAAGCCAACACCTGGGTAGCCGCCAAATTAATAGCCGGGCAGCAAATAGATTTTGGTTTGGATGAACATGAAAAGCCGGAAGAAACCATAACCCTATGGACCGGTCATGAAGAGCCTGATTTTGACAGTCAATTTTTTATTACCAAAAGCAGTTGCTTCATGGACGCGTTTGTAAATGAAATTAAATTATATTCCTGGGATGGCGTCAAACCGACCTTGGCCTGCGGCAGTACCTCGGCAGATTTATTATTATCAGATCCCACTCAGACCAAGGTGGAACAGGTCAGAGACTGGATTAATGAAGGAAAAGTGCAATCCTTATTAATACAGGAAAGCAAAAATCCTGAGACAGGAACCGAAGGTATTGTTAATCCGAATCATCGTCAGATGATTCGGTTAAAAACAAACGCGGTCGCCCAAAAAGATCCTATTACTGATGTTTGGTATCTCCGGATCGAATGGGAGCAAGAAGATGCCCTTACCTGGAACGCGACTTTTTATAAACAAATTGAAGAAGCGGTTCCATCAGAAGACATAACACTATTTCATGGTAATTTGATCCGGGTTTATCACGGGCAATTGAAAACATTAAGCTTCAAATCAGCTGAAGAGCCTTTGGCAGATAGTACGGAAAAACACTATGAATTAACCAAATGGGGAGCTGTGTGCGAACTTGATGATCAGGATGTCTTAGCTTACAAAAAGACTGTTTTGGGAAATCAGGTGCCGGCTTATTCCACCTTGGATGTCAAGGTTACAACCTCAGGCAGCGGTATTGAGCAATATTGGAAAGAAAAAATCACTTTGGTTAAAAGTACTGAAGAAGATGAGCACTTTATGGTGGAAACCGATGAAGATCAAAAAAGCATTATACGCTTTGGAAATGGAATTAATGGAAAAACACTGCCCGAAGAATCCATTATTACCTGCACCTATCAAATTGGTCAGGGTATAAGCGGTAACATAGGCTGTGACAGCTTGTTGAACAATGATCATGTCAAAATTGAATCCTGCTGGAATCCTTTTGATGTAACCACTGGGTTGGATCCGGAACCTACAGCGGAAATCATACGGCGCGTGCAGGAAGCTTATCTGGCCAGGCAATTTCGGGCCATTACCCTGGAAGATTATGAAAAGCGTGCCATGGAACTTAAGTCAGTCAGCAATGCCAAAGCCAGGTACCAATGGTCAGGCAGTTGGCGTATTGTCCGATTGGCAATTGATCCAATAGGCGGCTATGCTGAGCGGGAAAAAATCAGAAAAGCTGTGGCCGAGGCGTTGGAACCGGTCCGTTTAATAGGTGATGATCTGGAAGTGCGTCTGCCCCATTATGTACCGCTTGATATCAAAGTAGCTATTTGTATTGATCCTGATTATTGGATAGAAGATATCAGATATTTATTGGAACAGGAATTTTCCGTTGGTTACACGCAGGATGGAAGGAAAGGATTCTTCCATCCTGATGGTTGGACCTTTGGTCAGAATTTGCTGGCCAGTCAAATACTGGGACGAGTGCAATCAGTAAAAGGCATTGGACATGTTCGCAGTCTGGAAATGAAACGCTTTAATGAAGTTACACCTGGAAAACCGGATCGCATAGAAGTACAAATCCATGAAATTATTCAGGTGGAAAACGATCCTGATCACCAGGAAAAAGGCGTCATTGCCTTTGACATCAAAGGAGGCCGGCAATGAGCAAGCCTAACTGCCAAGATGAACAGACCTTCTTAAAAACAATTTTTAACCGACCCGGACTGGACACTATTGACTATCGCATCGGTCAATATACCAATTTTAAAAATCTACTATTTAAAAAACTTAATCATGATCAAACTCTGGCCGGTTGGACCCATCGCGAAGCTGATGATCCCGGTATTGCGTTGTTGGAAGGCGCGTCCATATTAGGCGATGTCCTGACCTTTTATCAGGATTTGTATGCCAATGAAGCTTATCTGCGCAGTGCTAAATGGCGGGAAAGCATAGCAGAACTGGTCCGCTTAACCGGTTATCGTTTATCACCCGGTGTTGGCGGGTTGGCCTCATTTGCTTTTGAACTGGATAGTGAAAAAGCGGTGACTATTCCTAAATCATTTCCAGTCAAAATTCAATTGGAAGACATGGATGAAGTATCTGATTTTGAAACTACCAAAAGCTTAACTGCTTATCCTGGTCTCAGTAAATTCAACTTATACGCGCCTTTGGAAGATAAAAAAATAAGCAAGATCACGACCGAATTTTATGTTGATAAAATTGAAGGTGTCATTGCTGAGCTTGAATTAGCGGAAGATGATCAATTGGTTATCGGTGATCTGGATATAGATAATCAAGGGAGAAAGTTAATTAAATTTGGACAACTCATCACTGTAGAATCAGTCAGAACATTGCATGATAAACAAGTGTTTAAAATGAAAGGCGCGCTTGATCAACTCGGCGGGAAAACAGAAGTTCAGGCGTATAAAATAAAGCGATCCTTTAATCATGTTGGCCATAATGCGCCGCCTAACATTATTGAATTACCACAAACCAGCAGTGATGTTCCAGAGGAAAAACCCATTACCTATTACCGCGACGTCTATGGTGAGACTAAGGAAAGCTATACATCACCAAAGCTAACTAAGTTTGAATTTCCTTTGGATCAGGAAATAACTGAACTAACCAGCGGCCATCTCATGATTGTGGAAGCTTATTATAATCTTGGTACTGAAGAAGACATTTATGATGATATGCTAACACAAGTCTATTTAGAAAGAACCATCAGTAAAATCAGGAAAGGCACAATTACCTGGGGCGCATTGACGAGTCCGGGAACCATTATCCGATTGGATAAAGACATCACCACCTATGGAACAGATTTTTTTAAAGCCTTAGGCGCTGATATACGGACAGATATACGTAGTATTAAATTTCATGAAGTGGAAAATAAGCCAATGACCATTAAAGCTGTACCGCAAGTCATTTCTGATACCAAAAAAGATGAATTGATTTACTATGGAGAAGAATCAGATGCTGCTGAGCTGGCTAAACGATCATTATTTTTGCAAACTGAAGATGATGAACAGTTAACCTTAAGTGTCAGTTCTGTTTCAGCAGATAGCACTAATTTTTCTATTCATGCCCAAGGCTGGAAAGTTAAATTAACTACAGACGTTGATTTGGATGGTTTTGAGCATAAAGATGAACCTCTTTATTCTGTTTATGGCAATATTGTATCAGCCACGCAAGGAAAGACGATGGCAGAAGTTGCTTTAGGCAATGGTGATGCCCGTCAAACCTTTCAGACCTTCAAACTCCCCAAAGCGCCATTGACCTATCTACTGGACGGCTCAGCCACGCCGCCGGAAGTTCCGGAAACAACGATTACTGTAGATGGCGAAGCCTGGACCTGGGTAAGCTCTTTATTTAATTACAGTCCTAAAGATAAAGTTTATATTACCCGTGAAGATGAAGATGACAATAGTTATGTTCAATTCGGTGATGGTAAAACAGGAGCTAAACTAACCTCCGGCGTTAAAAATGTGAAAATTGTCTACCGCAAAGGTGTGGCAGCATACGGTGAAAAGAAAGCAGGGGCCAAGGCCCAGGCCGGTACTGGTTTGGATGGTCTGGATAAAGTCCATTTGGCGGGAACCGTATCCATGGGTGCTGAAGCTGAAGAAGGCGATAATGCCAAAGAAGCTGCTCCTGGTAAATTACAGAGTCTGGGACGTCTGGTTTCCATCAAAGATTATGAGCATGAAGTGTTATCCATGTCAGGTGTGGCCAAAGTTAAAGCCGGCTGGACCTTGGAAAAAAACATTCCTTTACTGAAAATGTGGGTGCTCATGGAAAGCGATGAGTACGATAAGCTCAAAGATGTACGTGCCCTAATAGATACCTATAATAAATCACGGGGATTAAATCGCCACCCCATAAAAATAGAACCGGGATTATTTCAATATGTACGCATCCACGCTGTAGCAACAGTGCCCAACAATGTTAAGCAGGCTGATATTGAAAAAGAAATAAAGCTGGCTTTAGGCGTGAGTGGTGAAGAAGAAAATGATATTGACGGCGAGGAAGGATTGTTTGGAATTAAAAACAGATCATTTAGCCAGGATGCCTATGCCAATAATGTTTTGGCAACCATTCAAAATGTGAAGCATGTGCTGCGGGTTGAATTAAAATCCTTCCATACCATGATTTGTTGGCCCCTCTGGCCTGATTATGACAGTTGGATAGAAAGTATAACCTATGTTCAGGATGTAATAACAGCGCCGGAAAGTGATGTACTGGCTTTATATAAAGATCATTTGAAGATACAGTTTATTGAAGAGAACAATACATAAATAATCGCAGGGGCTTAGGCTAAGCCGTGCCCCTGCTGAAAAAGAAGGTGGGTCAAGTGGCTGATAACAAAACCCTATATGATCGTTTGCCGGAAATTTATCGCATAAAAGATACGGAGCAAATACCTTCTTATCCCTTAAAAGCTTATATTGATCTGGTTGATCAAAATGTATTTGAAAAGATAAGAAAAAATATAGAAGAACTTTATCATAACCAGTTTATAGAAACCTGTGATGATTGGGTTGTGCCGTATATTGGCGACTTATTAGGGACCACGCATCTGCAAGGAGATGCCTGGACCTTGCGGGCTGATGTGGCTGATACCATAACTTTGCGCCGGCGCAAAGGGACATTAGGAGCTATTGAGCGGCTTACCTTTGATCTTACCAAATGGGGGGTACATGCCGCGGAACTTTTTAAAAATTTATCCTGGGCGCAGCATTTGAACCATCAGCGGCCTGATCGCGGCGGTAATCCTCCCTATGGTGTTGATATGCCAAAAGCGGATCAACCCAAAACTGTTTTTGGCGGTACCCTGGCGCTCAAAGACCCGGCTATGCTTTCATTATTAAATACGCCTTTTGATCCTTATGCCCATGCGCCGGATTTGAAAAAAGCCGGATTCGGGCAATTACGGTATAATTTGCCAAACTTGGCGATTTTCTTGTGGCGGTTAATTGATTATACCTTACCTATTACCAGGCCTTTATTTGATCATGAGTATAACTACAGTTACGAAGATGTTGAGTTGGGCACAACCTACAATGTGACTGCGCTGTGCTTTCATGTTGATCCTTGTGGTCACGTGCTTCCTTTATTTAATGCCCATGATTATGATGCAGAAGCTGCAAATATAAAAGTAACAGCGCTGGATGATATGCCCGGACCTATTCATCCAGCCAGATTAACCAGCGGTTCAGCTAGCGGTAATCCTGATGCCTACGTTCATATTGAAACATACAATCCGTCCGATTGGACACAGGATAACTTATTTCAAAAAGATATTGGACTGCAATTTCACTTTCCTAATCCACCATTCACAGCGACAGATCAGTGGTCAATTTACGGCGCTGACCTGACTTGCTGGGAAAACAGCCTGCCAAAATTATTAAAGCCTTATGAGATAGCTATTGATCCCAAACTTGGAAGAATTATATTACCAATATTAACTTCAGAGGAACAAACAGGATTAAAGGATCATTTATTATTATCCTGTACTTACGGCGCGGTCGGTCCGGTTGGCAGTCATCCCATATCACGCGAAAGCGTTCAGGAAACCATAGCAGTCAATTATCATGAAGATAAAGACGGCTTGCAGAAAGCCCTGGACGGCATTCAGGCTGCAGCTGAACCGATCAGCATAGAAATAAAAGATTCCATGGTGCATGAACTGGATTTGACCGGACTTGACGGAACCATTGTTCAGGACGGGGGTGTTAATCTTCAACTCAAACATTCCTTAACCATCCGCGCGGCCTCAGGCGAAAGACCGGTGATTAAATTAGCCCAACCGCTTCGGTTCAGACCTACTTATATTGTTAGTTTGCAACCAGTTGGTTCAGAGGAATTTGAAACTGAACAGGCTTTATACGAAAGCTTGATGAAAAAACTTAATGTTCGCCTGGAAGGACTCTATATTGCCAGAGGCGATACCTTTCCTGCCAATCAACCATTGATTGCCAGAGCCGGATTAAATCGGCTGGAGATAGTTAATACCACCCTTGATCCGGGCGGACAATTACAAGCCGACGGAACCAGGGCCGAGGGCTTGCTTTCCCTGAAACTAAAAAAAGGCCAGGGCTTTACCGGAGATGAGCATAAATATTTCAGTGAAATACCGGAAATTGTCTTAAGCCGCAGCATTACCGGGGGTTTGCAGATAGACAGTGATTATGAATTGTTTATAACAGATTCAATTATCGATGGCAGCAAAGGTGTTAATGATACCTTGCATGGCAATACTAAAGATTTTGCCATCACCAGTGCTACCAAACCATTGGAGGAATGGGGACCACCAACAACGCTTTCTAATGCTACTTTCTTTGGCAGTATGCGCGTAGAAAAATGCAGCGGTCGCGGCGGCATATGGGTGCATCCTTTGTTGGTATTTAATGATCAAACCGGCTGTATCAAATTGAGTTATTTTCCGGAAAAAGGCAATCGTCTGCCTCAGAATCATGCCTGTGTGTTCAGTGATGAGGCTGATTTAAGATTCACAGCCGAAGCAGTCAATCAAGCAGGTTATGGACAATTATCGTTTTTAGCTGATTATCAAATAAGAGAACAAGGGCCGAATGAAGATTGGATGGGCGCGTTCAACTTCATACTGGAAGCGCATAAGTGGAGAAATATTAAGATTCGTTATAGGGAATTCATGCCGGTCGGCATCCGGCCGCTATTGATACCAGTGACATGATTTTATTGTAGGGGCACGGCTTAGCCTAAGCCCCTACTGCAGCCATTGTACAAATTTCGCACCAAAGGGAGAAGGCCATGAAGGGTGACTTTTCAAAATGGACGTTAAAGCCAAATAAAAATTTTAATGATGTGCTCCATCAGCAGGGGAAAGTACTATTGGATAGTGATTGGAATGATCGGGTTATCTTAACCAATCACTGGCAGCAAAGAGCAGGCCGGGATATTATCGGCGCTCATATTTTTGCCGTACCTGCTCATGATCCTGTTGGCTTCAAAGTGGAAAGTGCCGCGCTCAGCGGCGATAAAGCAGAGCTCAAGGTATTTCCAGGTCATGGCTGGCTCAATGGTTATCTGGTTCATCTGGAAGGAGAAGGGCTGCAATCACGAACAGCTGATTATCTTGAGAATAGTCCGGGTGATGCAACCAATATAGAAGAAGGCATAACGCGCGATGCCGTGGTTCTGGAAATATGGCAGGAAGCGGTTAACGGCTATCAAGTTCCTGACGAATTGATCGAACCGGCATTGGGCGGTCCGGATACAACTGAGCGCCTGCATACTGCCATGGCGTTCAAGTTATTCAGGTTAAGTGAGGGTGATCATTGCCAAAATATTCATGACAAGATAAAAGACGATACCGGCAATTCAGGAAAATTGGAAGTAACTTTAACACCCTCTGCCACCAGCGGCGAAGAATGTCCGGTTGTTCAATCAGGAGGTTATACAGGTTTTGAACATAATTTATACCGCATTGAAATAGCGCAGCTGGATAACCCGGAAGAAGGTAAAAAATTCAAATGGTCGTCATTAAACGGCGGTCTGGTGGGACGCGGAGATTATGATGCTACCGATCCGCTCAAAAAAATCATTACCATAACAGCTAATCTGACAGCTATTACTTCCTTATATCGCAAGACCTTTTATTTGGAGATTGTAGAGTACAATGAATCGGCCGGTAATTGGCAGGTTATTTACGGCGCCAACACAGTATTAAACGGCAATGTACTTGAATTAGGCCAGGATTTTTTTACCGCCAAAGCGCCCAGTGACAGCAATGTGTTTTTCAGACTTTGGGATGGAGTAGAATTAATAGAAGAATATAAAAAGCCGGCCGGCAGTACTTTGGAAAAAGAATTACAAGACGGTATTCGATTAGCATTTGATAACGAAGATACCAAAGACTATCGTCCTGGAGACTATTGGCAATTCACTGTAAGAGCAGGTCAAAAAATCAGTGAAGATCCGTTATTGGAAGATCAGATCCCACAAGGGCCCATACGTCATCGGGCAGTGCTCGCCATTATTCATTGGGATAATGAGCTGACAGCTTCTTTTGCTGAAGAAGAAATTGATGATTGCCGGCGGATATTCAGACCCTTAACCAATCAAAAGCTATGCTGCAGCTTTACCATTGGTGATGGTGATAAATCCCAAGGTGATTTTAATGATTTTAATGAAGCCTTGCGCCATTTGCCGGAAGAAGGGGGGCAATTATGCCTGCTTCCCGGAGTGCATCGCATACACACCACCATAAAGGAACGTCGAAAAATCCGAATTACCGGCTGCGGCCGGCAGACTATGGTGACCTGTCTTCCTGATAAACAAGATATACCTAATTTTGATATTGTTGATTCACAGGATATTCAGATCGATAATCTGACCATCATGTCCATGAGCGCTACCGCGATTCGTGCGACGCATACCAGTCAGAGCGATCACCGGCTGGAGAAAATCACTATCAAAGAAAATCGAATCGTGGGGCTTACCCATGCGATTGAAGTGATCAAAGGCAGAAAAATTGAGATAAGTGAAAATCATCTGTCTGTGTTTGATAAAAAAGGCGGCGGCACGGTGGTCTTTATTCAGGCTGAAGACAGCTGTGTGGTGCAAAACACGATCAATGTTATTCCTGACATTAAACAGGATGAACCTGGGACAGAGCCTGATGATGTGCCGGAAACAGATTATTTGGATGATTGCGCTGACCCCGATGATCTTTACGCTTCCAACCTGGCAGTAGTCGGATTGATTAATTGGGTGTTCACCATGAATTATATGGTGAGTGTCTTAGCGGGGTATGAATATAAAGCCAGAGGCGGCCTACAGGTGGGTTCTTCATCAGAACAGCTAGCCGTCAGACATAACCGCATTATCGGAGGGCTTGGTCATGGCATCAGCTTAGGTCATTTGCCCAAGGTGGAAGGCTGGGATCATGATCAGTCTTATATTCATGAACTCAGCCCGGAGCTGTATAAGCTGATGGAAGCAAAATTGGAGAGTTTTATATATGATATCAGCATCAGAGACAATGCCATTGAGCTTATGGGACAAAGCGGCATCAGTACAGCAATATTTTTTAATTTGGATAAACTGAGTCTGATGCTGTCTCTTAAAGATGTAGAGATAATTGGCAATACGATTACTCATTGTGCTCAACAAAACATATCCAGTACTGTGGCAGGCACAGCTACAAGTGCTGTCGCTGCTGTTACAGCCGGGGTTAATATGAATATGGCCTATGGCGGTGTGGTGCTGGCTGATGCTGAGAATGTGATTATCCGGGAAAACCGGATTGAAGAAAACGGCCTTAGTCATCTCCAGGCAATTTGCGGCATCTGGATCGGCCAGGGTGAAAAAATCGAGATTAGTGATAACCGGATTATTAATAATGCCCCCAGAACATCGCTGGAGGATGAAGGCGCGGCCAAAGGCTGGCGCGGCGGTATTGTCATCCGTCTTTCGCTTAATAAAATAATGGAAGATATCCTGGCCTCACTAACAGGTGATGAGCCAACCATGTTTCAGGATAGTCTGCCGGCTGCTAAAATTCACGATAACACAGTAGTACAGCCATTAGGCCAGGCCTTAATATTGCTGGCCATGGGGCCGGTCTCAGTAGCAAACAATCACTTTGCGTCCCAGGGAACAGTTAATGTGCTGTCAGAAGAAATGAAATTAAACTATGATTATATTGCCATGCTGGGGGCGACAGTAATTATTGCCAATCTGGGTATTGCCAAAGATATTTTCCCGCTGCTGCTAATGGGGTCTTTTGCTCAATTAGGAAAAATGAGCATTGGAAATGAATTCACGAGAAGCGCTACCATTGGTACTGCTGAGAGCGCGGAAATGAGTATCAATGAAAATCCCGGCATGGCAGTGGCGATTGATGTTTCAGCATTAAATCTGGCTGCATTACTCTATTTGCCAAGTGGCCAGATTATGTTTAATGATAATCGCACTACTCTTGATTTGCGCTCACCGGCTATGAGTGTGCTGCTCAGTTCGCAAACCATGATTTCTCTGGATGATATTTCTTTTGCCAACAATCAATCGGAAATCGCGTCAGTACTAAAATTTGATAAAACCAATACTGCTGCCGGAGAAGCGGTAAGTGCCATTACAGAAATGGACATTGCCGGTAATAATACGATTCTCATGGCCTTTACCGTTCGAGCGACCAATAACCGCTTTCAGGACGGTTTAACCCAGGGGATACCGCAAAAAGGCTTCTCGCTTTTTTCCTATGGGATGATGAATACCACCATAGGCAATCAAGCTACCAATTGTCTGCTGCCTTTAGGCCCGGCAGCATTTAATTTAAAACTCGGTAATACAGTTATCTTCCATCAGCGCTGCCCGGAGATGACAGTAAGATTAATCGCTCATTTTGGACTTGCGTCAGCGAATAAAAGGTTGGTGGCTGATGGACGGTAAATAAGAAATCAATAATTTATTGAGAAAAATAGTGGATTATACCTTTATAAAATGGAGGTCAAAACATGAGCGCCAGAGAAACTAAAAAGACTGTAACCAACGGTGATATTGAAAATATTGATAAAGTATTATCCCGGGGTGATGGTTTTCGGAAAATGGGCTTGGCTCAAGTGCAGCAACTGCAGACTGTCAAAAGCCGGTCCCTGGAGCGGGAAAAACAACGCTTAAGTGAAAAGCTGGGCGTTGATCATCCCAGGGTCAAAGCCATTGCCGCCCGGCTGGAATTTAATAATAATCGTATGTCGGTTTTGAAAAAAGAAATCACCAAGCTGGATATCAAAGTTGCTGATGTTGACCGGAACACAGTCATGATCCATGGCCGGATACTGGATAAGCATCAACAACCGCTGCCAGGATTAACCGCGGCCCTGGCTGATGAAAAGGGTAAATGGATCCGTGCCTATGGCTACAGCAGCAGTGATGAGAAAGGCTATTTTAGTATAAAAGTTGCACCGGACCAAACACAAAAAGAAGATGTTATTGAAACTGTTTATTTATTGGTAACTGATAGAGCGCAAAAAGTATTATATCTGGATAAAGCCGGTATTGTGCCGGCGGTCGGCAGAATTCATTATAGAGAAGTAGTGCTTAAAAAAATAACCGCGCCCACACCACCGGTTGGTGATGATGAAAATGTGATTCTTGATCCTGATGTTTGGAAAGTATTGGGGCGCGTACGCAACCGGAAACAAGAGCCAATGAAAAATGTGAGTATTAGCCTATATGATAAGGATTTAATCTTTGATGATCATTTAGGAACCACGGTTACGGATGATAAGGGTGAATTCGAACTGCTTTACCGGACAGAGGATTTCAGGGATCTGATTGAGGCCCGGCCTGATTTATATCTGGACATTATCGATGAAAACGGCCAAATACTGTATACTACCAAAAAAGCCTTCCGCTTTAGCGCCAAACGGGTGGAGCAATTTGATATTACCATTGCTACTGCTGCTAACGCCGAAGAGCAATTAGAAGAGAAAACGGAGGGCAAACAAAAAGTTTCCTCTGAGCAGGTGAAAAAAGCCAAGCCAAAAAAAAAGATTCCTGGGATTGACAAAAAAAATACCAGGAAGCGTCCCGGGAAGTAATCGCGATGAAAACGCGGGCTGGCCAGGTCCAATGGTTTAATCACCCCAAGGCCATCCTGCCGGCGCTGCAATGCTCAAGCGCTGCTCTACCTGCGCCATTAAGCACGTCTGATGGGATATCCAAATTCTGCTCCTGTGAAGGCGATTGTCCCACTTGTCTGTCAATACCAGCGAAACATGTTATCGGCCAAGAAGGTGATGCTTATGAACAAGCAGCGGACAGGACCGCTCAAGCGGTTTTAAGTAATCCCGGCAATATTAAACCAAAGAACTCACCAACAAATCGTTTTATGCCCGTCTCACGCCATCAGGGCCAGGGAACATCGATGGCTGCTAATGAACGGCAATATTTTGAAGATCGATTCCGGCAGGATTTTAGCCATATCCAAATTCATCGTGATGATTATGCCCGGCAATTAACCGCCGGCTTAGGCGCCCGGGCTTTTGCCTATGGT
>JAGLMY010000323.1 GCA_023139775.1 bacterium
CCATTCTGGAATTGGGCGATGGTGTATTTGAAGTCAAGTCCACCAATGGTGACACGCATCTGGGTGGTGATGATTTTGACCAAGTGATCATTGATTGGCTGGCCGAAGAATTCAAAAAAGAGCAAGGCATTGATTTGCGCCAAGACAAAATGGCCTTGCAGCGTTTGAAAGAAGGGGCGGAAAAGGCCAAGTGCGAAATCTCCAGCACGATGCAGACCGAGATTAATTTGCCGTTTATTACGGCGGACGCGACCGGTCCCAAGCATTTGAATATGACCCTGACCCGTTCCCGCTTTGAGCAATTGGCCGGGCATCTGGTGGAACGTACGATTGAACCGATGAAAAAAGCCTTGGCAGATGCCGGGTTTAAAGCCGGGGATATCGATGAAGTAATCATGGTTGGCGGTCAAACGCGGATGCCTATGGTGCAGCAAAAAATCAAAGATTTTTTTGGGCGTGAACCGCACAAAGGGGTTAATCCGGATGAGGTAGTGGCCATCGGCGCCGCCATTCAAGCCGGTGTATTGAAAGGTGATGTCAAAGACGTACTGCTGCTGGATGTAACACCACTCTCTTTGGGAATTGAGACATTGGGCGGTGTATGCACTAAACTGATCGAAAGAAACACAACTATTCCGACTAAAAAAAGCCAGACCTTTTCCACAGCCGCTGACAGTCAACCCACGGTTTCAATCCGCGTGCTTCAGGGTGAGCGTGAAATGGCGGACGATAACCGCACCTTGGGTCAGTTTGATTTGACCGGAATTCCTCCGGCACCGCGCGGAGTCCCGCAAATTGAGGTGACTTTTGATATTGATGCCAATGGTATCGTACATGTTTCTGCCAAAGATATGGGAACCGGCCGGGAACAAAAAATTACTATTACCGCCAGTTCCGGTTTGGATGATGCGGAAATTGAACGCATGCTAAAAGAATCGGAAGTTAACGCGGATGAGGATAAAAACCGCCGTAAGAGTGTGGAAGTCCGTAATCGGGCTGATTCGCTGGTATACAATACTGACAAAGTGTTGGTGGAGCATGGTGATAAATTAGACGAAACCACACGCGAACAAATCAAAAAAATTATTGCTGAATTGAAAAAAGCATTGGAAGGAAAGGATACCGAAATCATTGAGGCAGCCTGCGAAAAGTTAGAAAAAATGGCACAAAAGCTGGGCGAAGCCGTGTATGCTAAAACTACCGGCAAAAAAGAGGAGGCTGAGCAGGCCGATACTTCCCAAGCCGGGAAAAAGGATGAGGAAGAGGTCGTGGAAGCCGAGTACGAGGGCGAAGACGAGAGCAAAGCAAAAAAATAATACATCCGATGATATCGGATGCTGCTAGGATCGGGATGAGGCCGCGACTAAAAAACCGGTGTTGAATACGCCGGGGTGGTTGCGGTCTTTTCATCCTTACGAGGTGAAGCAATGGCAAGTAAACGTGATTATTATGAAATCTTAGGTGTCTCGCGCTCAGCCGGTGATGATGAGCTGAAACGTGCGTATCGGAGCATGGCTAAAAAATATCATCCGGATGCCAATCCCGGTAATAAAACGGCTGAAGAAAAATTTAAAGAAGTGAATGAAGCCTACGAAGTCTTGAAAGACGGAAAAAAACGCAGTGCCTATGATCAATTCGGGCACGCGGGTGTAAAGGCAGGATCTGCAGGGGGCCCGGGGGGCGGCGGATTCAGTGATTTTGGAGACATGGGCGATATGTTCTCTGAAATTTTTGAGGGCTTTTTTGGTGGAACCTCTGGACGTTCCCGGGGTGGAACACAGTCCCGTGCTCGCCGCGGATCTGATTTGCGTTACGATTTAACTATCAATTTTATAGATAGCGCTCATGGGACTGAGGTAAATCTGGAAGTGCCGCGCATGGAAACCTGTGATTCCTGTCAAGGAACCGGGGCCAAAGCCGGTACCAGGAAAAAAGCCTGTTCAGCCTGCCAGGGAACCGGTCAAGTCCGGATGACACAGGGATTTTTTTCGGTTATGAGAACCTGCCCTACTTGTCAGGGTGAAGGGTATGTGATTGAACAGCCTTGTATGGTTTGCCGTGGGGAGGGTCGCAAGCGGGTTATTCGTAAAATAACCGTGAAGATACCGGCTGGTGTGGATACCGGCAGCCGCTTAAAAATTTCAGGCGAAGGCGAGGCGGGGATCAATGGCGGACCGCGTGGTGATTTGCATATTGTGATCCAGGTAGAGCCGCACCTTATTTTTTCGCGCGATGAGGAGGACGTGCTCTGTGAAGTTCCGGTTCCCCTGACCACGGCCGTGTTGGGTGGTGAGATTGAGGTGCCAACCTTAAATGGCCGGGTGACCATGAAAATACCGGCTGGAACCCAGACCGGTAAGACATTTCGCATGCGGGGGAAAGGATTCCCGAATCTAAGAGGTTTGGGAACAGGGGATCATTTAGTGACCGCAAAAGTGGAAACACCCACCAAGTTAAACAGTAAACAAGCATCGCTGCTAAAAGAATTTGAAAAGTTGACCGGCAATGATGCCTATCCGGTTGTGAGGCAATTTTTGGATGCCATTAAACGTCTGTAGCAGCAGGTTTCAAGCATACTCGATTTTCTCCGGCCCTCAAATCTAGACAGAACATAGTTTCCAGGGTACAATTTAGGCAGTTTTGCCTCTGCTCCAAACAGGGAAGGCAAACCGGGAAGTAGTCCGGAAGATGTGATCCAGCCGGCGTAAAAGGAGGAGGGACCAATGTTCCGAGCAAGGTTAAAATGCAAATACCTTTTTACTATTGCTATGATTGTCTGTATGGGTTTTTTAGCCTCCGGGTGCGGGAAAAAAATTCAGGAGCAATTTCGTAAAAAAATCAAAAGTGTGAGTGACGTCAAACGCAAAACCTATATGAAAAAGATTGGTATTACCAGGCACATGGACGGCGTGGATGACAGTTCGCGCATCGTGTATGTTGCGGTAGTCAATGAAAAAACGCAAATTCATACCATTGAGCCAAACGGACAAAATGCAAAGCAAATTAGCGACACCTCCGGCTACAAGTGCCGGCCTTCCTGGAATCTGCCGCATACTAAAATAGCTTTTTTTCAGTATCCTAAAGACCAGCCGTTAGGGGACAGGGTATCCATTATGGTCGTCAATGCAGATGGAACAGATACCCGGACTCTGGTGACGGATAAAAAAATCAAAGCCAGGAAGATGAGAATAAGCTGGAAGCCGGACAGCAGTGTTATCTATTTTCAGGAAATGGATTTTCCCACTATCTTGTATGGATATAGTGTTGAAACCGGAAAACCGGTGGAAACCATTCGTTTGCCCAAAACCAGTTTTATGACCGAGGTGCATTCATTATCTCCGGATATGAAATTTCTAGCCGGCGCAGGTCCAACCAAGCATGATCATGTGATACATATCGGCACTATTCGGGTAGACGGCAGAATGGAAGCGGATCTTATGAAACCTTTTCAGAAAGTGCCGTATCATCTGGGTACTGTAATATGGAATTATGATGGCGCTTTGATTGCCTTTGAATTGGATAAAATAATAATAGTTATGTCCAAACGGTTCAGTATTAATTTTGAGGTCTATCCATTGACTCCTCAGGATTTTGCCGCGGAATTGTCCGGACCCGCGTTTTCACCGACCGCCAAATACATGGCCTGCATTATGGAAAAAACCAAGGAAGGTCAGGTAGGATCCGGAGATCAACTCGTGCAATCCGATGTTTGGGTGATGAACATTGACGGAACCAGGCAGAAGCAGATCACTCATACCGGCTCCTGCTTTGATCCGCATTGGTAAAAATGATATTCTATGAGTAGCCAAGCTCGTTTCATCTTAACTCCGGAAGCACTCCAACACAGACCTGTGGTTTTGTCCGGCACGGATGCTCATCACTGTCAAACCTTGCGATTAAAGGTTAATGAACGTGTTTTTGTTTCTGATGGTCGGAAAAAAGAATATATTGCCCGTGTCATTCGGTTTGTAAAGTACGGGGTGGAACTGGAACTGTTGGAGGAAACCCAGCGTAATCCGGAATCATGGCTGGCCATTACCCTTTATCAGGGATTTGCCCGGGGGAGCAAACTCGATTTGGTGATTCAAAAAACCACTGAATTGGGAGTTTCCAGGATTGTACCTGTGATTTCAGAGTATTCGCAAATCAAACCCAAGGCTGAACGTGAACATCGCCGGGATCGGTGGCAGGAGATCGCCCGGCAGGCAGTGCGTCAATCGGGTCGGATTCAATTGCCGGAAATTGCATCTCCGTGTTCTTTTTCAGAGAGTCTGGAACACAAATTAGAGACATCCGTGGGGATTCTTTTTTCTACAACATCACCCGAACATGAAAATTGGGAGAACCAATTACGCTCCCTGGCTCCGGTCCAAGCTGTTTCACTCTGGGTCGGGCCAGAGGGTGGTTTTTCAAAACAGGAAGTACACCAAGCGCGGGAGCAAGGCCTATATACCATTGGACTGAGTTCGCGCGTGTTGCGGTCCGAGACTGCCGGCATCACGGCCGTCACCCTGGCCCAATTTGTATGGGGAGATCTTGGGGGGAGAAAGTACCGCTGAGGCGCAGAGAACCCAGAGATTGTTTTAGGTAGAGACGCGATTAATCGCGTCTCTAAGGTTTTTATCCAGAGGTTTGATATAATGCCGACAAATATACTCGGAAAATGAGGAAAACGCTATGATGCTAAAAGCCAAAGCTATCACCGGATCAACCCGTATTGCCGGAGTGATCGGCTGGCCAATTGAACATACTTTATCACCAGCTATGCAAAATGTTGCTTTTGAACATCACGGACTTGATGCGGTTTATATTCCCCTGGGTGTACCGGCAGCAGGATTGGTACCCTTGCTGAAATCGCTGCAAGCAATGAATGCCTGGGGCGTGAATGTCACTATTCCATATAAAGAAAAAGTAATGACGAGTTTGAATGGTTTCGCCGGCAGTGCCAAAGAAATCGGTGCGGTGAATACTATTGTTTTTAAAGAAGGAAAAATGATCGGTCACAATACCGATGGCTACGGCTTTTTAGAAAGTCTCAAAGGTGTGATTCAACCACGTGCCAAGAATGCTCTGCTTTTGGGCGGCGGTGGTGCCGGTCGGGCAGTTGCGATTTCACTGGCAAAAGCCAAAGTCAAGTGTCTTACCATTGTTGATGTTGATCAAAGGCGTTTAAGCAAGTTAATAGGAGACATTAAAAAAAATGGGTTTTCCAGAGTTGCCGGGGTCAAACCTCTTACAGCAGCGTTGCAGACTGTGGCTGCCAGAGCAGACTTGGTCATCAATGCCACACCGCTGGGATTAAAAGCGACTGATCCCCTGCCGTTGCCAATGGCGTGGATGCCAAAAAAGAAATGTGTCATGGATCTGGTCTATGGAAAGAAGCCGACCCCCTTTCTGAACGCTGCGAAAAAGCAAGGAAATGTACTTATTCCTGGTTGGAAAATGTTGCTGCTCCAGGGCGCGGAAGCGTTTTATTTATGGACCAATAAAAAACCTCCGATCCAAAAGATGCAAGCAGCTTTAATGGCAGCCGGAGGATTAATAGCGATTTAAAAACTTCAGAAATTTGCTATAATGAATTAATTTTTTTAAGAGGAGCAAACCGATGATAACTATTGATACTCTGATTCGCATGCTGTTTGAGAAAAATGCTTCAGATTTACATATTACAGCGGATGCCGAACCTGCCTTGCGCATAGACGGAGAGATTGTTAAAACCGATTTGGAAAAATTGAAACCCGAAGTGTGCAATTCCTTGGTACATAGAGTGTTGACCGATGACCAGCGGGAAAAATTAGAACATGATAATGAATTGACCATCTCTTTTGAGATTGAAAAGATTGGCCGCGTGCGGATGAATATTTTTAAACAACGGGGTACGATTGCGGCTAATCTTCGTCGTATTCCCGGTGAGAGCATGAGTTTTGATGAACTGGGATTGCCCCCTATCATCGTGGACATCGTGCAATTGCCAAAAGGGTTTGTGTTGGTAACCGGACCAACAGGTTCCGGCAAGTCCGCTACGCTGGCAGCTATGGTGGATTGGATTAACCACAACAAGACTGTGCATGTCTTGACCGTGGAAGAACCGGTGGAATACATTTTTCATCATCAGAAATCCATTGTGAATCAACGAGAGGTTGGGACTGACACCCGGGAAAGTATTATAGGACTGAATCACGCAATGCGCTCGGATCCGGATGTGGTTTTGATCAGCGAGTTGACTACACGCGAAACCATTCAGGCTGCTTTGAATCTGGCGGAAACCGGGCACCTGGTGTTTGCCTCTATGCAGTCCACGGATTCGGTGCAGGCTATTTATAAATTAATTGATGCTTTTGAACCGCATCAACAAATTCGAGCGCGTATGCAATTGTCCATTGTGTTGCAAGCCGTATTGGCACAACAATTATTGCCGCGCGGATATTCTTCCGGACGCGTTCTGGCGTGTGAGATACTTGTTCCTACATCGGCGGTGCGCAAGTTAATCCGCGAAGAAAAGGAACATCAGATTACTTCTGTGATGCAAACCGGCAGTGAGTATGGGATGCAGACCATGAACCAGGCACTGCAGCAGGCGGCCCTGAACAATTGGATTTCGCATGATGAAGCCCTAGGACGGAGCAGCGACGTGGGTGAGCTTTCCCAAATGTTGGGCGAGCCTCAGGGAATTAATTCCAGATAACGGGAGGATCTTTTCGTGAGTACGACCACATTTGTCTGGAAAGGGAAATCCGTAAAGGGCGAGGCCCTTTCCGGAGAGTACGACGCCAAATCGCAGAAGGAAGTGAG
>JAGLMY010000324.1 GCA_023139775.1 bacterium
ACAAAAAAACGCATGACTGACATGTTACTGTCTGTACCGGCCCCAACGCCCTATGTTTTAAACTCCCAGGGTTTCTGTTTAAAATAAGTTTCTATAATCATCTTAATATCGGCCTTAACTTCTTCTTTTTTTGCCAGGTTAGTCGCGATAACTCTCAACCCGCAGTTAAATATATAGGGATTTACCAACTCAATCCACATAACCTCTCCTTGGATGATTAAAGGTTGAGCTTTATCCAGCCGGGGTAAATAAATTTTCAGCCGGTCTCTAGTTTTCAGTTCCAGCGGTGATTGAAGGCAGATTCCTTCTTCGGAGATATTTAAAATGTCGGCAAAAATTGCCAAATGAATATGGCCTTTGTTGCTAAATACTTCTGTCCGAACGCGCAAAATGGGTTGGACACGTTCGGTCTGCCGTCTTTCTTGGTCCATTATAAGAATACCTCCCCACAAATTATCCCCGCACTGAAGTGCGGAGTATTCAGGTAACCCTCACCCTTTATCCCTCGGCCTAAAACGGTCGATTTTCCCTCTTTTTTAGTTTGGCAACACAGATTGTGATTGCCGATGGAACGTTTTTCCGTTATTCTAAGTAAAGCATAATATTTTGATATCTATCTTGATCAGGGGCAACTTAAGCATGCGTTTAATCGCACATCTTTCAGACCTGCATTTCGGCACAGAAGTTCATTCTATCGTGCAAGCCTTAACGCGCGATCTGAAAGAGGCCCATCCGCATGTCATCCTTGTAAGCGGCGATCTTACGCAGCGTGCCCGCAAATACCAATTCGCCCAAGCCGCGGATTTTCTAAACCAATTTGAGGCCCCCAAGCTGGTGGTCCCGGGAAATCATGATATCCCCCTTTACAGCCTCGCTCACCGTCTGATAAACCCTTTAGCCGGCTACCATCTCTATTTTCCGCGGGATCTCGAATCCCATTACTCGGATGAGCATTTAATGATCCTCGGCTTAAATTCCACGCACCCTTTGAGAATCCGTCGCGGCCAACTCTCGCATCGGCAATTGGAGTTCATGCAAAATTTCTTTCATAAACCCCACAGTCATCAATTCCGCATATTCATGTCGCATCATCCCTTTATGCCTCTGCCGCGACATTTTCCGCGGGATCTCATGATCCGCCGTAAAAAGGCGGTCACTATCTTCGAACATTGTAAAGTAAATATCGTCTTAGGCGGACATTCCCACAAAGTACATGTGGATAATCTGCAAGGCCATTATCCCTTGCTTAAACGTCCCATTATAATGGTTCAAGCGGGCACCGCCGTCTCCCGGCGCACCTTTAGACAACCTCATGCGTACAACCTCATCCGTGTCAGTCCGCATCAATTTACGATTGAGACGCGGACTTATGTTTCCGGCAGCTTTGTCGGCACCGATCGTCATGTTTTTCCTCGGGAAGATTGAAAAAGCCCGGCAACATTTAATGTGAGTCAATGTTGATCAGCGTTATACTTATTGTTTGCTAAAGCAAATAACACCAAGACATAATTATCGGCAAAAAGAAGAAGTAATAAAATAGACCAAGGCCATTTTTCCAGCTTCTCTTCGCGCTAATTTGAGTTGGTTTTAGCGTTCACGTTGGCGCAAAACGCGATCGGTCTCCCGCTTAATATCCTTTTCTTTGATGGCCTGTTTTTTATCATACGTATGCTTGCCTTGGGCTACTGCCAATTCTATTTTTACGCGGTTACCCTTAAGATACACGGATAATGGCACCAGGGTAAACCCTCTTTGTGCTACCTTGGCTGTTAGTTTCCGAATCTCTCTTTTATGCATAAGTAATTGTCGTGTCCGGGTTGGCTCCGGATTCTGCCGGTTGCCTTGCGGATACGGAGATATATGCAGATTCATTAAAAAAATCGATCCGGCCCGGACTACAGCATAGCAATCTTGCAGATTAGCAGACCCGGAACGCAATGATTTAACCTCACAACCCACCAGTGCAATCCCAGCCTCGTATTTTTCCAATATATGATAAAGATGATATGCTTTGCGATTTCTCACTAAGATTTTATTATCACTGGCTTGGGCTTTCAAAGTCGCTTCCTCCTGGATTTCCGTACCATGCGCGGTGCATTCCGCTTCTCAGCCGTTTTCTTTTGCGCGGCTGCCTCGTGCAAGCTAAAAAGCACACGTTGTTCTTCCCACTCAATTCGATCCATCCGAATCCGCACCCGTTGTCCTGTGCGGAAAATCCGGTGGCTATTGGTCCCCTGTAAAAAGCGTTGGCGCTCCTCAAAATAATAATAATCATCACTTAACTCTGAGCTTCGCACCAATCCTTCCACAAAATGCTCCTGCAATTCAACAAAAAAACCATAATTCGCAACTGTGGTAATGGTACCCTCAAATATTTCTCCAATTTTATTGCTCATGAATTCCAGCCGTTTTCTTTTTACGGCTTCCCGCTCGGCTTTTTCCGCTCGCCGCTCCAAATCCGACAATTGCTCTCCCCAGATCACCATTTTCGACTGCCAGGCATTTCTCTGCCCGCCGGTCTGGGTTCTACGCTTCAAATGCTCAGTCAACCGTCGATGCACAATCAAATCAGGATAGCGACGGATGGGCGAGGTAAAATGCGTATAGCACTCAGAGCCTAAACCAAAGTGACCGCTATTTTTCGGCGCATACACTGCCAGTTTCATAGCTCGTAGTAAAGCCATGTTCAACACCTGGGCTTCCGGCTTGCCTTCCCACTGTTGCATCAATTTCTGAAATTGTTTGGATGCTTCCTGGGATTTTCCGAGTTTTAACGCATACCCATAGGCTTCCAGGAATTCCTGGAATTCTTCCATACGTTCACCGGCCGGCGGCTCATGAATACGGTACAAACTGGGAACATCCTGTTGCCGTAAATACTTGGCTACTGCTTCATTGGCGGCAATCATGCAATCCTCAATCAAACGATGACTGGCCAATTGCTCCCGCTTTTCAATGGTCTGTACTCGTCCGTCCGGACCTAAGACCACCCTCGGATCCGGCAGATCAAAATCCAGGCTGCCCCGGGATTCGCGTTTGGCCCTGAGCGCCAGAGCAACCTGATGAAATTGTTTTAATTCTTCTCTATATCTTTCCGCCGGATTGTCACAATGCTTTTGGGTCAAAACCGTTTCCACCCAATCATAGGTTAAGCGTTCATGACTGTGAATAATACTGCGATGAAATTCAGTATTTACTACCTCACCGGTTGGAGTCACTTCCATAAAAGCCGAGACCGTATACCGGTCACGCTTGGGTACCAGGCTGCACACTCCACAGGATAAGGGCTCCGGCAGCATGTGCAAAACTCGATCCGGCAAATACACACTGGTTCCGCGCTCCCGAGCTTCCAAATCCAAACAAGAACCGCTGTCTAAATAATACGCAACATCCGCAATATGCACACCCAATCGCCAATTACCATTAGCTAGGGTTTCACAAGAAACCGCGTCATCAAAATCGCGCGCATCCGCGCCGTCAATGGTCACTATCACCTGTTCACGCAAATCCAGGCGCTGAGCAATCTCTTTAGGCACAGGTTCTATGGCAATGGCGTTGGCCTGGTCAAGAGCGGCTTTGGAAAAACGATCCGGCAGATTATACCGCCTCACAATTGCGGTAATATCCACACCAGGTGCATTGGTGGTTCCCAGCACTTCTGTGATCTCAGCCTCGCCCGGCGTATAGCGCTGCGGCCAGGCCGTGACCTTGGCAACCACCTGATCACCGCTCTTAGCCTTCCTGGTTTTAGTGGCAGCTACTGTAAACTCATGCAACCGGATCATGCCTTCCGGATGAATCAAGCGTACCCCTCGGTCTTGAAAATATAATCCCACGATCTGTTCACTGGCCCGTTTCACCACACGCACAATCTGTGCTTGTCGTTTTTGACCGCGGGTTCTGCTCCTTTGTATTTCCGAGACCACCCGGACTTCCACCTCATCATCCGGCATCGCGTCTTTGAGATTTTTTCCCGGAACGTACAAATCCGGTTCTTTTTCATCCTGGGGAATCACAAAAGCAAATCCCGGCTTGGATTGCACCAAACGTCCGACGAGTGTTTTCGACTGCTTGGGCAGACCATAGAGCCCTCCGCGCAAGCGGATCACTTTACCTTCTTCCGCCATTTGGCGCAGCATATTTGAAATAACCATACGCTGACTCTTGGGCAGCATCAGTTCCTTCATCAGCCGCCGCGGCGAACAGGCCCGTTGGCGCAACAGGCTAAGCAATGACTTTGGATCGATCTTGTTTTTATCCGTTTTTTTCTTTGGCATGCTATAAAAACTCCATCTGATAAAAATGCTTTGGGCTTGACAGCGCACTTACCGGTAAGGTATATTGCTTTTTCCTAACCCGGATAAACCGGAACTAAATTTAGCCGCCGATACACGCGGATACACGCAAATTAAAATCTTTTTTATCCATTAGGCTATAAATATCTGCGTTTATTTGCGTTCATCGGCGGTTAATTTTCTTTCCATTTTTGAAAGAATTTCATTTGTAAGCGCCTAACACAGAGGGGCGGGGTTATCCCGCCCCTATAAATTATAATTTTATTTAGCATATTCTATGGCCCGGGTTTCCCGGATCACAGTAACTTTGATCTGCCCAGGGTATTCCAACTCTTCTTCCACTTTCTTGGCAATGTCCTTGGCCAGCAGGATTGCATCCTCGTCCTTGATATCATCCTCTTTCACAATGATCCGCAATTCGCGGCCGGCCTGGATCGCATAGGCCTTGGATACGCCGGTGAAGGACATGGAAATATCTTCCAGCTTTTTCAAACGCTTGATATAGGTTTCAATATTCTCCCGGCGAGCACCAGGTCGGGAAGCTGAGATTGCATCAGCCGCTTGCACTAAAACTGCTTCCAGGCTCTGGAATTCAACCTCGCCATGATGTGCGGAAATACAATGCACGACAGAAGAGGGTTCATTGAATTTGTTTGCCAGATCAGCACCGATCTGAGCGTGACCGCCTTCAATTTCATGATCCACAGCTTTACCCAGATCATGCAAAAGACCTGCCCGATTGGCCAGATTGATGTCCGCGCGCAATTCCGCAGCCATGGCTGCGCACAGATGCGCTACCTCAATGGAGTGCTGAAGCACATTCTGACCATAACTGGTGCGGAAACGCAAACGGCCCAAGGTACGGATGATTTCCGGATGGATACCGGTAACACCGGTTTCCATCATGGCTTGTTCACCGGATTCTTTGATTAACAAATCCACTTCGTTTTTCGCCTTGACCACCACGTCCTCAATACGGGCAGGGTGGATCCGGCCGTCAGTGAGCAATTTTTCCAAGGCCACACGAGCAACTTCGCGCCGCACACTATCAAAGCCTGAGATAATGACAGCTTCCGGTGTGTCATCCACAATAAGATCAACACCAGTGGCTTGTTCTAAGGCGCGGATATTACGGCCTTCCCGGCCGATAATACGTCCTTTCATTTCTTCGTTCGGAAGTTGTACTACAGATACTGTGTTTTCAATGGTGTGATCTGAGGCATTTCGCTGGATAGCCATAGTGATAATGCGCTTGGCTTTGCGTTCGGCATTTTCCTTGGCATCTTCTTCAATGTGCTTAATAAGCCGGGCCCCGTCCTGCCGGGCTTCGTTGGTCATGGTTTCGATCAGGAGTTTTTTCGCATTCTCTGAGGTCATGCCCGATATTTTTTCCAGGCGTGTTTTTTGTTCCTCGATGATACTATCCAAATTGTCCTGTTTCTGTTGGATATCTCTTTGCATTTTTTCGAGTTTGTCTTCACGGCCTTGCAGTTCCTGATCGCGTCGATCCAGGCTGTCAATCCGGCGTTCCAGGGTTTCTTCCTTCTGGAGCAGCCGTTTTTCCATATTTTGGAGTTCTTGCCGGCGTGAACGGGTTTGTTCTTCAAATTCCTGCTTGTCTTTATACAGCTTATCTTTGGCCTCCATGGCCAGCTCGCGCCGTTTAGTCTCGATCTCTTTTTCTGCACTGCTAAGGATTTTTTTAGCTTCTGCTTCTGCGGATGAAATATTTTTTTGCGCAGTGAGTTTGTGGACTATAAAACCAAGTAAAAGTCCGACAATGAGGGCTAAAAATGAAACAATAATTGTAGTTCCCATGGGTAAAACGCCTCCTTGTGCGAGTCGGAGGCTAGGAAGGAAAAGCTTATGGAATATAAAGAAACGGGTGAATGTCTAATAAAACGTATGTCTTAACTAAACTGTTTAACAGAAAAACCTCGCTTGCTTGTAAAAATTATACAATTTATAATTATCAACTACTTCACCCGTATATTTTAATTTTTCCTGCAAGGTTCGAACACAGAACCCTGCTTCCCTCTATCCGCTCGCAAAATATATGTAATCCGATCCATTTTTTTGATCGGTCCTTGTAATTATAGCCGTATGAATCTGCGGTGTCAAGGCACAAAAAAAGAAAACCCGCGATGCCGTGTAAAGTAACCTTTGACTGAACCGGAAAGTTCAGGTGGGAACCAAAGGGCCGGAATTGGCTTATCCCAGAGATGGGCAAGACGCTTACCAGCTTGGAACGGTTCCCTAACTTAATATATTGGTTCGGATTGGTCGCTTTATCACTAACATCGCAGGCTTCTTTTAAAATATCATATCTTGATCCTATTTTCAATTGAAATGGAACATACTTTTAATTTTACATTTAATAGGGAATAAGCTATACTATGAAAAGGTAATAAAAAGGCATTTTTGTAATTATTTTTGTATAATTTGTGAAGCATTTTGTCAGATAAAAAATGCCGGCTAGGCCCGGCTTTAAGCCCGGGGAGATTCATTTGATACTGTAACTACTCAGGTAGTCAGAATTCAGGAGTCAGGAGTCAGAACAAAAACGCCGGTACGAAGTTTTCAAGATTTAATTATGCGGCAAAAAGTTATCAGTTTGTTTTAGGCGCAAAGACGCATAACAGCAATAAAACATAGAATTTTGTTCTGATTTTATTCTGAATTCTGACTACTGGATACCTGAGTAGTCACGATAATGATTACTATTTAAAATGAATCATTTGGAACCTGGTAAATGGCGGAAATGTCTAATTTGTGTAGATTTCATCCCGAATTTCAATATCTGATTAAGCATGCAAGAGGAAACGTATGAAATTGCTTCGAATATTTGCATACATACTGATTTTTTGTAGCTTAGCTGCTAATGCCTGGTCAGACACGCCAACGAATACGCCAACGAACACGCCAACGAACACGCCAACGAACACGCCAACGAATACGCCAACGAATACGCCAACGAATACGCCAACGAGTACGCCAACGAGTACAGTCACGCCTGCTGCGCGCGGGTATATTGATCCGAATTCAGCAGCAGCTTTTGAAGTAAAAGATTATGAATACCTCTTGGTTGTTACAGCAGATAGCGTGGATACGCTGTATATTGAAATTCCGACCGGTTGGGCTGTTCCGGACACACCGGTTTCCAATGTAGAGAGCGGAACCGTGAGTTTTTCCGGAGGACGGATTATGGTCAGTTATGCTTCGTCACTATCGTCCGGTTCATTTGATAGTATAACTCTGACAGCAACTGCACCGGGTGCAGGTGGATTACATTATTGGAGCGGATATCTGAACAGCGGTGCTTATATGACCACGACTCCAGCTACCAAATATCAATATGTCGAGGTTTTTACGGTTACGTCTACATCAACGCATACGCCGACGTATACTGTAACACCGACGCATACGCCAACGTATACTGTAACACCGACGCATACGCCGACGTAT
>JAGLMY010000325.1 GCA_023139775.1 bacterium
GCTCAAGGAACCGCATCTTCTAATTGGAGCCAGGCCATGGGAAAATAGGCCAACTTTAAAAAATCAAAGGAGGCTTACAGCATGGCAGATAGATCCAAAGCAGCGAATAAGAAGCGTGCTCAATTATGGAGATACCATATAGACACATGGTCCAGATCTGGGTTAGCACAGAATGCCTATTGCAGGGCAAACAATTTAAAATCCAACCGTCTGACCTATTGGAAAAACAAATTCAAAAAGCAACATCTTCCTGTAGAATTTGTTCAGATTTCATCGGCACAAATTTCAGCGTCACATAATTTCCAACCCCGGCAGGGTCTTAGGTTAAATGTTGGCACCGGATTCCAAGTTGAAATCCCGGATGAATTTTCTAATGCTACCTTGACCCAGATACTGCATGTTCTCAGGCAATTTTAATGTTCTTTCCGGCCCAAAATTTAAAAGTGTTTATTGCCTTGGGAACTACAGATATGCGTAAATCCATTGACGGATTATCTATTCTTGTCAGTGAAAAATTTAATCTGGACCCTTTTTCCGGTCATTTGTTTGCTTTTTGCAACCGTAAACAGAATATCGTAAAAATTCTATATTGGAGCCGCAACGGATTCTGCCTTTGGCACAAGCGATTGGAAAAGGATTGTTTCCAATGGCCCAAGTCAAAAAATGAGGTAATGGCCATTGGATCACAGGAACTTACCTGGCTGATGGATGGTCTTTCCATTCATCAGAAAAAAGCCCATAAACTGCTAAAATATTCGACTGTTTTTTAAAGAAAAAGCTATGAAAAGCAGCGTGGTTATGCTATATAAAGACTATGACTATTGAGACTTATACAAAGATAAATGATGTTGAAAAATTACAAGAAATAATCCTTTCTTTTGCCAACAAAGAACAGAATTATAAATCTGAAATTAAAATTCTCAATGAGCAGATTAAAAGTCTGAGGGATAAACTTTTTGGCAGGAAAACAGAAAAATTACGTTGGGATGACAACCAGCTTTCCCTTTTTGATATCCCCGAGCCCGAATGCCCCATATTAGAAGAACCAGAAGAGACCACTGTGGCATCCCATACCCGGAAGCAAAGTGGACGGAAGCCTTTACCTGAGAATCTACCTCGGGTTGAAGTCATTCATGATATCCCGGAAGAAGAAAAGCAATGCGGGTGCGGATGCCTTAAAACCCATATCGGTCAGGAAGTCTCTGAACAGCTTGATATTATCCCTGCAAAAATCCAGGTAATTCGCAATATCAGATACAAGTATGCCTGCAAAAACTGTGAAGGCGTTGAAGATGATGGCCCTACAGTATCCATTGCCAGGATGCCCGAACAGATGATCCCCAAAAGTATGGCAACCCCAGGGCTTCTATCCCATATTCTGACAGCTAAATTTGCTGATGCCCTACCATTTTACCGACAGGAAAAACAGTTTTCCAGAATCGGTGTTGAGTTGCCCAGATCAACCATGTGTAACTGGGCAATGAAAGTGGCCCAGGGCTGTGCAATACTAATGGGTTTTATGCAAGCCCAAATTCTCAAAGGTCCGGTAATCAATATTGATGAAACAACGGTTCAGGTATTGAAAGTGCCAAAACGGTCAAAATGTTATATGTGGGTGTTCAAAGGAGGAACACCGGACAAGCCTGTCATCATGTTCCAGTATCACCCTACAAGATCCGGAGATGTTGCATCACAATTTTTAAATGGATACCAGGGTATTGTTCAAACAGACGGATATGCCGGGTACAACTTTCTTGATATTATCACAGGTATTATCCATGTTGCCTGTTGGGTGCACGCTCGCAGAAAGTTTACGGATGTTGTAAAAGCTCTTGGGAGGGTAAAAGGCACACCTGGTAACGCCGGGACTGCTTTAAAGTATATCAGCAAGCTTTACAAAATCGAAAAACAAGCAAGAGAGCAAGGACTATCAGCTGACGACCTGTACAAAGAGCGACAGGAAAAAGCTGTGCCCATCCTCAATGAATTTAAAAAATGGTTGGATGCAAAAATTGAGCAAGTCCCACCTAAAAGTTTGCTTGGAAAAGCAATAAACTACACTCTTAATCAATGGTCTAGGCTGATAAGGTATACAGAAGATGGCAATGTCGGCCCTGATAATAATGTGGTTGAGAATGCAATAAGACCCTTTGTTTTGGGACGGAAGAACTGGTTGTTTAGCTGTACACCTGAAGGGGCCAGTGCCAGCGCATGCATTTACAGTCTGATTGAAACTGCCAAAGCCAACGGGCTTGAACCATACTGGTATCTGAAATTTCTTTTTGAAAATTTACCTGAGGCT
>JAGLMY010000326.1 GCA_023139775.1 bacterium
AGTCTTTTTCCCCCTTTTGTAAAGGGGGCAGGGGGGATTTAATCAACAAAACGCCCGCTTGCATATGCAAAATCCCCCTCTATCCCCCTTTTTCAAAGGGGGAAGATCGCTCAAAATCCAATTTTGTACTTAAGCCCAACAAGCTCCTAGTACCATGACTGACATATTACTATATTTCTGTTCTGCTCTCCGTTTTGGTAGCCGCAAGCTTCATCCGCAGCCACCCCCTTTGGCGGCTTTAATCCAGCTTAAAAGGAAACCCGGCTTTTTCTTTTTGACCCCGTGTTTTAGCTGTTGCCTTGGTTTTGCCTGCTTTTTTATCTTCAGCCAGATATATACGGACCTTATCGCGGATACTACTGGCCATCTCATTGAATTCATCTTTTAATTCCTGCAATTCATCATGTTCGCGGAGATTGATCAGAACAGATAAATCTCCGGCGCCAAATTGCCGCATGCTTTGCTTTAATCGATAAGCCGGGCCGGCAATCCGGTGAGACAATAAAATGGCAATAATAACATTAAAGATGGTCACCGCCACCACGATACCAAGAATTGTCAGCACAAATTTATAGAAGAGCGCCGCATGATCACCGGCCGGAATCCAGATACTCGTCATGGCGATCGACATTACCAGTATGGTGCCAATTACAACTTCTATCGCAGCTATGGCGCTCATTACAAAAACCATCCGCATCTGAAACTGAGGATCAACCACGATCCGGCGGCGTTTGTTCTTTGGGAAGCGCTTCATGGCAATTCGTTTCCTTTCAAAAAAATAATAATTGCGTCATTCCCGTATGCCTTAAGCGGGCGACCGGCTGGTCGCTCCTACACGGGCGCACTCAGTGCGCCCCTACAATATCCCGATTAAAGCATTCGGGGATGATAATCATAAACAGCTTTTCCGCAACAGAAACTATTTAATAATAATCACTTTCTTCTTTTTCATTTTCACTACCCGGCCGGCGTCATACTTAATTTTAATAAGCGCCCAATACATACCCGGCCCCACCCGCTCCGTATTCCAATCCATTACTGCGCCTTTTTTGGCGGCCGCGTAATTTTCAGTCACCTGGGAGACCTTTTCTCCCTTAAGATTAAGCAGCGCCAATTCCACTTGGGCCGGACCATCCAGGTTAAAAAAGAACCGGACCCGGCCAATACTGCTGGGATTAGGAGCCGGCACAACCTCCTCATCCGTGATATGAATAAGAATATCATAGGGAATGATGATCGGCGATCTATTCTGTGTGCTTTGGATACTTAAATCGTAGTGCCCGGCCGGAGGATTAATAATATTAACAGTAGCCGGAATAAAGATCGTGAAATCAGCAGCCGTATTGATAAGCAGCGGCATTAGCAAGGATATGCTTTGATCGGTTATGGCTGCGTTGGTTACCGGGGTATTGTTGATAGTAATTGAATAAGCAGGTATGGAAGAAGGCAGCATTATTTGTTCGGGAAATCCCAGGGTAATGATGTCAACTCCGCTTTGCAAATCAATAATTGTGTTACTCCGGGCGCTAATTGTATATTCCGCTGTGATATTCTCCATAGCCGGTTCCACCAAAACCGTGCCATTGGTCATGTCAGCCAAGACCATTTCCAGATAGTCTGTGACCTCCCCGCTATCCGCGAAACCGGAAGCAGTTTGCGCGCGAAGAGTTGTCTTCCCGATTTCCCGGTTAATGCTTCGGACCACAAATTCAGCCACACCTCCGGAAGTAGAAACTTCCACTACATCAGGAGTAAGGGTATTTTCATCAGTGCTTATAATAGTCCCCAGCGAGGAACTCACAGTTACCAGGGTGCCGTCCGGAACCACGGTTTCCTGACTATGGCTATAATGAATCTGTGAGGTGGTGATTGTGGCAGTAGCAATCCCGTCTGCCAGAATCCACGGCCTATCCACTGTGAGATAAATGACTCCTCCGGCAGATAAATAATTAAAATTGATGCTCTCCACTTGCGTGGTATTACCAACCATATCCGCCACAAAACAATTGGCAAAATAAAAATTGTTTAAAATAACATCCTCATTTGGAACCGAGCCAATCACTTGCAGACCGTCATCGGCGCGGGTGGAGGGTATCTGCCAGCCAATCACATAGGTCTCAGAAGCGGACAAGCCGCTGAAAGAGATATGTCCCCCATCAGAAATTGTGCCCACAACCTCTTTATAAAATATTTTACGGCCATAATTGTAATCCAAAGGACCTCCGCCATAATAATCCCTAACGACTTCATCAACATCACAAACTCTGAATACCGTGACTTCTTCTCCCTTCAAGTCCTGGCTTTGAGGCCCAAGAAATTGCTTTGTCGAATCTATAATCCCGCCCGCAGGATTGCTCCAAAATCCGGTTGGATGAGCGCCATCCCACAATCCGGTATAAATATCTACAGTACAAGCTGTGAAATTTATACCTGCTCCGGGAAAACTCCCATCCGCGCCGGCGCGCAAATTCGGATCCACGATAGTCGCCTGAACATCAGAAAAATTGGCAACATAGGCATCTGAAAGCGGGATAGTTGAGAAAGGCGACCAGGACACCATTCGCGGCGGGGTGATGTCATTGAAGAAGTAACGATTAGTATTTAAAATGTTGGCTGATCCAAAACCGGCGGAAATGATGTCTTCCAAATGGAGGCGGACTCTATAGCGCCCCTCTATAGCATTACCAATATATTCCGGGATAGGGAAAATAGGCGGAATATCGGTCTGGGTAATATCCGCCCAGAAATTATTATTCATATCGGTTCCGAGACGCGTCCAGTTGTTGTTTGAGGTCAAGGCGCGTTCGACATTGTCAGGGTTGAATAGGTGCACTGTGGATTGGGTAAGATTAAACCGCCAGCCAAAAAACTGAACATAACGGTCCGCCGGCGTGTCTTGGGCAGTTACTGAAATCTTTTGGGGGAAATTTATTATATTGGTGGAACGTAGATACCTCCGTCCACCTGCGATATGATATATAGGATCATTCGGCGGCAATGCTGATACCACTGACGGCGCGGTATTATCCACCACGAACAATGAAAGATTAAGATCTCTGTGACTATTATTGTAATTTGCCCAATCCCGCGCGCATACTGATACCGCATAAAGCCCGTCACTGGGGGAATAGGTATTGGGAATAGTTAAATACCCGGTGTAGCTTATGTCTGCTCCAGTGTAAGTGTCATTTGAGCCCACCAGCCCTGCGGTCTCATGATACAGCCGAATATCCGAAGGCTGGTAAGAATGTTGGCTAATGCCATTGCCGTTTAATGAAGTATGGCCTCCCCAGTCACTGGGATTGTCTATAATACTGATTCTAAATGCGCTGGGACTTAGCGGCATATTAGCCCTGCGCATAACCCGGTAACTGCCCCCGCCTGCATAGCCATTATTCTCAATACTGCCGCTCGGCACAGTAACACTCATAATCACAGGACTGTTCTCATCTTTGTGGAATTGGCGGGAATCAGTTGTGCTGTTTCCTGCTTTATCAGTGACCTTTACTGTTACCGTATATGTTGTTGTATTAGTGAAATTCTGATGATATGGAGGAGTCATACCCCCCCACTCAATCTGGGTGATGGGTGTGTTCACCAGCGTAAAATTACCAGTGGGATTAGGCGCAATGCTGATGCGTGTGTTCGCGGAATTGGTATCAATCGGCTCAGTGCCTGAAGTGTAGGTCACAGTAGCATTGATATCAGCCCAGATTCTGCTTAAATCCTGACCCATATAATATGAAACCCCACCCGGCGCTGAACTGCGGTTAGGATGTTGCCACCGGATGGTCACAGTAGGCGCCTGGCTGTCATAACGGAATTGACTGGTAACCACAGTTACATTCCCCACATTATCATAGATAGTGGAGGTCATAGCATACAGCGTATTATGTACAAAACCCGAGGGAAATCCACCGCTGGGTGTAAAATCCAGGTCTGGACTTGAATATGCCAATGTGCCGGTGATCCCGCTAATTGTCACTGTACTCGCAGCAGAATCAATGCCGGAATCAGCATCAGAGATTTGCGCCCATATCCTATTAAGGCTTGGACCCACATACACTCCATTTAGTATAGGCGAACCGGCGGGATTTTGCCAGTGATTGGTTACCACAGGCGGAGTTACGTCAGCGCCAAACACAAGCGGCGCTGTATTGCCTAAAACCAGTCCCAGGCAGACCAAAAAATATATTGCTTTATGAGCCTTCATCTTTTTGCGCCTCTTTACCTCATAAATTCATGTAAATATTGGCTCTTCTTTTTCTTGCCAACAGCTTTCGCTTTTTTACGCCATGTCTTTTCCGGACCAAATTTCGCCTGGAGAGTAACCCGATGACCACTGCCCAATATTGAATCCGGTGAAAATGAATAATTGATTGAGTACTGCTGAAAATTAAAACCCATTCCAACAGAAAATCCTTTTAGAAAATCATCTCCGGCTTGCGCCTCATTCCTATTATAACCCAACCGAATATGCAGCATATCCAGCAAACTGTATTCCAGACCTAAAATCACACCGATTGCTTGCACTTGCGATATCACGCTGTCCAGGACAATGGTTAATTCATCCGCTTTAAACACTCCAATTGACGACTTATAGGAAACACCCA
>JAGLMY010000327.1 GCA_023139775.1 bacterium
AAAGATACCAAGCTGTCGGATGCCATTCATAAATGGCAAGAGAAATTCAAATCTGCTGATACAGAGATCCAGCAGTATTTGGTTGGAATTTTACTGCAGGATGAAGTGCCGGCAGGAACCATTGGAGAAGTTAGACAGGCAATTGCGGAACCTGCGCTTGCAAGGTCCAGCGAGACCAAAGAGCAGTTTTCGCCCGTACTCCCGGCTCAGGAAGCGAACGAAAATGAGGCTGTGGCCGCGAAACCAGAGGAAGAGACCGTTCTCATGCCCGAGCCTGAAAAAATCATTGTTGCCGATGTGCCAAGTCTGGTTCGCTTGCTGCAAGCGGTGAATCTGATTGAGTATGAGACGGCAAAAGCTTTTGCCAAACAGGGAAGCGCAAACGGTCTTCAGACAGTCGTATTGCGCGAACTGCTGGAAACATTGCATGAAGAAGAAGAAATACGGCTGCATAAAAGTCAGATTAAGGAACAGGCCAAGAACATTACCTTGCAGCAGGTTACAGAAGCCTATCTGGCCCAAAAGGCTGAAAATCACACAGAGGATGACTTTGAGCTTATCTCCGCTGCGGTGAAAAACGTGATAGGTTACAAGAAGCCGAAGTATAGCCAGGCTGAAATTGATGCCAGGATTAGGGAGGGAGTCCAGAAAAAGGCAAAGAAAAAAAAGCGTGAATCAGAACCAATCCCATTCGGAATATTGGCGGGAGAGCCTTCGGAGCAGGCTATTAATAGGTTCAATAATATTAATAAAGACAGAGGTAGTTTTGACGAACTGAAAACGATTGTCACTCCTAAGGATGGCAACCTGATTGTCAATCTGGGCGCAATCCTTTTGCGCGTCAGCAGGATTGGTCTTACAGTTGCTGTGTTTAGCGCCATGCTGCCCTGGGATATATCCCTAGCCATGATGGGGATTACCGGATTGCTGGGCGGTCTGATAGCTCATCTGCTGCGTCTGCTTTACTGGGCATATCATAATGCCGTGCCTCCTATCGAAACTATGTCTTCAGTCATGTTGCGCCGGAAACAGGCACAGACCGCATCGTTGTTTAGCGAGGTTATTCAACAGATGAAAAGACGCGGTCTTGATATTCCACAGACAAAGCTGGGTCTGCTTACCAGAGAACCCATAGAGTGGGACAAGCTGGCAGATTATCCGGAAAGGTGGCAGGACGTATTTCAGCAGTCTGCAAGCCGGCATGGCCTTTTTCTGGACCACCGGATCGGCTGGGGTGAATCCGGCAAGGTGCTGATTTCGCCAACAGTGCTTTTCTTCCCAGCCTGGCTGCAAAAAAGGATTCTGACACATGAATTAATGGAATCTTTGGGCAGAGGACATGCCTGGGCAACTCTTATGGAACATGCTCCTGTTGTATGGACCTTGATCCAGTGGGCACGTAGTATTCGGTCGCGTCTGAAGGGAAATTCAGCTAAAAATATCAAGCAGACCAACACGCCCCTGACAGAACCTATTACTCAAGATATGCTTTTGCCGGATTCGATCATCAACCGTTCTTTCACAGGCACGCGGCCCGGCCGGCTGCGCGTCTACCAATTCCTGATGCGTCCTGTTTTACGGCTGCGTTCACCGCTTGCGCCTGTTTTGAATATCTTGCCCGGACTACTGCAAGGCACGGGATTGCTGTTGGTTGCCAGGCGTCAGGGAACCTCAGCTAAAAAAGAAATACCCCGGATAAGACGGTTGAATCTTGGGGAAAAACAGGCTGTTCTAAATACTCCCCTAAGCGCCCGTTCGTTTGATACCAATCAAATCCGGGTGCGGCCTCTCTCGGAAATGAGCAGGACCTTTTTACAACATATTGCCAAAGGTAATATGTTAGGTGCGTATGCTATCAGCAAGCAGGGAACGCTTGATCTCTTTCTGCCGGATGCCGTGTTTTTCCAGTCAGAAACCGATCAAATCGCCGCGCTGCTTGCCCAGGCCGCGCTTTGGACCCAGACTATGCGTTTTCATGCCGATCTGGATGCGGTGAATGCGCGTATCAGCCGCGAATTGACGCAATCAGCGCTAGCCTATGCGGTGCTTAATCCAAACGCGTTGACGCCGGTTCAAAAAACCGCGATCAATTTTGCGCGCCATATTAATCGCCGCTATGCCGAACAATTTATTACTGAAATGTTTTCGATGCTGGCAGATACCTATTCCAAGGTTCAGGCCCTGCCCAAAGGACCGTTGAAACAGGCGGCACGAGATGAACTGGAAGATATGCTGGTAACGTTTAATGAAATTATGCAATGTATGCCTGCCCGGATGCGTCAGCCAATACCGCTGGAAAATGGTGGACTAAGGAACAATGAACAAACACTCTGGATCCCGGATGCGGTCACTATACGGCAACTGGGCGTTTATCTGGATATTCTGAATTATTTGGAACTGGAAATTGACAGGCGCAAGCTTGACCCTCGCTGGTACCCTTTACGCTATTCCTTCAAATCCGCCGCGTGATGTGTAGCAGTTTATCGTGCTATGTGAAATAGGAGACGTTCACTTGCGCCCGGCAAAGCAGGCCGACAGCATCACTCGAATATCAGGGAGATTGAATTGATGGTACAATAACGTAGGGGCGTATTGCATACGCCCAAAGACGTAGGGGCGAATCTTGCCTGTGCCCGTCTTTTGGGTATGTTCGCCCTGCGGGGAAATGGGATTCGCGTAGACCGGAGGGGGATAAAATGTTTATTAGCAAATTTGGTATTGTTTTTTTATTATTATTATTGACCATAAACACCGCGCAGGCCGGGGATGCCGGAATCGGGGTGAAAATGGGATTCTCCGGAGGGCCGTGTTTTTCCGCTGTGGGTGAATTGGAATTGGATGACACGTCATCTCTCAACCTGTCTATAGGCGGGTTTCCGGGAATAATCCTTAGAGTGGAATCAAACTATAGGTATACTATAATAAAAAAATGGTCCCCCTTTATACAGGCAGGTATTGGTTACTGGGAGTTTTTTAGGGGTCGCGGGGAGGGCCAAGGCATCATTGACCTTCATTTGGATTTTGGAATATCAAAGTCTATAACTCCGGCTTTTGATATTTCCGCGAACATAGGGATCATATATATCCCGGCTTTTATCAATCCTTGGTTTAAGGAGGAGTTTTCAGATGGCATCGCCATGGTGCCTGCAATTAGCTTTGAAATTATTTACAGCCTGCCGCATAATAAGCCGTAGGGGCGAGGTTTCCCCGCCCTGATGGGCCCGATAATGCTGTAGGGGCGAACCTTGTGTTCGCCCGAAGCCGTAGGGGCAGACCTGCGTGTCTGCCCGACTCTGTCCACAATCATGTATATGGGAGGGAAAGGCCGTGAAAAAAATGTATCAAATAGTCACAACGTTTTTGTGTATTGGTCTGTTAGGAATAGGTGCAGGATGTGGACCAGCTCCACAGACTAATAAAATGTCAGATACGCGGTTTCAAGAAAAAGTGAGGGTCTTTGAGGCGGATATGCGGGCACAACTACAAAACCTGGAGATGCGCTTGGAAATGCTCCAGGGGAGTGGTTTGAGACTATCTGATCAGGCCAAGGAAAAATGGCTGGAAAGCAGTGAGCAGTTTGCGAAAACACAAGACAATTTCGAATCGAATTTAAATAGAATAAGTTTGCAGACACAGGAAAACTGGATAGCGTATCGAGAAGACATGAACAGACGCTGGGCGGCAGTAGAAGCGGCATTTAAGGAATTTAAGAAAGCAGTAGGCAAGCGACCATGAACCAATAAGGTTCACGGTAAAGAATGTAGGGGCAGGTTCCAAACCTGCCCGCCAGGATGTAAGGGTATGGTTAATGTAATTCCTCCAATCAGGAGTAGAGGTTAGAATAGAGTTGAAGAAGTAACCGGGAAGCGAGAGGGAGGCCGAGCCCCTACTGGGTGAAGATAACCCCGTTTTGTAAGTGGCCCCCGCGACCAACTTTTTTGGGCCATAGAGCCCGTATAGATAGTTGTCTCGCACAACCCTCTCTAAACTAACCTCACCTCGCAGAAAGGAGTACTACATGTTAGAACAAAAGCATTATACCCGATTTATCGGCCTGGATATCCATAAAAAAACGGCCAGTTTTGCAATTGTTAACCGCAAAGGCGAAGTATCAGCCAGCGGCACCATACTCATGGTGAATCTGCCCCGCTGGGCGACAGAAAATTTAAGCAAAGAGGACCAAGTGATTATCGAAGCAACGGGTAACAGTTATCATGTTTATAACCAGCTTTCTCCTATAGTTGGAGAAGTGCAGATTGCTCATATGCTGGGCATGCATGATCGCACCTGTTCACGCAAAAAGACCGATAAGCTTGATGCCTTGAAATTAGCCCGTGCTTTAGCCAGCGGTTATACTCATAAAGTCTGGGTCCCCACACCAGAAGTCAGAGCTAAAAGAGAGTTGGCTTCTCATCGCCACGCGTTGGCTAGGCATGTCGTATCAATGCGCAATCAACTCCGAAGCATACTCTATCGTCACGGTCTGGACTATACAAGCCAGGATATTCTTGATCAAAAAGCTTTAGAATATATTGAACGCTCTTCGCTACCTGAATTTAGTAAACAACAATGGCGCTCCAATTACAGAATCGGGCAAAGTTTTTTAACCGAAATACATCAGCTTGATCAGGAACTTGCCTCCGAAGCTTTGAAAAATGAGCAATGTCTTAAATTAATGACCATGCCCGGGATTAAAGCTCAAGCTGCTTTGATTATTACATCAGCCATTGGAGATGTTAGTCGTTTTGACTCTCCAAAAAAACTGGCCAGTTATTCCGGACTAGTACCATCAGTCATTGGATCGGGCGACAAAGTATTTTATGGTTCCATCACCAAACAGGGACGTTCTCTGCTGCGTTGGATAATGGTGGAAGTCGCTAATGCCGCCACCATGACGCCCGGCCCGATCCAGGATCGCTATCATCGGTTTCGCCGTAAAGGCAAAACGCATAACGTAGCGATCGTGGCAATTGCCCGACATCTTTTGGAAATCATTTGGCAAATGTTGAAGGATAATAAAGTTTTCAAACATGCCAGATCAAAATATTTAGTTTTTAAATTTCGCAGCCTGTTGCACCAAGCTTACGGACGGTGCCCACAGAACGCTGCACCACGATTAGCTAAAAATGTTATGGGGTGGAAAGATTATCCATCCACCGCTTGACCATATTGGGGGTTGACATTACCCATAGATAGGGGCGAGGTCACCTCGCCCGAATAGGCGGGGTTGTAACATAGGGGGAGATTTTAACCTGTTATTCTAAGAACGTCCCTGTCAACTCTTTTTGCGATTCGTGATTCACCTTTCGGGAAATCATTTCAAACAATTATTAAATTGATGTATAATTCAGCCAATAGAATGAAATGCTTGCCCTGTTGGAAGGAGAAAATCATGAAGAATTTCAGTGTTATCCTATTAGGTTGTTTGTTTGTTTTTATTGTACCTTGTTTTTCAAATGCTGTTGATATTTATCGCTCTGTAGGTCCGGGTAATACAACCGCGTTAGATACCGGAACAGCAGATAGTAATAGCATGTCGATTAGTTCAGGAACTGTTTATTTTAACAATGCTGTTCCGGATAATGTGGGTGTAGGTGATGTAATACAGTACGATACAACTGGTGATACCACCCCGGATGCGATTGTGTTTATTCATGGCAGGACTTCTGATACCGAGTATACTGTGCGGGATGCATTGGGCGCAGTGCCGGGTGATGCCGGTGCTACGATCAATTGGTCTGTTTTTCGAGCCTATACATTACTTGCCTTTGTAAGGAGTGGCACAGAGAACACTGGTATTGATGCGGGGTTGGTGAATTTTGATGCCGGTAACCGTAATTTGTTGACCAATGATGAAAATTTCTATGTTGCTTGTTATAACGATGCAGTGGATACCTCGTCGACGACCTGGATGAGTTGGACCTCCGGCCCGTCGAATCAAATTAAAATCTATACACCATATCTACTCAGTGAGGTTGGTATAAGCCAGCGTCATCAAGGCAAATATACAACAGATGGTTATCGTATAGAAGTGAACAATAGTAGACCACTCACCTTACGGGATGCTTATTTTCAAGTGGAAGGACTTCAATTGTTTTCAAATAATCCCGGCACTGATCTTCCCCCGAAAAAATGGACA
>JAGLMY010000328.1 GCA_023139775.1 bacterium
TAGGCTCTGGTTTAGGCTCTGGTTTATACGCAGGTTCCGGCATACTCTGCTTTACCTTGGAATCTTCTTTTGGCACAGCGTGTGACGCAGTTTCACGCTCCTCATGAATAGGTTTTACTTGAATTCTTTGTACTTTTCGTTTCTTTTTTCGCCAGATTAAAAACGCAACAATGATACTGAATATAATTAAAATACCGATTAGTATACTTATTAGTGATGATTTTTGATAAGCTTCTTTCCGAACCGGCTTTTGGTAACCGGAAGCTGTGGTTCCTACTGGTACCGGAGTACCAAAAGCTATTTCAGCGGCCCTGGACGCTGGCAGAGGTTTCTCTCGTTCTTCAGGTTTCTCAACTTTCACGGTTTCCTCAACCTGATATACCGGGTATACTTTTTCAGAAATAACTTCAGGTTCAGCAAAAACTTTTTCCGGCTCAAACGAGGTTGTTATTGGTTCCGGAGCGGGTGGCAAGGTTGCCTCAATTTCCGGTTCTAATGTGGGTTCTGCTTCAGAACTCCCGGCGGCTCGTGCTTTTTGAACCGCAGCTTTCATTTGAGCTATTTCTTTTTCCAGCTCAGCATCTTCGTCTGCTTCCTTAGCTTCCAATCGTTTTTTCAGTTCTGTTTCCGTGTCAGCATGCAGGTCTTCTTCCTCGTAGAAAACCTCTTCTGTAGAGGAAGTAAAACCTGATGGCGTCTCGCTGATGGCTCCCGCAGGAACAATATCACTGGACACTCTGCTTTTATGTAACACTGGTTTGAGTTTTGGTGTAGGCTGGGCGGCGGGCGTGGTTTGCGGAGTAACCGGCGCTGTTTTCATTAGCGCAGGTGCCAATGTCGGTACAGATGTTGCCGGCTGTGCTGCTTCTGATGTTGTGTCAATTGTTTTTTCAGAGGTTGCGCAGGACACAACACTAATCAGCGCACTGCATAATAAAATTCTCAAAACATAATTAGACATCATGGTTTCCCTCCCACAGGTTGACCAAGGGGTATATTAAATCCATCGGAATAAATATATAAGACCTTAACCTATATCATACTCTTTCATTTTGTTGTAAAGAGTTTTGTAGTCAATCTCCAGTTTTTTCGCGGCTGTGGTCCGATTCCAATGACACGCTTCCAGTGTTTTTTGAATTGCTCTTCGCTCAAGTTTGGCCACTTCGCGTTTGACAATATCCTTCAATGAATTGTTGCCATTGCTTTCACTGATTTCGCTATTTTCAGGAATGGGTTCTGCCGCTTCCGTATGTTCCGGTGGTGAAAATTGGTGCTCTGGCAAATGCTGAATTTCAATAATATCATCGGCCAAAACCACTGCTCGTTTAAGCACATTTTTCATCTCCCGCACATTCCCCGGCCAGGCATAATTCTTAAACAAGGACATCACCTCCGGCGCAACATCGTAAGCGTTTTTTTCAAATTTGCGATTGAAAATATCCAGGAATTGTTTTACCAGCAAAGGAATGTCTTCTGTTCTCTCTTTCAACGGAGGTATTCTCAGAACAAATTCATTCAAACGATAATATAAGTCCTCCCGAAAAATCCCGGCCTGAATGGCTTTTTCCAAATTGATATTGGTTGCCGTAACCACGGTTGCTTGAAACGGCAATTCTTCCTTGCCGCCCAGTCTCCGGAATTTTCGTTCTTGCAGAACCCGCAATAATTTCACCTGGACTGAGACATCCAGATTCCCGATCTCATCCAAAAAAAGTGTTCCTCTGCCCGCTTGCTCAAAACGACCTGGTTTACGTCCGGCCGCTCCGGTAAAGGCACCGCGTTCATAACCAAACAACTCACTCTCTACCAATGCTTCCGGTAAGGTCGCACAATCCACAGACACGAAAGGTTCTTTAACCCGTCGGCTTTGCGCGTGCAAAGCCCGGGCCGCCAACTCTTTACCGGTTCCCGACTCCCCGCGAATCATTACAGTAATATCATGACTCGCAATTTGTTCAATGGTTTTTATCAATTCCCGCATTTTGAGAGATCCACCCAGCAGGCGGTCCGAACTCTGCTGAATTTGGATTTGGGTTCTTAAGGACTTGACTTCTTTTTGCAGCCGCATGGACTTCATGGCATTGTCAACAGTGATCAACAATTCATCCAAATTGATGGGTTTGGAAAGAAAATCGTAGGCGCCTAATTTCATACATTTAACGGCAATATCCACATCCCCAAGCGCTGACAACATAATGGCTTGCGAATCCGGATGTAAGGAGCGGACTTCCTGGAGGACTTGAATACCATCCAAAGGCTGCATGCGAATATCCAGGAGAAACAGATCGTATCGATTCTGGCGACTAAGCTCAATCGCACGCGGCCCGTCATGGGCCACCACGGTTGTGTAGCCTTCAGTGTTTAAGGCGCGAGCCACGACCAGGCAATGCTCTGGTTCATCGTCCACTATGAGAATATTCTTTTCCGGATCCACGCTCTGATTCAGCCCCCGTTGAAAATAGTAATCTCCGTTTATTCTAAGCGGATTCCCAGACAGACGCAAGAAGAATTATAGCTCTACCGTCTCATGTCAGTGAAGTGCGCAGTTAAACAAAGATTGTCATTCCCGAGGGTTTAATCGGGGATCTGGTTTTTTAAACCGTATCCCCGATACAAGCATTCGGGGATGACAAACAAAAA
>JAGLMY010000329.1 GCA_023139775.1 bacterium
AGAACCTGCCGGACCAGTCGTCATAAGTCCAACCCGATGTGCCAATGAAAATTCGCTTCTGATGCATAAGTTTAAATTAAACCCGCTGCCTGGTTTTTTATCTTGCCGGCCGTCGTGTAGAGACGCAATTAAACGGTCCCAAAGTTAAATAATTAAATAAGTCCGTTTTTCTTCCACTAAACGTTTCCCTTGTTTAATCGCCACACTTACTGCAGGTCTTGACAATCCAAAATACCTTGCTAGTTCAGCACCATCCACCTTTTATTTAATTATTTGCCGGGTGGCCTAGTGGATGGGTGCTGGAGTTAGTTTATTAGTTTTAGCCCATGTGGGCAATAAACCCGGGGCCATAGTACTTAATTTATTATCTTATAACTGTACTCGGCATTAGGCCTGCGAATCTTTATTAACCATGCTCACATTATAAAACTGCACACATTTCCGTACAAGTCAGATGATAGGAATTTAGTTTCTAAAAAAAGTTTAACAAAATCCGAAATAGTGTGTCAATGCTTAAAAACGGGGCTTTTTAGGCTGTATTTAGATCGATAAAAAAGCTACCCTGGTGTTAATCAAGGAGTTTCCCGCAGCCTGCTGCAACTTCGGATTAAAAACACCCTCCGCATAAGCTGTCGGGATAGTCCTCCCCCATCAACTTATTCTTTCTTCAGGGATAAGCTGTAAATCATCGTAAAATGGTTCATAAATATTATTCGGAATGACGGATTCCGGTGAACCACGTGCTGTATCTGGTGCAAGTGCAGGTTCAGACCAAAGCCGCAGATGCTTAAGTAGAGACAAGGCAATGCCTTGTCTCTACTTTTTTGGTATCATTTACATCCAGCAAAGCTATTATTTTCATCTCGCCACCACAACTGGGACAGATTAACGGATCTACCTCCCAGATTTTCTTGATCAACAATGCCGGGTACGCTGCCTTCGGTCCCCTGGAAGCTGCAACTCCCGAACAAGTAAAACGCCAGTTTGACGTGAATGTATTCGGACTCATTCAAGTCACACAAAAAATACTCCCGCTTTTCCGAAAACAACGGGGCGGTGTCATTGTCAACATTTCTTCCATTGCCGGCCGGGTGACTTTCCCTTGGTATAGCTTATACAATTCCACTAAATGGGCGGTTGAAGGACTTTCGGAAGCCTGCTCTCATGAACTCCGGCCCTATGGTATTCGTGTCAAATTGGTTGAACCGGATTTTATTAAAACCGATTTTTACAACGATTCCATGGACCGCCTGCAAAATCCTCAATGCACGGCATACGATGCGTCATTTGAGCAATATGCCAAAAATATGCACCAGAGTTTAAAGTACGCGGCTACCCCTGAACAGGTTGCCAAAGTAATATTCAAAGCCGCCATTGACCGCAGTCGTAAGCTCCGCTACCCGGCAGCAGGTGGAGCCTCGATTATTCTCCTTTTACGTAAACTATTACCGGATTTTCTGTATTTACGCATGATGGGTGCTATGACAAAAGGAAAAAAGTAGTATTCAACCCGCCTGTCTCCGTCGTTTAGCCTTTATAAGGATAATGTTTATGCAAAAACGCGATCTCATCTTGACGACTCAGTAATTTCCCATCCAACCGTTGGGCACGAAGCTTGGTCAATATTTCGTCAAACAGCGGACTGGGCGGATATCCCAGTTTTTTCAAATCGCGACCACCCACTAAAGAGCGCACATGACGCCAGCGCGTTAAATACTCCCGAAGCCATTTGGAAGTCTGCGACCGCGAATCGGATTTGGCCATTTCATACAACACCACCTCACATGGCAAACCGTGTAAATACTGAACCACTTGCGAAGGACGGGCTTTTTTCAAGGCAGTTATTTTTTGCAGTATGCGATCTCCGTATTTTTTCTGGACCAGTATCACTTCCGTGACACGACGGGGAAATTGATACTGTTTGGCCATATTGCGCGTTTCCGCCTCTGACACGTGTTCCAGCAAAGCCATCAAGTAAACCAGTCGCCGATCAATCGTTTCCTCTAAAAACAATACCGCAAAAGCAAATGTCTCCCAAATATTCTCAAATAATTCGGCCAAGGGTTCCACCTTTTTTAAACTTGGATGGATCCAGGGCAGAACACCCAATGTTGCCAAACGGATTAAGGCTTTTACCGGCTGCTCCTCATCAAAGATCAGCATCAGTTCGTCAAAAACCCGCGGCCAGGAGAGACGGCTGACCAAATCCATTTTTACAGCGTTATGTATATAGCGCTCAGTGTCCTCCTCAATGGTAAAATTATAGCGCTGTTCAAAACGCACAGCCCGAAATATTCTGGTTGGATCATCAACAAAGCTGACTGAATATAAAACCCTGATATAGCCGTCCTGCAAATCATGTACACCGCCGAAAATATCCACTAACTGTCCAAAATCATCCGTATTCACTTTGATGGCCATGGCATTGATGGAAAAATCCCGGCGATATAAATCATATTTTATACTGGCAGCTTCCACCTGTGGCAAGGCTGCCGGTTGGGCATAAAATTCCGTGCGAGCAGTGGCAATATCCACCACCAATCCACCGCGGCACTTGATCTTAGCGGTCTGAAATCTTTCATGCAGACGTGCGCTCCCACCCAAACGTTTGGCCAACTGCTTGGCATAGGCAATACCATCCCCTTCGATAACAATATCCAGATCCCAGTTTTCTGCTCGTAATAGTATATCGCGAACAAAACCACCAACCACAAAGGCTTGCATTCCCATCTGGTCGGCAATTTCACCGGCCGTATGTAACAGAGCCAGAATCCGCTCCGGAAGCCCTGCCTGCATCATCCGGCGCAATTCCGCCCGGTCCGGCGGCGGCGCCATTGGCGATTTGGTCACAAAATCGCGTTGTACGGGCACTTGTTTTTCATCTCCCAAACTATGCAGAATATTTGCCCGGGTAATGATTCCCAGTAAAGTATTTTTTTCAACCACCGGTATATGATTGATATTCTTTTCAAGCATACGGCGTTGAATATATGCAAGGCTGTCGCAGGGTTGTGCCAGTACCAAGCGCGTGGACATAAATTGACGAACAGTTGATTTTTCCAAACCATGATGTAAAGCCTTATCCAAATCATGCAAGGTAATAATTCCAACCAGAGATTCATTCTCCAGCACAGGCAAACCGGAATGCCCATAGCGCATCATCAGCCTGCGTGCCGCGGCAATGGTGGCTGAGGCTGATACGGATATCACAGGAGTACTCATAATAGACTGTGCCATGGGAGTGCGTGCCACCTGCCGCTTTAATATGGCAAGCATATTTCTTTTCATAGCAGCCAGATCCGTCTCTTTTAATACAGCGGAGGCTGCGGTGGCATGTCCCCCGCCACCCAAGATCGCTGTAATGTCACCCGCATGCACGGCTGCCACATTGCTCCGGGCAATACAGTAGGCCCGATTTCCCATCCGGCAAAAAGCAAAGAGTACCGGCAAATGCTCAATTTCTTTTATGCGGTTAACCAACACTGCTAAATCCTCTACAAATTTTTCCCGTTCTGCCAGAACCAGACTGATGTCTGTGCCGTTGATATTCAGGGTTTCACGCGATTTGATCAAATCATCAAACAGATCCTGCTGTTCCCGGCTTAAGGTCCGCTTAACAAACTCATTTACCAGAGTCAAATCCGCTCCGCATTTCAATAAATAGGCAGCTGCCTCCAAATCCTGGGGAGAGGTTGAGGTATAAGTGAGATTTCCGGTTTCCTCATAAATACCCAATGCCAACAATGTCGCTTCCATACCGGTAAGCAAAATATTTTGTTGTTGCAAAATTTCCACCATAATGCTGGTATTGGCTCCGTACCCTTTGATGACCCGATGTTTGGCTAAAATGGAATCCGCGGTATTCTCATGATGATCATAGCGTATGACTTCTATTTTGGGATCGCGCAAAAGATACTTAAATTCTCCCAAACGTTCCGGAGAACTCACGTCCACTAGAATCAAACGAGTAACAGTCCCGGTCTTCAGGGTTTTTGCTTTGATGGCAGCAGATATCACATCCGGATACAAAGCTGTAAATTCCCGCACATTCCGTTCCCTGGAACCCGGGAAAAATATCCGGGCTTGAGGATACAGCTTTTGCGCAGCAACCGCCGAGGCAATCGCGTCAAAATCCGCATTGATATGCGTGATGATAATATCCATTTTATACCCTTTTAATTTGTAACATATCAGTTATGTTTTTTTTGTTTGTCATCCCCG
>JAGLMY010000033.1 GCA_023139775.1 bacterium
ATTCAGGGGCTCCGCCCCCGAACCCCCGCTCTCTATCTTTATAGAGAGCCAGTGTTGTTGTTTCTGCGCCATTTTTATATGGCCTGTAGTGGATTGGCCAAACGTGAAAACAAATTTTCCAACAACAGCTGTACGTTAATATTTCTTTTCAACTGCTCCACCGCCTGCAATACGCTGCGGTATTTTTCCTGCAAGCCCTCGGCCGTCTCTCGCACTGCCGCTTGTTGCAAGGCTTCCCAATAATCCTGGTTGATAATCAAAGCTTTTTCTCCGCCTTGCACCAACACTAACAAATCACGGTACCAGGTTAATAAAAACATTAAAATCTCCGGTAGTTCAGCCCGTAATTCACCCACCTGCTGCGCACAAACTTCCCACTCCAGCTCTTTGGTCTTTTGCGCGATTTGCAACACTTGCGCTCGCAAAGCCTTCTGTTCTTCATCTGCCAAACGCAAGGCTTCGGCCGGGCGGCCGCCGGACAGCATAGCCAAGGTCACCGCTTGTGCTTGAGTACACGACAAACGGGCTTCCAGCCACTGGGCCAACACCTGTCTCGCCACCGCCTGAAAACGAATCTCCTGGCACCGGGAGCGAATGGTCGTCAGTAAAGCAAACGGCTGCGTGGTAATCAGGATGAGCACTACCTTGGCCGGTGGCTCTTCCAAAAGTTTGAGCAAACTGTTGGCTGCTTCCAAAGTCAGGGCATCCGCCGGATCCAATAGGTAAATTTTATTCTTACCTTCCAACGGTTTAAGCATGGCTTCCCGGTGTATGGAATCACGAATTTGCTCAATCTTGATGCTTTGTCCGTCCGGGACAATCTCATGCACGTCCGGATGAACGCCTTTTTCAATCCTGCGACAAGTATTGCACAACCCACAGGCATCCTGGTTTTCAGTTTCCTGACAATTCAGTGCTTGGGCCAAGGCCAGCGCAGTTGTTCTTTTTCCCACACCTTCCGGTCCGGTAAATAGAAATGCATGTGCTATCCGTTGATTTTGTAATGAACGGCGCAAATATTCCAGCGCGTGCTGCTGACCTCTAATATTATGAAACGGCATGGCAGCGTTCTTTAATAAGTTTGATTTTCGCTTCCACGTTTTCCCAACTCTGCTTGGTCACTTTTTGCAAGGACTGGTCCGCGCGAATTAGCTTTACGCGCTTAGGCTCTGCTTTGGCTATTTTTCGATACGCGCGTCTAACGCCTTCCATAAAGGTGCGTGATCCTGATTCCATACGATCATGCCCCTGTTTGGCGTGAAACGCTCTTTTTAATCCTGTGTTGCTCGAAAGATCATAGAGCAAGGTCAAATCCGGTTTTAACCCATTGGTGGCAAAACGGTTGCCTTGGATGACAAAGGCCGCTGAAAGCTGACGACCTCCGACCTGATAGGCATAAGTCGAGTCACTGAATCGCTCGCAGACAACAACCTTCCCTTGCTGCAAAGCCGGTTGAATGACATCACGTACATGCTGTGCTCTGGCCGCAAGAAAAAGCAACAGTTCTGCTTCGGGACGCGGTGGTGTCTCTTCTGTTGTAAGCAATAGTATCCGGATTTTTTCCGCCAAAGGATGACCCCCTGGCTCCCGGGTTTGCAGCACTTGAAAGTTTGCTAATTTCAATCTTGCACACAGCAACTTAAACTGAGTACTTTTGCCAGATCCATCCAGGCCCTCGAGCGTAATAAAAAAACCACGCTTTTTTTTGGGCATTTGTATTTTATCCTTTCAAAATAACGATATTTATTGATTTTGCCTCTCAAAAAACACTATTTAGCAGGTGAAATCAAGTAATATGTCATATGACAACCTTTGTTTAACAGCATTTCACTGACATATTACGTAATTAATCTATAAAAATCCACCTAATTTTGTAATATGTCAGTGAAATGCTGTGTTTTGCCAAATAACCCGGAAACATATGGTCTGCTGATTTATTTTTTTCCAGGGACGCGACTTGCCTCCATATGTGCAAATTCAAAATTGCCGAACAGATAACTTATTTAGAATTTCGTATCCGGCGTGGGTTAGAGCGCGCTTTCCCCTTGGGAAAAAATAAATCAGCAGACCATATGTCTTTCTCGCTTCACTGACATGTTACCTAATTTTCTACACCCTCTGTGGAAAACTATGTATTTTTCAGAATGACAAATAATATCATTTAAAAATAATGCTATTTTAGAACCGGGATAATTATAGGCCTGTGGGTAAATTTATAAATACGCTTTCAATTCCATAGATTTTTTTTACAAATTCTCCTGCTGCGCGCACTCCGAGTGTCTCCGTCGCGTAGTGCCCACCAGTAATAATATTGATATTATTCTCCTGACCAACATGAAAAACATGATGTGCAATCTCTCCTGTGATATACGCATCATACCCGGAAGCTGCTGCTTCCTCAACCATATCGCCGCCGCCGCCGGAAACAATGGCAATTTTTTTTATTCCGGGCTTGCCAAAAAAAAAGAGTCGTGGCTGCATTTTGGTTATTTTTCGGATCTGACAACACACCTGCCGGCAGGTATGGGAAAAAGGAAGCTCCCCTCCCACACCAATATAAACCCCATGATACAGCCCAAAGGGTTTTTTCTTCTGTAGCTGCATGCCCTTGGCCAGTAAGGCATTATTGCCCAAACGCGGATGCAAATCCAAAGGTAAATGCGAAGCATACAAGCCAATATCATTTTCAATCAGCAGACGAATTTTTTGATAAAGCCGGCCGCATATTTTTTCCTGCTTGCCCCAGAACAAACCATGATGCACTAAAATTAAATCAGCTTGTTCTTTTAGTGCTGCCTGAAAGCTTGCCAATGACGCATCCACAGCAACCGCCACTTTCCTCACCCGGCGTTGGCTCTCAATTTGCAAACCATTGAGGGAACTGTCCGGAATATCCGCAGTACGTAATTCTTTGTCCAAGCGTTGGGCAATTGTTTTCGAGGTAGGAAACATGGGTACTAGTCCTGTTTTTCAAATTGAAACAGCTTGACCGGGAGCGCCTCGCTGGTCCAGGTCCCATATACAGCATCAATAATAATTGCCTTATCAGGAACAATGACCTCATCCTGATGTAAAATTTTCCACTTTACCGGCTCTGGCAAAAGCAGGGTTTTTATTTCAGCACTTTTGATCTCAACTTCAAAACTTCGGACTACGCTGCGAATGGTTTTTTGGCCGGCTTTTATCACAAAATCCGTCCCGTTTCCCAACCACAATAAGGTATCTTCCCGGCGATTGAAAATATCATTCATGCACGCTCTTATGCCTTGGCTGGCAACCGCCTCAATGACAGCCAGGGCATATTTTCCCTTCCGCATTTGAAAAAAATGAATAAACGGGGAAAAATTCACATCCGCCGGCCGGACCGGATAGGCATTATACTTGCCGTAATGACGCGCCCAGAGCACGGGCCAAGCAGCATCCAGGTATATTTTAAGCGGAAAGGTTCCTCGTGTTTTACCCTGCTTCACCTCAAAACGGTACGCCAATTCAACAAAGCGCTTCAACTTTTTTCCGGGATTTGAACGGGGTCGCAATGAGGTCCACTGTATAAAATCCACCCGGAACCAAATTTTATCCGGACCCGGATAGGGGCGCAAAGAGGCGGGAATAATATTTTTCACACGCTGATACGGAAGTAAATAATAGAGCGAAATACCACGACCGGTGACATCCAGCGTAGCTTCCGGGATCTTCCAGGGTTTGGGAGGAAGTTTTATGGTCCCAGGTTTATACTCAGCCACGAGTTTTTCCACTGGAATGCTCTTGCCTTTTTTCTTCATAAAGGGTGCTGTGTCCGCAGCTGGTGTTGCCGCCCAAACGGTAGCGAGACTAAATAACAGCCCACAGTAACCGAATATCAGCCTGCGCAGAATTCGCATTCTCCCCCTCCTTCGGTAACTTTACCCTATCTATACATACTCACAAAACTTTGCCCCTGAAAATAGTAGCATAATTTTTTAACTCTTACCTAAAATAATCCTTTTACCCGCCCGTCGTCCGTAAGATCAATATTGTTTCCAGCCGGAACTGAAGGAAGACCAGGCATAGTGCGCATATCTCCCAAAAGCGGGCACAAAAATCCCGCTCCCGCCGAAACACGAATATCTTGCACCGGAACCCGAAAGCCCCGCGGTTTCCCTTTCAATTTTGGATCGTGTGATAATGAAAGGTGGGTCTTGGCCATGCAAATGGGAAGTCGATTATAACCCAACTCCGTGTACAAGGCGATTTTTTTTTCTGTTGCCGGTAAATAATCCACCCCATCCGCTCCATAGACTTTAGTGGCAATAGTTTCTATTTTTTCTTTAATAGACGCTTCCAAGGGATATAAAAAGTGGAAGTCATTGCCGGCTTCGGCTGCTGCCACCACTGCCTCGGCCAAAGCTTTTCCGCCCTCTCCGCCTTGGGCATGCACTTCCGAAGGAATTGCAGCAGCCGCTCCGACCTTGAGGGCTTGCCGGCGCACTAATTCAATTTCATGATCCGTATCGGTCGCAAAACGATTGATGGCCACCACCACCGAAACTCCGTGTTGCTTCACAGCCGCAATATGTTGTTCCAGGTTTTCACAGCCTTTGATTAACGCTTCGTCATGGGGCGCGGAAACCACTGCCGGATCCAATGGTTTGCCGGGCCGAACCGAAAAAGCGTGGCCGTGCATTTTCAAAGCCCGAATAGTGCATACCATAATCACTGCATCCGGTTTGAGTCCGGAATAGCGGCATTTTATATTCATAAACTTTTCGCATCCGCAATCCGCCCCAAACCCACTTTCGGTCACAACGTATTCTCCCAAATGCAAGGCCATTTTATCGGCAATGATCGAAGAATTGCCATGCGCAATATTGGCAAAAGGACCGGCATGCACAAAAACCGGTGTGTGCTCCAATGTTTGCATCAGGGTTGGCATCACAGCATCTTTCATGAGTACTGCCATAGAACCCGCGCACTGTAAATCTTCAGCGGTTACAGCCTTACCTTCCCGATTGGTTCCGATGACAATAGCGCCTAGACGCTTACGCATATCTTTGAGATCTTTGGCCAAAGCCAGGATAGCCATGACTTCTGAGGCTACGGCAATATCAAATCCGGTTTCGCGCGGATAACCATTTTCTTTGCCGCCCTGTCCTACCGTAATCTGCCGCAGCGCGCGGTCTGAAATATCGACCACCCGGCGCCAGGTAATGGAGAAGGGATCAATGTCCAATTTGTTGCCATGGAGTAGCTGGGAATCAATATACGCTGCCAGCAGATTGTTAGCCAAAGAGACGGCGTGAATGTCTCCGGTCAAATGCAGATTAAAATCCTCCATGGGAACCACCTGGGAATAGCCTCCCCCGGCAGCCCCGCCTTTGATACCAAAAACCGGACCCAGTGATGGTTGACGAATACAGGTAATTACTTTTTTTCCGATTTTGGCCAGTGCTTGGGAAACCCCGATAGTGGTTACGGTTTTGCCTTCACCCAGAGGGGTTGGAGTAATCGCAGTAACATCAATATACTTGCCTAGGGGTCGGTCTTTGATTCTCTCTAAAACATCCAAATGAACTTTAGCTTTGTACTTGCCATACAGTTCCAACTCTTCCGGCCGCACGCCCAAAGATTCCGCGATCTCTCCGATGGGCAGCATTTTGGCTTGCTGGGCAATATCAAGATCGCCGGCTATTTTAATTTTTACTTTGGTTGTCATTGGTTTTCTCCCTTTGTACGACATCTCTGTAGGGAACACTCGCGAGTGTTCCCTACGTCGAGTGTTCCCTACGTTATCATTGCGTGTTGGAAATGGTTTACATTTCAAATGAAAAAAAATACCGCGCTATAGCACTAGCGCGGTATTCAATGCCTATCATGAAATCCAGCCCTTTCATGCCGGCTAATTACCGTTTTTTCTTTTTCTTCGTCTTTTTTTTGGTTTTTTTCTTAGACTTGGATTTAGGCGTTGGTTGCTTTTGTGGAGGAACCAGATCTTTCTCTTTATTCTTTTTCTCGGAAATCTCTCCCCTTCCAGGCAGCTCAGTTTGAGGAATATTCAGTCTCTCCCCCTGCATCATCTGCACACCCATTTTTCTCTGTGTTTCCAAACGCAATAAAATGTTTTCAATATGCTTTTTTATCCACGAACTCTCTTCACTGTCCAGCGCTGATTTTAAAATGGCTTCCGCTTCTTCTGAACTATTTTCATCCAAAGCAGCCACCGCTGCCCAACGAACGCGCTCGGATTGATCTTTGCTTAATTTCCGTAAAAGTTTCAAACTCTTCTTGGTTTTTATCCTGGACAGGGCATTGGCTGCTTCTTCGCGAATGGCCTCTTCTTTGTCCGCGGCCATGGTTTTCACCACTTTAAACCCGACTTTTTTCGCGTTTTCAGCCAAAGCATTGGCCGCTGCCGCGCGCACGGCCTGATCCTTATCCTGCAATAAATTAACCAAAACTTTGATGGCTCTCTGGGTTCCCAAACGCCCCAAGGCCATGGCTGCTTCGCGGCGTGTGGCCGCTTCAATGTTTTTCGATACTTTTACCAGAACTGCTTCAGCGCGCGGATCACCAATAGCGCCCAAAGACATCACTAAAGAGCGCAGTACAAAAGAATCCGTTTTGTTTTCCGCAACTTTAATAATATCCGGAACCGCGTCCCGGGCTTTCATCCGGCCCAAGGCAATAGCCGCATCACCTTGCAGCACCGAAATTTCCGAATACAAGTTCTTGCTAATGGCTTGCACAACTTCAGGTTTGTTGAACTGGGTCAATACCCATATTGCACGACGGCGCACCATAATTTCTTTATCATCCAGTGCATGCAATAAATCTTTAAGCACCAGCTTTTCCGAATAATTTCCCAGTGTTAAAATGGTTTGTTCACGCACCACACCGGATTTGTCTTTGAGAAAACTCCGGACAATATTAAGCTTGGCTTCACCACCCATTTTTCCCAATGTGAATATAGCCGTTGCTCGTACGCGCTCATTTTTATCTTTCAACAATGCTGCAACGTGGTCCAAATGCGACTCATCACCCCAAACTCGTATGGAAACCAGGGCGTTCTCACGAACCTGATCATCCTCATCTTTAAGCGCCTTGAGCAATTGGGGGATCACCGATTTGTCACCCACACCGCCTAAAGATATCACTGCCTCACGCCGTTTTTCCACATCCTGAGAAACCAGCATGCGGGAGTACTTATTCACCATCATTTTTCGTTTGTGTTCCCAGGAACGGGGCGACTTAAACAACACAGAGACAATAATTGCGGCCGCGGCAATAGCCAAAACCGCCATAATAATCCATATGATTTTGGTCCTTCGACTCGCCATATATAACCCTCCTTCAAGACATTGAAAAGGCACTTATACACGTAACAAAATAGAATTTGAGAAAGTTCAAAGTATAGCACGGGCCTTTCAATCACGCACTAAAAAAGATGTGTGAATCTTGCTTCCTAACCATTGGCACCAACAGCTTCCAAGTCCACATAGGTGCCGACCAACTGGATAGCGTGCTCGATTTTCGCGACTTCTTGGGGCCCTATTTTTACCATTAAATCGTGAATCTGAGACGCCACGGTGTACGTGTCTTTGGAGCAGGTAATGACCGGTATCCGGGAGCGATGAATTAATTCCAAAATGGCCGGATGCGGTATCGTGTGTCCGGTCAATACAATTCCGGAAATCATGCTTTCTTCCTGTTGTTCATTCGCGAGCGCCATTCCAATGGCGGCCAAAATAATATCCTCGCGATCTCCGGGTGTAATAATCAGGGAGTCCGGTTTAAAATAATCCAGAGCTTGATGCGCACTCATGGCGCCGACCAAGTTATGCTTGACCGGGCGCGCCAAAGCAAGCTCCGGCACATCATGGCTGATAAGGTCTCCTTCTATTTCTTCCATGACCTCGCTAACCGTCGGGGCTGACAACACATCATCATAGGGCAACACACCTAAGACCTTGATTCCCTTGCGCTCAAATCCTTTAACTACCAAATCCTTAACTCGTTCATATTTATTCATTTTAACCTTATTAATAACCACTCCCGCCAGTGGTGCCCCGGCATCTTTAAGCAAGGTGTAATTGAGCGCCACTTCATCAATTGGGCGCCCAACGCCTCCGGGAGCAACCATAATCACCGGGGTCTTGAGCAGTTTCGCCACCCGGGCATTGGATAAATCTAAAACAGATCCCACCCCCGCGTGACCGGTCCCTTCCACCACCACAAAATCCCGCCCTTCGCAGACGCGCTCAAATGATTCTAAAATTTGCCGTTCCAATTCATTGCTGCGCCCGTGCCGGATGTATTCGGCAGTAAATCCTTTTCCCACTTGTACCGGATTCATGTCTTGCAGAATGGCCTTAGTGGAAAAAACTTTCTCCATCAACACCGCGTCTTCATCCACCTCAACACCTTCGGTCAGCACCGTACGTTGCCCAACCGGTTTGATGTATCCGATTTTTTTCTTTTTCCGAAACAGATTGCCCAGAATCCCTAAAGACAACAGCGTCTTACCTACATTCTGCCGGGTTGCGGCGATAAATATTTTTTT
>JAGLMY010000330.1 GCA_023139775.1 bacterium
AAAAACCGGATTCCCGATTAAACCCTCGGGCTGCGCCAGCGTCCCTATATATTTTTTCCGGTCGGGGAATGACAAAAAAAGGCATGCGGGCTGCCTAAAACGTCCCAGTATTAAATATTCCTTTCCAGTCGGGGAATGACATAATTGCTTGAAAATCGCTTTCCGCAACAGGAACTATTTAGGAATTAACACAACACCTTAAAGGTGGGTTATGAGCAGCCAAGCGGACAAAGTTAAAGTTAAAAAAGAGATAGCCCATTTGCGTCAGGAGCTCAATCGGCATAATCGTCTGTATTATGTTTTAACAGAACCGGAGATTTCCGATCAGGCTTATGATGAACTGTATACTCGTTTGCGGGAATTGGAAGCGCAACACCCGAAATTGGTTACTGAGGATTCACCTACCCAACGCGTGGGCGGCGAAGCGCTGAAAGGCTTTGTGTCTGTTCGCCATACAGAGCCCATGCTCTCTTTGGACAACACATATTCTGAGGATGAATTGGCCGGATGGGATGAGCGCGTAAGAAAGGCTTTGCCCGGGGAGGTTGTCCGCTATTCTGTGGAATTGAAAATCGATGGCATTGCCATTGCCGTAAAATATAAGGATCGCAAATTCAGCCAGGGTGTGACAAGGGGAGACGGCGCGGACGGCGATGATGTGACAGAGAATATCAAGACCCTGAAAAGCCTGCCCTGGTGTTTGGCAGCCTCAGCGCCCCAAGGCAGCGTGGAAGTGCGGGGAGAAGTATTTTTACCCAAGCAGGCTTTTGCCAAATTGAATGAACAAAAGCAGGAGACAGGAGAAAAGCCTTTTGCGAATCCGCGCAATGCGGCTGCCGGTTCGCTTAAACTCCTGGATCCGAAAATAACTGCCCAGCGGCCATTGGCGATATTTCTCTATGCTGTGGACAGCGGTACTGCACGGCAACTGGGGACACAGACCAAGATTTTAAATACCCTAACCAAGTGGGGACTGCCTGCGAATTCAAATCATTGCGCCTGTAAAGACATAGGTGAGGTCCGGAAATTTCTCCAAGCCTGGGATCGGAAAAGACATGGCTTGCCTTATGAAATCGATGGATTGGTTATCAAGGTTGAGGACATTGAACAGCAAAAACGCTTGGGCGCCACTTCCAAGAGCCCGCGTTGGGCCATTGCCTACAAGTATGCAGCTGAGCAGGCCAGGACCAGATTAAAGAGAATTACGGTTCAAGTCGGACGGACAGGGGTATTAACCCCAGTGGCTGAATTGGAGCCGGTTCTGCTGGCCGGCTCAACAATTGCCCGCGCTACTTTGCATAATGAAGATAATATTGTGAGCAAAAAAATATATGAAGGTGATCAGGTAGTCATTGAGAAAGCAGGCGAGATTATCCCGCAAGTAGTGATGCCTGTGATTGAACGTCAAGGTCCGGTTACCTTTAAAATGCCAAAACAATGCCCGGTATGTGGGAGTCGCGTAGTTAGACTTGAAGGAGAGGTGGCGCACCGTTGCATGAATCCCGGGTGCCTGGCGCAGGTGAAAGGCCGCATCCGTCATTTCTCCCAACGCAATGCCATGGATATTGAGGGCTTGGGTGAAGCCTTGGTAGATATATTGGTGGAAAAAGGGTTGGTCCAGGATTATGCGGATCTTTATATTTTAACCGCAGAACAATTGATTCCCTTGGAACGCCTGGCGCAAAAATCAGCTGAAAATTTAATCGCCGGTTTGGATCAATCCAAACAGAGAACCTTGGGCCGATTGATTTTTGCCTTGGGCATTCCTCAGGTGGGAGAACATGCCGGAGAAGTATTAGCAGCCCATTATCCGGATCTAAAAGCACTGGCCAAAGCTCCGGTTGAGGAAATGCAAGACATTCATGAAATCGGGCCCAAAGTAGCCCGGAGCTTGCAGGATTTTTTTAATCATTCTGAGACCAAGGCGATTATAGCCAAGTTGGAGAAGGCCAAGGTGAATACCAAGCAGTTACCTGGCGAAGCCAGGCAAGAGGGCGAATTGACAGGAAAAATGTTTGTGTTTACCGGGGAACTTACTATCTATACCCGAAATCAGGCTGAATCACGAGTTAAGGCTTTAGGCGGCAGAGCAGCCGGCTCAGTCTCGAAGAAAACTGATTTTGTGGTAGCCGGCCCCGGAGCCGGGTCCAAGCTGGAAAAGGCAAAAAAATTAGGGGTGAAAGTGATTACTGAGCAGGAATTTAAAAAAATGCTAAAGGAATAATAATATAGGGCCGATCCTTTCTTTGAAAAAAAGGTTTGAGATTTAAAAATAAAAGGGAGTATGATTTTTTAAAATGCCGGATTAAAAAAGGGGGAAAATGTATGAAAAAAATTATAGGTATAATTCTTATTATGGGATTTATAGTTTCGCGGTTATATGCACAAAATCCCGGTGATCAAGCATCAGGAACGCAGGAAACGCCTGGAACTCAGGTAACTCAAAAAACTCAGGAAACTCAGGAAACTCAGGAAACTCAGGAAACTCAGGAAACATCAGTATTTGCAAAACAGGAGCAGGAGTTTTATTCTGAAATGGATATGTTTGCTCTGCCTTATGGTTTTGCCTCCAGTGCAATAGATGTTCATATTTATCTTTCCATCCAATACTGGAACTATGAATATCAGGCGCTAGGCAAATATGCCAATCAAGGTCATGCTTCAACGGGTCATAGTGACATTATTCCCTACAGCGGTTACATAGACCTGTCTTCAAAAATTCATAAAGATATGAAAGTAGAAGCGGAATTTGAACTGTACAAGGGAAGCAAATTAAAAATTTGCAGATTACGGGGTATCTGGCAGCCGACAAACATATTCCGGTTGTCGTTGGGACGTGATTTCGGCATTGTTGGGATGCAGGATGAATTATATTACCCCACTTCCAAATACAAACTCTTTACCATTCCACCTTTTCTTCATTGGAGCGTAATCCGCTATACCGGTTGGTGGGATAACGGAGCCTTCGGGCATTGCGAGATTCCTATGACCCTGCTTTCTTCATCCGGCAAAATGATGCTGGATGTTTCCGTAACCGACGGCCCGGGAATTAGCAGTACCTCAGCCATCACCCCCAATGCGGATGGCTATATGTATGAAAACTTTCACTCTCTGGCACGCCAGGCACATGACGGCAATCACGACAAACCGGTTGCGGTCCGATATTCTATTGTGCCCTGGAATGATTTTATAGTTGGTGGGTCATATTTAAATGCCAAATGGGATCCGGAGGATCAGCACTTTGCCCAATATATATTCGGTCATTTATTGTTGGATTGGGAAAGGATTACCTTGGTGGGCGAATATGGTCAAATCAAGTTCGGAACTCCAAATAACGGTATTGTCACCCAATTTTCCGGATATGTGTCCGCCGGTTATACAATTTTAAAAAACAGGAATTACATTAAATTTTTGCAGCCGGTTATCCGGTATGAACACTTTGATTCATGGAAAGAAGACCCGACACGCAAGGGATACCGCACGTCGTTTTCGGCAGGTCTTCGGTATTCTCCATTTAAAGGCTGGATTATTAAAACATCCTATCAAGTTACCACCGAGCCTTATGGGCCTGAATTAGCAAATAATGGTTTTTCGGGTGAAGTAGTATTTGAATTCTGAGTCCGGATGATTACTATCCAGGCGGGTATCACGGCAAATTTAGTTTGCTTGGATTTACAAAAATATCGGCGTAATCGGTAGAGGGTTTGTATAGAATGTTTGAAACGCCGCTTTGGAATGAAAATAAAGGCATGCTGGGAGAAATTTTGAAACGCATGGTGAAGTGCTGGTTAATCTGTACTGTTCTGAGTAGTATACATTCAGCAACTTGGGCGGAAAAAATCACCGTTGTTCTCGGCCGGTCGTTGGTTCCCTATGAGCAAGCCTGGGATGGGTTTGTCGAGGCTTCCGCCATGGAAGTGCAAAAGCTGAACATGCGGGGGGATGCGGTCAAAGGCCGGCAGATTATGCAAAATATTTCTTCTGATGCAACTTCGCTCGTCGTGACCATTGGGTCTGAAGCAACAATGATGGCTGTGAAATACTTGACCTCGGTTCCAATGATCTACAGCATGGTTCTGAAACAGCCCCCCCCAAAAAAAAACGTTGTTAGTGGCCTGCTTATACAGGTGAACATGAAGAAGCAATTGGAAGTGATCAAACAATTGTTTCCTGAAAACAAGAGGATCGGGGTTATTTATAATCTGCATTATTCCGGGGCGGCGATCAATCAAGCACGTCGGATTGTTAAAGAATTGGGAATGAACCTGACTCCTATCGCGATCCAAAATCAAGCTGATATTACCGAAGTCCTGCAAAAACTTACTAAGGACGAAATCAGCGTATTGTGGTCCGTGGTGGATCGAACGGTAGGCAAACCAAAAGCTATTCAGATTTTAATCAAACATTCATTAAGGGAAAAGATTCCTTTTATGGCTTTATCGCAATATCATGTGAAAGCAGGCGCTTTTGCGGCACTCTCGGTCGATTATCGGGATATGGGTATGCAAACGGCGGAATTAGCGCAGAAAGCTATGCGCCCAGGCAAGAGACCACCAGTGGAATATCCACGCAAATTAATTCTATACGTCAATTCCGAAACACAAAATAAAATCGGAATAATAAAAATACCCCGCTTGCCAGGCGTGCAAATGATTTCGAAATGAACCGGGATTGGGCTTGATGAAATAAAAGAGTATTTGATAATTTATATTCATCTATTATTTAAAATCAATTCCGTAGAAAATCCGAAGTATCTTTTCCTTAAGTTTGGAAGTCATGAGCGGAAATAATATGGGAAGCAGGCTGGAAACAAAATCCGCGGCAGTGTAGTAGGCCTTGGGATTTTTGCTTTTGAGCACTTTATGAATTTTTTTAGCTACTAGAATGGGTTTGGGTGCGATCTTCATATTTTTATTAATCACATCCCAGCAGGCCTGGCAGCGTTTTTTATACGGAGAATTTTCCGGAATATTCAGATAGGTTGTATCGTTGAATTCAGTCTGGATATCACCTGGCCGGATTGCAGCTACTTTTACACCTGTGCCGTACAATTCCTGGCGCAATCCCTGGGTAAGCCCTTCCACGGCATATTTACCGGCAGAGTAATGGGATTGAAAGGGAACACAAACCACACCACCGAGTGAACTGAGCAGTACAATATGTCCGGCTTTTCTTTCCCGCATAGAGGGGATCACAGCCTGGAGTACACGCAGATATCCAAAATAGTTGGTCTCGAATTGAGAGTAGACCATTGCCATGGGCATCTCTTCGACAGTGCCGTAAATGCCGGAACCGGCATTGCAAACCACAGCATCCAGGTGCCCGGCTTTGTTCATGACATCAGAAATGGCGGATTTGACTGATTCATCTTTGGTCACATCCAGCTCGATGAATTGGAGCTGATCTCCATACTTAGCTTTGGCTTCATCCACCACAGCTTGGCGTTTGGTAATGGAGCGCGTAGTGCCAAACACCTGATATCCCTGGTCTGCCAGATATTTGGCTGTGGCCAGACCAATGCCTGCTGAAGCACCTGTTATAAGAACTGCTTTTTTCATTTGTTCATCTCCCCCTGGATTGGCTTGAATTGCGTGAATTTTGGCATAGAACCACCAGCTTGTCAATTGTGCGAAGATATATTATCAAGACGCACAGAACTGCGGATTTATTTCAGGAAAACAGCTAGTAAAGCTGAATTGTAACCACAAGTGCAACAT
>JAGLMY010000331.1 GCA_023139775.1 bacterium
TCGCGCTCCAGAGTATAAAGATCTTCATTAAAGGGCTGGTCTTGCTCAGCAGTCACTTCAACAAAATAAACATCGTCTTCCTCAAGAATGGAATCGCTGGGCTGGTTGAGCGGCAAATCAAAAGCACGATCCAAAATGCGCTCCGAACTTTCCAAACCAGGCAATGAATCGTCTTCTTTCACCCACGAAGTGGTTACCAGCCTGTTGCCGGTTGCTTTTGCGCTTTCCAGCAGACTCTTGGTTTTCTTAAGACTCTGCCTGAATTGTAAGGCTGCTTCCTGCGATAGTTGGTAGGCTTTCTTTTTTTGCAATTGCTTTTGAATATCTTTTTTCACGTCTGCCAAAGCGGCTTTTTTGGCTGCCTGGCGTCCGGTCACTTTGATTAAATGAAAGCCAAAGGGTGATTCGACAATTTCGGAAAGTTCATTTGTTTTCAGACTAAAAGCAGCATCCTCAAAGGGCTTGACCATCATACCGCGGCCAAAGAATCCCAAATCACCGCCCTTGATCTTGCTGCCCGGATCATCCGAGTGCTTTTTGGCCATTTCAGCAAAATTCTCGCCTTTGGCAATATCCGCACGAATATTGTCCAGTTTCAATTTGGCTGTGAGTTTGTCTTCTTCGCCGGCGGCGCTGTCCACCCGGATCAGGATATGTGAGGCCTTAACCTCTTCGGGTTTGTCAAATTCTGAGCGATGACCGTTGAAATAGGCAGTAATCTCAGCTTCTGCGATTTTAGCTTTAAGCATAAACTTCTTCCAATGAAAAGCAGCATACTGCAATTTCAATTTGCGGGCACGCGATTGAAAATACTGTTTCACATCAGCAGCAGTGACCACCAGGCTCTCTTGCAGGAGTTGGCTCATTTTAGCCATTTTAATGGCACTGGCTTGCTCGGCTTCGAAGGCTTGTGAAGAGACCCGGTTGTACCGTAGCATGGTCAGATATTTTTCATGGGAAAATTTTCCGTTTTCCGAAAAAGCCGGCATGGTGCTGATACGGGCGGCTACTTCCTGGGCAGTCACTTTAAGCTTGAGTTCGTCAAATTTTTGCTGGATAAGCGTGGCATCGATCAAGGCGTCCATGAGTTTCAAACGCAGGTCCTGGATTTCTTGTTGAGGGAGTTCGCGATCTGAATTTTCTGCGATCTGGCGATAGCGTTGCTCCCAAAGTTGGGCGAAATCAGAATAAGAAATAGCCTGGCCATTGACCACCGCAGCGGAAATTTGTTCCAAGGAGGATTTTCGCCGGCCGGCATCCATTCCCCAGACAAAGAATATTGTGCCTACAAAAGCTATCACCACAATCCATAAAATAGTTTTGGTATACTTACGTATTGAATTCATCATAATAATAAAACCTCACAGTTTGATAGTAGGGGCGACCTGCCGGCCGCCCCTACAAACATATCTTTAGGGAAGGCACATTATAACAAATAGGGTTTTGGTTGCAACCACAAAAAACCTATTGCTCCTTGAGTGAAGCATTGGTATAATTGGCGCAAATTTTTAGGAGGCTTCTGACGTGGGACTCATCTTTGGTATTTTAGCTGTGGTTTTAGTATTGTTTCTAATTTTTGCTATGGCCCTGGCAGAATGGGCGGATAAAGACATCGGTGAGTTGTTTGCCGCCTGGAGAAAGAAAACCGGCCTTGCGACTCAACCAGTCTACAAAGCAGACCCAGTAATGGCTGTTGGCGCGGAAATTCCGGCGAAAGCCAAAAGTCAACCAAAGCCTGGCGGAACCAAAGTCGTAAAGCCCAAGCCGGCCAAGGCTAAAAAAAGTGTGAAAAAAACGGTTAAAAAAACGGTCAGGGCTATGACCCCGGCAGTAAAGAAAGTCAAGAGCACAAAAATAAAAATCAAATCCTAGAAGAGGAAAACGACATGATTTTGGATTTTTTAATGGGTTTATTTTCAAATGATATGGCCATTGATTTGGGAACCGCAACCACCTTGGTGTATGTTCGTGGAGAGGGCATTGTCCTGCGGGAACCTTCTATTGTTGCGGTCCAAAAAGGTACGGATAATGTATTGGCAGTTGGGAGTGAGGCCAAAGCCATGCTGGGCCGTACCCCTGGTAATATAGTGGCCATCCGACCCATGCGTGACGGTGTTATTGCGGATTTTGAAGTCACTGAACGTATGCTGCGCCACTTCATCACCAAGGTGCACAACCGCCGTGCTATGGTGAAACCGAGAATTATTATTTGTATTCCCTCTGGTGTAACTGAAGTTGAAAAACGCGCGGTCCGTGACTCTGCCGAGCAAGCCGGTGCGCGTGATGTATTTCTGATTGAGGAACCTATGGCTGCGGCCATAGGCGCCGGCTTGCCCATTGATGAGCCTTCGGGCAACATGATCGTAGACATCGGTGGTGGGACTACCGAAGTGGCTGTGATTTCCTTGGGTGGTATTGTGTATGGTCGTTCCCTGCGCGTGGGTGGCGACGAATTAGACGAGTCCATTATTAATTATATAAAAAGAGCTTATAATGTATTGATCGGTGAGCGGACCGCAGAAGAAGTAAAAATCAAGATGGGTTCCGCCTATCCGCTTAAACAAGAAATGGAGATGGAGGTCAAGGGGCGTGATTTGGTTACCGGATTGCCCAAGACCTTAGAAATTACTTCAGAAGAGATTCGGGGGTCGCTGGAAGAACCACTTTCTGCCATCGTTGAAACGATTAAAATGACGTTGGAGCGCACCCCCCCTGAACTGGCGGCTGATATCGTTGACCGTGGAATTATCATGGCCGGTGGAACCTCCCTGTTACGGGGTCTGGACATTCGACTGCGGGAAGCGACCGGGGTTCCGGTCAATTTGTCCGAAGATCCTACAACCTGCGTTGTCATGGGCTCAGGAAAAGTATTGGATGAGAGCTTGGACGTACTGAAAAAAGTGGTTGTGGGTGAAAAGGAATATTTTTAGTCGAATGCCGACGGGCTCACTTCCAGGAGCTTGAGCATTTAGTCGGTTTTTTGGTAACAGGTCAGTCAAGTGCAGTTAAACAAAGGTTGTCAT
>JAGLMY010000332.1 GCA_023139775.1 bacterium
ACAAGGTTAGGTACAGGGCTAATCCGAAAACCTGGCAAAGATAAAAAATCCCCTGGCAAGGTAAGCTATCAGTTATGGTACTAGAAAGGCTTTTCAGGATTGCTAGGAGCCTGTCGGACTTGAGTCATTCTCCCCCTTTTGTAAAGGGGGCAGGGGGGATTTAATCAACAAAACGCCCGCTTTCATATACAAAATCCCCCTCTATCCCCCTTTTTAAAAAGGGGGAAACTGCTATCGAAAATTACGCGGAACCCATGAAGCTGAGTAGACGGCGACGTCTTAATTTCTGTTCCACCTCTGGATACAATTTCAGGTGATCTTCAGCTGATACTTGCGTACCTGTTACATCCTTCACTGTTACCTGCTGCCATAGCCAAATGTATCTAAGCATGTCACCTTTGCTAAAACACTTAGAAGCATAGATTGGCTGATCTTTGATATGACCGATAATGATATTTTTCTTGAAAACTTTGGAATTTTTAAATAATTCATTTATTGTTTTCATGGTCTGATTAAAGTCAGCCTGATTTCCAGTGCCTGCTTCCAGCGCCCTGGCCTGATAAGTCATTCTTCGCAATAATACCCTTTCAATTAAGCGTTTGTTCATCGCGGTTTTATTACTGTACCACCTATAATAAGCTTGCGCTAAGCCGTGCTTGGAAGATAGCTGCTTTTGCAATTGCGGGGCATCCTGGATAAATTCGGCAATGTCTCTATCAAAATTACCAACCTGGTCCAGGCTTGGTTGTAATTGTCCATGATATGGTATGGCGATTACCTGGCTGTCATCAAGCTGCTCGCCTTCAGCAATAACCTTCATGGTCTGTGCATCCTTGGTTAATAAATTGATAACAGCAGGCTTGGCAACCTCAATTTCATTTTCACCATACTCGATAATATCAATTTTACCATTAACCATACTTCCGGCGTATTGCCCTATTACGGAAGTTTCACCAATAGTGGCGGCTACCAGGCTCTCTTCAGGTAGGGAAATAGCTGCCAGCATCAACTGTATTTGAGCGCTCTGCGGACGTGTTAGTGTGTCTTGGTTTAAGATTGTTTGTAAATCTTCCAGTTGTCGGTACTCCTGCGGCTGATCTTCCTCAAATGATTTCTTCATAGCTTCAATCATTTGGTTCATGCTCTCTTTGGCAACAGGATCCATCAATAAAAACACTCGATCTAAATCATCGCTATCTTCCTGCTTAGGCACAGTTAGTTCAACTGTAGATAAACCTTGTTTGCTACGCAGCAGCAATTCAGCAATATGATTGACCTCTATTCTTTCATCTTCAGGATTTTTGCTTTGCTCTGCTTTTTCCTGAGCTTGTTGAATAATGGTTTGCAAATAGAGGATTTCTTGTTGCAATAATTCATTTAAAATTGATTCCGCCTTGGTTTCCAATAAGGCCTGCACTATTTTATCACTGGAAGGTGTCTGCCCGTCTTCCACGATATTTTTTAATTGTGGTTCAATGGTTTCCCATAAACTAGTCGCTTGACCTTCAGCCTTAACTCGGAAAGCAGCTAATAATTTGCTTACTTCAGCGCTGGTTATGCCAATTTGACGCCCGCCTTGTGGTTTATAGAATTCCGCGCCCAATTTTATGCCAAATTTTCCTGGCAACGATTTCATGGGAAGATTCTTATAAAGCTTATCACCCATATACTCGATTAAACTTGTTTGATCATCTTCAGTTTTTTGCTCCTGCCTGCGTTTGGTCCGGTCTGCGTAACTCTCTAATTCCCAATTGAGGAACCAGCCGAATATGCCGGCCTGTATGGCGTACACTAATCGGGCCCAGCCTTTTTCCGGCCTTGGATTGAGGAACAGGTTTTCAAATATAACCGGATAACTGACAACCAAAGCAGTATCTTCTTCTGAAAGTTCTGCAGTCAAGTTCGTTTTCGCATATTTCATTTCCTTGGGAGTGATACTAATTCTCCAAAATTTCCAACTGGCGCGGAAACGAATCCTATGTAATACGCCTTCCAGCCTACGGCCTTCCAACTTTCCGAATATTTTGTTTCGGTGCTGGTAAACCGCTTCGCCAATGAAATC
>JAGLMY010000333.1 GCA_023139775.1 bacterium
GCCTTCACCTAATCGGTCTTTCAGACTCATCAGTTCTATCGGATTTTTGCCGGCATCTTCAAGTACGCGGGTGATCCGATTCGTCAAGTAATGGGAGGATAAAAATACCAGCCCAGCCAACCCTACGGCGATCCAGCCGATTCCTGGGATAGTTGTGAAATAAATACTTAGAGCGGCTAATACGGTACCAATCCAGCGATTAGTTCTATCCGCAGCAGTTAATTCTCCTTTTTTATGAAACCAGTGTCCAATTCCCAAGCCAGCCATATTGCCTTGGATGAATAGCATGACCAATTGCGCGGGCTCAGTAATGCCTGCACGCAATCCCAAACCCATGACCAATATTATTCCACCTATTAATCCACCAGGAGCTATAAATGGGTTCAACTCAAGCAACCAGGCCCGGCGTTGGTAATCATGAGTTAAGCGTACGCGCTCTTTCTCTATAGCCTCGTCAGTTGGTTCGAGATGCTTATTTTTATAGTTTTCGATACCTTGCTCTACATATCTTTCCAGCAGCCACGGCATCATGCCGCCATTATCACGAGTTTTTAGTCGTTCAATTAATTTAGCAACTTCTGACTTATCTCCTAACCTCTTCCTTGCCAAAGCAGCAACGCCTTTATCGCCTGCTGCAAGCAGTTTTTCATGCGCATTCAACTTTTGCCCTGATCTTTTATAGAGATCATCTAAAAACTGCTCACCCGTTATATCAATCCATTCTTCATAAGTAGAATAAGGGCAGAGCTTTGTTCCACCATCATAAACATAAGTACCGATTATTTGTCGGAACCGAGCGCGGAGCGCCGTAGGCAAAGTATCTGACTCTTTTATTAAGGATTCTAAGTAAGCTATGATTGCTCTTCTTCTAACTTCAGAAATCTCTATAGCAGGGATAAGATCAAATTCATCATCCAGGATATTATAAAAAGACCGGTATGCTTTTATCATGTCCAATACTTTCTCTTCTTCCATGCGATTGTAATCATCTACATAAGTCGATCTCAAGAAAAAGAAAAAGTGGTCTTCAGGTAATTCTTCAGCCAAAAAGTCTGTATCAATTTGTTTTTCGTATCCTCTTGAAGAAGGATCAAATTCTGTATAAGCACCCACGTGAACTGTCGAAAACAACAAACCTTCTAAAGCGCGTATTTCCTGCAGCCTTTGATTGATTATTGCTTCATTTTCATAGTATTCATTCCAATAATTTTCTCCTGTGCATTCTCGATATTCAGTTAGTTCAGGATATTGTCTCAATAATTCCATTATTTTTTGTGTTTTTTCCTCTGCTGAGAGTTCCCAATACCACCTACTTGATAAATTTTTATCAAAATGCGACAGTTCAATCCAGAAGCCAGACATACTTAGTTCACTCGTATATTCCAGCTCATATGTCTTGCCATTCTTAGATATAGCTCGCTCTGCTCTTCTGCCAACCGCAGTCATAGATGCTCGCATTTCTGCTTTCTTTTTTTCAGCTTTTTTTAATAAAGCATGTATTCGTTTAATTTCTTTTCTTTTTTCTTCATCAATGCGCTTTATCTTCCAAAACTTATCACTTGCATCAATCTGTTCTTGTGTAAGTGGATCGTATACTCCAGCCAATACAGCAGTACTTTGTTCCATCCACTCTGAAAAAAATCTCATACGTTGTGTATTGCTATAAAGTTCCAAGCTTTCACTTTCATCCATTTGCATCACGAATACACTATAACCATCACTAAGATCAGAAAATTCCGTTACCACATTTGATCGCAAATCCTCTGGGAAAGTACCTTTATCACAAATATAATAGTAAGGCTTTTTTCCCTCTCCTAATAAAGCCAAATTCTGTATAGGCAATAAAAATACGCCAGCAAAGATTGAACCTATGGCACCCTCCCAGTCTACTCTAACGTCAGTACTATCCTCAGCAACAACCGGTAAAGCTTTTAATTGGTTCTTTTCATATTTTTCAATTACAGCCACAGCTGATTTTGACGTCTCGACAAGCGCTTCTTTTTTTTCTTTAATTTTTTCGCTTAATCCTGTATCTGATGAATTTAAAAACACCGGATCGCCATTTACGATAACGATTTCCTCATCTAGAACTAGATTAACGGCAGTCATATAATCCAGAGCTATTACTTTACCATCGGTTCCAATAACCTCAACATTGTAACCCTTTTCTCCCCAATTCTTTTCTTTGGCATTTTTAACTCTGACTAAGGCCAGGAAAATATCATCAGAGAAATCAGGAAAATGTTCTTCAATCATTTCTAAGAACCATGCATACGGATACCCCTGCAAATTATTTTTTTCGAGTTCTTTTAGATCCGCGGGAGACGGGTCACGCGGACCCAAAGATTTATAATTCACTATTTCATTTAAAAGATATTTTTCCTTTTGTTTTTTTAAATACTCAGGACCGCTATTTTTCATTAAATAATATTCTCTACGACCCTTGTCAGCTTTATCCCCCGTGATTTTTCCTGCCGGCTCCTTTTTGTCAATTTGCTTGCCTGTTTCTTTAGCCTTAACTTCTTCTGGTTTTTCAGGCAGCTCTGGATATAACTGTTTACTATCCTCTAACTGTTCAATGCCTTCAATAACTTCCTTTCCCCATAGACGTCGAAATTCCTCAAGACTATCTGGATCGGCAAAATCAACATCAAGCCCGGTTGCCTTAAACGCGTATATCTTTGCAACCGCTTTATCATAAGGTGAAAAATTATCTAAATTTTGCAGCAACCTATCAACATCTTCAACATTTCCCATTAATCTTAATCCTGAGTTCTGATAACCGCTTGCGAGAATACCTGCCAATATTGCTCTTAGCCTAAACGGATCCATCCTCCCTACTGCTGGATGTAAACGACGAGCTTCATTAAACTCAATTAACAGACTTTCATATTCAGCTATATTCATCTCCGCAATTACGCGATATAGTTCAAGCGATGAATTGCGACGTGCTTCAATGTCCTCAGACGGAATTGATAACATCTTCTTAAACCGATTATTATTGGGAATTTTATCTATATTCCTTTGCGAACCTTTTTCAATGAGTTGTTTTGTAAAAATAATTAAATTTTGAAGTGCATGGAAAAGCATTGGATTTCCAGCTAAACGGTTCTTTTCTATCAAAAGTTTTTCTTCATTAAATGCCTCAAGGAATTTTTCTATTTCAGGCTTTGTAGGCATTTTAGGCAAATTAACTTGGTCAAGTATCATTTCAGGCGGTACTTGTGAAATTTCTCCGGCAGCTATCTTTTTAAGTAAATAACGTTCATAAATATCTGATATGCCCTTTTGAAAAAGCGAAAACATAGTATCAATTTGTTCTCTGGTAATGTTATTTTTAATTCTCGCTTTTCTTTCAATATCTCTAGGACTAGGATCATCCGGTCGATCAAGTAGGGAATCTTCTTCCTTTATCCGATTCGTTTTCCAATGTGAAAGAGTGAAAACAACCAGGGAGAGCGCCCATCCATATACGGGAATGAGGGTGAGCACCAAACCGAAAAGCGCCAGGGCTGTACCAGTCCAGCGGTTGTTCTCGTCCTCTGGGCTCTGTACGTCTAACCAATGGCCTACACCAAAAACAACCATTCCCCATTGTACGCCATATGACGCAACATCCGCAATTTGGGAAAGATCCAAATGTCCTCGGTAAATCTGAATACATACCATCAGCAGACCGCCAATGGCCATAGGAATCCACTCAAACCACCAGGCCTTGCTTTTATACTCACGAACCAACTCTGTACGCTTTGCTTTCAGGGCTGCTTTATTCGCCAAACGATTTTTATCCTTGTACTCCTCCATCCCTCGCTTCACATGCTGCTTCAGCAGCAGCGGCATCATGCCGCCAGTTCGGTCTTTATCTTTTTCATCCCCGGCTGTGGCTATTGCATCCGCATTCTCTTTATCCTCGAGAATCGTTACTTTCAGCTCGTGAAAGTCCTGATCATTAGGATGTTTCTTCAGCCATTGATTAACCAGATGCAGCGCATGATCAAGTTTTCCGGCTAACGCATAAAAGGAAGCTTGATTGTGGGCAATTTCCGGATCGTCCGGATCGATCCTAACAGCTTCATCAATCCATTTTAAAGCTTCCGATATTTGTTCATTTAAAACCAGGGTTAATGCCAAATAATTTCGAACCTGGGAAGGCCGATAGTCCATATATTTTGGCACATCTCCCAAATTTTCCTTTTCTAATGCAATAGCCCGTTTCAATGCCTCTTTCGCACCATTAAAATCACGTTGTTTCAACTGGCTATGTCCCAACTGCTCCCAGGCTGGTATGAAATCCGGTTTTATTTTAACAGCCTTTTCTAGGGCCTTGGTGGCTTCAACATATTTTCCGGCCTGTTTCTGCAGATATCCAAGGTTAAACCACGCTTCCCAATAATCGGGACGTGTAGCCACAGCTTCCTTAAATAGTGCCAAGGCCTCATCATTCCTTTTCGCCTTCATGAGTTTAACAGCTTTTTTATATTGCCTTAAAGCCACGGCTGATTTTGCCGCCGCAACGAGCACTGCTTTTTTCTCTTCAATTTCCCTGCTTAATCCTGTACCTAAGGAATTTAAAAACACAGGATCGCCATTTACGATAACGATTTTCCCATCTCCAAGTAGATTAACTACAGTTGTATAATCCAGAGAATATACTTTACCATCAGTTCCAATAACCTCAACATTGTACCCTTCTTCTCCCCGTTTTCTTTCTTTGGCATTTTCGAGTCTGACTAAGGCTAGGAAAATATCATCAGAGAAGTTAGAAAAATCT
>JAGLMY010000334.1 GCA_023139775.1 bacterium
GTGTCCTTTGTGCCTTTGTGGTGGATCTTTTTCTTTAAGTCTTTATAGTTCAATAATAAATGATAAAATGTTGCACTTGTGGTTACAATTCACCGAATCATTCCTGATTATTCAAAGATTATTTCACTTTTCCGAATCCAACGATCGCCAATCATGGTCCAGGCGCCATTGCGTATCTCAAAAAAGAAGGTGACCGGTTGCCAGAAATAGGTCTTTTTATGCGCATCAACAAAATGATAGCATACCAGCATCCGGTAATAAGCGCTGTTCTTTTCTTTATTATCATATTTTACTTCAGCCTCAGCCTGGTTGGCATCCATAGTCAACTCTTCCGGAAAACGAGTTGGCAAACGCAATCTCATATGTTCTTGCGCCCACTCCAATTTGTCCGGCAGGACATCCTTAATAATAACTTCCAATTTTTTCTTCAGTTCCGGTTCCACTGCATTGGCATGGTAATCCAGAGCAGGACCGCCGGTCAGTTTAATAATTTGAGAAATACTCCAGGGAACAATAATAAAACCTAAAACAATCGCTCCTGAAATCATCCAAAATCTTGGAGCACGTGCCAGTTTACCGGCAATGGTAACAATTAGCCGGTCGCCGATAGCAGGAAGTTCGGTCTCATCGGTTTCGTTTTCTGTTTCCGCTGTCGCAGCGATCGCTTCCGGCGTTTCACTGCTTTCCGGTTCTTCGGCTATAGGTGGTGGGGCTGGTGGTTTGGCGTCCTCATTGAACTCAAAGGTCCTGACTGCCGGGACAGTCCCGGCTTTTTTGGCTGTCTGCTTAGGCTGCTCTGTGGTGCACATACTGCATTCTTTATCTTTGTCATCACAAGGTTGCCCGCATATTTCGCAAACCCACATTCGAAAGCCTCCAACTATAGCTATAAAGTACTTAATATTGTAGCGGATACGAGTAATTCATGCAAGTGCGTATCTGGTTGCGTATCTTTCGCAGTCAACTTTTGTTCATATTTCATCCCGCTACGCAGAACACCCCGGGCTTGCCCGGGGATGAATGCGTCTTGACGCTTCGCGGAATGCCGCCCTCACCGGAAAGGTCATTGAAGTATCGGATTTCCGTTGGGCATCTTACGCTGCAAGGTCATAAGGAGCCCCACGGGCTTATCTGTGGGACTCCTTACTAATTATTTCCCGGCTGCCCCGTTCTCCTTTTTCCTCTTTTGCCTTATTCACTTCCTTCATAATACGATCTTTCATCCGCTTTCCCGGCATAATTCGCACTGCCTTAAGCTTTTTGCCGCTGATCCGCATAAGCTTACCCGCTTTTTTTCGCAAATCCAGCCGGGATACCCAGGCTTTCCATTTTTCGATTTCCGGTGATATGTAATTGTCAAGCATGGCCGTCTGCCTCGGCCACATGCGGAAACCGGAAAAGGGCCGGGCCATGGCATGCTCCGCCGTCACATCCGGTCCGTACGCCATCTCCTCTTTGGCCGCGATGATCATAAAATGCAGCCGGTTCAGAATATTTACTTCACTGGCCCCTGCGTCCATGTCAAGCGAGAGTAAATTCAGATGGGGAAACATTCCCTTGAGTTTTTTCTCCACGCCCCTTCCGGTAATATGATTGGCAATACAGCCGAAGGGCTGAAGACAGACAATATTGCCAATCCCTTCATTGAGCATGGCAATCATCTCGGCAGTCAAAAGCCATCCTTCGCCGAACTGATTAGCCAGGCTGAGCACTTCGCCCGTGATTTCAGCCAGATTTTTCAGATCAAAAGGCTTCCGGTAAAAACGAAAGTTCTGCATAACTATGTCAATCTGAGCCAGATGATAACTTACGTAAACATCCATCATCCTGGTTTTCAGGCTGTCAATCAAGGAACGTTTCAAGTACGCCTTTTGATTGAAATTTTCACTAACCAGCCTCTGGGTAAAAAAGTTCTGCAAACCAGGGAGCGCCACTTCCACTCCCTGGCCGGAAAGCCACTCGATAATATTCCCGTTTGAAAAAAAATTGTATTTAACAAATATTTCGCCTACCACCCCAATCCTGGGAACAGGCCGTTCGTCAATCTCAACCTCATTGAAGCCGGCCACCGCCTCTTCCAGGACTTGGAGCAGGTAATTATAATCAGCCTGTTCAATGCCCGCTTCCATTTTTTTGAGATATTTGGTGTGCACGGCCTTGGCAATTCCCCGCTGCTTCTCCCTCACTACAGTGGCCAAGTACATCCGGGCCAGAGGATCGGTGAAAATTACGCCCAGTCCCATTCGTCTTAACAGTCCTTTTTTGTCAATAATAAATCCCGGCTGAGGGTTTATAGACTCAGGCGACAGCGCAGCCACCGGAACGTCATGCAGCCCGGCGGC
>JAGLMY010000335.1 GCA_023139775.1 bacterium
GGACATCAAATCCAGCATGTTGGGCTAGATTGATAATGTCTTTTTTCGGAATGCCTTTGGCGCGGAGTTGGTCCAGGGCTTTTTCCACCTGCCTGGCAGAATCAAAAATATCCGGTACATAGATGACTAATTGGCGGAATTGGGTTTGGGGTTTTACCTGATATTGTAGGGGCACGGTTAAGGGCGCAGCAAGCAGCGCCCCTACAGGTATAAATTGGACGGGTAGAATCAAGAATATGGAAAGAATAATGGATATGAAGCGATTTACCTGCCGGCCAGATGCTGTCATTTTGATTGTAAGGGCTTATTTTCCGCCGTCGACTTCGGCGCAACAAGCAGTACGCCCTTACGTCTCCTGTATTTATTGGATATATATTATGACAGTCTAACCTCAAAATCCTTTCAAAAAAAATGAGAAAAATGAGAAGTTTTTTAACGCTTGTCGTAGGAGCGCAAAATTTTGCGCCCCTACTTAAAAACGAGAACCAATAGGTCGCAAAGAAGTGTAAGAACTTGAATAAAACTGTATTACCCGCGATGACAAAAAGGACGGTTTTTCAGGAGCGACTAATTAAAAATTAAGTTCACTGCAAAATTTGTACTATGCCCAACATTCTTCCTGTGCTCTTTTCTCTACGATAAGAAAAATATTTCCCAGGATGTGATGCTGTGCATTCGCGAATAGTAATTATTCTCTTTTCATTAATTCCTTGTTGAATTAATTGCGCCGTAGCCGCAAACCAAAGATCATAATACGTTCTGCCATCCGGTTTTTCACGAACCGCTTTCGGACATACCTGACGCAGCTGCGCAAGCGCCTCCCCGGAAACCTCAAAATGTTGTGGTCCGATTCCCGGTCCAATAGCAACCCAGAGGTGCTCCGGGCGAATTCCATAGTGTTGTTTGAATTTCTGCACAGCACTAATTAAAATCCCCTGCACCATACCCTTCCAACCGGCATGCACTGCGGCAACAGCCTTTTTCTTCTCAGACATAAAAAGAATTGGCAAACAATCTGCAATGGATACAGCCAAGGGTAAACCGGGTGTTTTGGTCATAAGCCCATCGTTTTTTTTTATGGTGGCACGCTTTGCTTCCCAGCCTTTGCCGGCAGAGTGACGATCCACAAGGCTGATTTTCTTTCCATGCACTTGATTACCAACCACCGGCAAATATGGCCCAAAACTACCGGCGTGAAAGGCATTTTGGCGGTTTTTCAGCACGTTGGCAGGATTATCTTCAGTATTCAAGCCCAAATTAAGTCCTCGTGTCTTTCCGGTGCTTACTCCCCCATACCGCGTAAAAAAAGCAACCCGGCAGCCCCTTTGCTCGAAGCCGGGAATAGTCCAATACTTTACCCGGCCTGTTATCTTTTGCTGAGCGTTCAACCTGGTGGATCTCATTTGTTTCCTAAGATTTTCGGCGGTTCGTGATCATCCCGGCTTTTTTTTCTGACAATGTTCTCACTTTTGCCGGAACTAAACTTGGGTATGCGGACAATAAAGGTTGATCCTTTACCTTTTTCACTCTCAACCACAATGGTTCCTTCGTGCAGTTTTACTAAATCCCTCACAATAGCCAATCCCAGTCCCACACCAGCTGACTCTCGGGTGAGTGATCTCTCGGATTGTTGGAATTTTTTAAATATTTTTTCCTTTTCCCAGTCCTCAATACCAAGACCATTATCGCTAACCCGGACCTCCATTTGCTTTTCATCCATACTCAGATGTAATCGAATCTCACCCCTGCTGGGTGTGAACTTCACGGCATTGGAAAGGAGATTATCCACTATTTGTTTGATTCGCAAGGAATCACCGATAAATTCCGGATGCTCACCTGACATTTCATAAAACAACTGCAAATTGTTCTTTTTCGCTATCTCGCGGAATTCTTCCAGACTCTCCCGAACCAGACGCACCACATCGATTTTTTCCACTTCCAATTTCAACTGGCCGGATTCTAAACGCGACAGATCCAAAAGGTTGGATATCAACTTATTCAGATGCTCGGCGTTGTTTTTTGCCATCAGCATGTATTTGCGATAACGCTCAGGACTCAATTGATCCCCGTCAGTCAGCAATAAATTAAGCGCGCCGTTGATGATGGTCAAAGGCGTACGTAATTCATGAGAAGTAATGGACAAAAAATAGGACTTCATTTCATCCAACTCTTTGAGTTGGGTTACCGTATCTTCCAACTCCATAGTACGATCGTTGACCCGTTTTTCAAGACTTTTACTAAGTTTGGTCCTCTCTCGCAAAAGTTCCTCCAACCGGCAATTGTTGTGCAGCAACTGTCTATTTTGTCTTTCCACCACTTCATATTCATAAAAAAGTTCCTCTTTCAATTTTTCCAACCTG
>JAGLMY010000336.1 GCA_023139775.1 bacterium
AAGATCTTTATACTCTGGAGCGCGATGCCCTGCTTGAAAAATTAATAAAAATACGCGGCGATCAACTCACCCGCGATTGGATCAAGCAAGCTCGCGCACAAGCCAAAATAGTGAACAACATCAAAAACGAAAGCACTAGTGCAGACGACAATACAATTTCGGACAACCAAACATCGAACACACCGGATGCCGCTTCCCGGAAATAGCGTGGGAGCCGGCACACCGTTGACTAGACCTGCCTATTTATCGCCCGCCACAATTTGCATGCGGGCACCAATAAAATCAGAACCTTGTTGAAAGAATATATTCACTGGTTGGTGTATTGCTTTTTTAAAAAACACTATGCCTGTAACATTGGCTCCCGGCGCTACTTCAGTAGGCCATAAATAGTTTTTAGAGTGTGCTCCGATTTCCTCAATCAGCATCTCAGCTCGAACAATATCTTTCGCGCTTGAACTTTTTTTACCCAGCAATAAATTTTTCAATCCCGTGCGCCAGGTTATTGGCCGTCCTTGACGCATGTATTCTTTTAAACGGGCATACACTTGAACAATCTTTTCCTGTGGAAAATCCGCCCGGATTTTGCATAAATATATTAGTGGTGTTTTGAGGTAATATTAGGGGAACCATCCGCTAAACTAATTTTGAGTATTTTCGCCCCTGATCCAATTGGATAACCGCAGCTTTATACAAGTGAGCCGGGCGGCTTCAATTTTACCAATAGCCCCAAGCAAAATACTCCCTTCGACTACAGCAAGTCTGCCAATTCTTATAACACTGGATTTTATCAGACCTGAGGCATCAAAGCCGGCATCTTCTTTATCGAGCAACTCATCATAGTCCGGAATTTGCTGTGAAAGCTGTGATGATATCATACAGATTAACCAATCATCATGTTTTCCAGGCATTTTGCGGAGTACAAGCGCCGGTCGAAGCTTTCCGGATGATTGGTTTGTCTGAGGAAATTTAAAAAGGACAATCTGTCCTTCCGTTATCACTAGAAGCAGTCCTTGATGTCTTTTTCCGAGTATAAAGCGGCTTCATTTTCCATACCCCGCATAGCCTGTTGCAAGGATAGCGTTGACCAGTCTATACCCTCCTGAGCGGATTGGTATGACTTGGTTTTATTTTCAAGATATTCAACAAAATCAAGTACCTCTGCCTGGACTGACTCTGGCAGAGTTTTAAGGTGTTGAATAATTGTTTCGGCAACTGTCATCTAAAAACCCCTTCCTTCTATAAAAAAGAATAACATAGCATAACAAAAATGTCCAGTACCCTAAAACCGATTGTCGTTGTCGGCAACACGTATGCAGGGGTGTTTAATTAAACACCCCTGCACAAACGATATACTTACCCCTGTTCCTGGATTCCAGCCTGCCCTGCCTGTCCTGGATGATTTTGTCCAGGGATCAAGTCCGGGAGAACAGGTCAGAATACAACAAATCGAAATTTATATCTTTTGCAAGCCAGTCATCCATGTCCGGACTAAAGCAAAAAAAAAGAAAACCGACACTATAACTTAATTTTGGAAACGGTGTTAGGAAATGATTCTGAAATAGGAGGCAAAAAAATAATGGATAAAAATATGGAAGATTTAATAAAATCGGGCGGGAAAATGTTTGGCCCTGACAATTTTGTGCACAATATGAGTGACGAAGATTTAGAATTGATTTATAGTGGATTAAAAGCATTGGTTGATAATACACAATACAATGGCATTTTTACAAATGCTGTGGCTGACCACCCTGATTATTTAAGTGGAATAGGGGAAAATATCCCTGAATCTGAATGGAACAATACGTCCATGTTTAGCATACCCCCAAATGACCAAAGAATATTTACCTTATTGCGTGATATTT
>JAGLMY010000337.1 GCA_023139775.1 bacterium
AACAACCACTCGTCATCCCAGCATGGTCGTAGCTGGGATCCAGGACTCTTGTAAACAAAGGCTTTTCTGGATCCCGGATCGAGTCCGGGATGACGGCGAGGTAGGATCCGAATTAGGCGGTGGATTTCGGGTTCCATTATGAGTTGACTTCTGTGCCCAGATCAGTATACTGGCGGGAAAGAAAAAAAGAACAGTATCAAAGGAGGAAAAGAATGGCAGAAGAATTTGAGATGAAAAAAGCATTTAGCAAGGATTCTATGAAGGGTGTTAGTGGCTTGGTCATTGCCGGGGTAATTATCTTGTTGCTGTTTGTGCTAAATCCCATTGTTATTATTGGGGCCGGTGAACGCGGTGTGGTGTTTTCGCGCTTTAGTGGTGTGCAGCAAAATGTCATGATGGAAGGATTGAATTTCCGGATTCCGGGTATTGAAAGTATTATTAAATTTGATATCAAAACCCAGAAATTAGAACGGCTCAGTCAAGGCGCTTCCAAGGATTTACAGGAAGTCAATCTGCGGACTGTGGTGAATTATCATTTGCAGGCTGATAAAGTATCCAAACTCTATCAAGAAGTGGGTGTTGATTTTGAACGCAAGGTGATTGAGCCCTCGATTCAAGAGGCAGTCAAAGCCGGAACCGCTCAGTTCCCGGTGGAAAATATTATTGTGGAGCGTCCGAGATTAAAAGCCATAATCGCGGAAATTCTTAGGAAGAAACTCGTGGAATACGATATCATTCTGGAAGATGTCAATCTGACAGATATTGAGTTTTCTGCTGAGTTCAATCGCGTGGTTGAGCAAAAACAGATCGAAGAGCAGAAGATTAAAACTGCGGAGTATAAAAAGAAACAGGCGGAACAGCATAAAGCCACGGTTATTCTGGCAGCCCAGGGCGAGGCGGAGAAGCAGCGCCTGATTCGTTTGCAGGTTACCAAGGATATTGTGGCCCTGGAGTGGATTAAAAAGTGGGATGGTAAATTGCCGGAGACTGTTATGGGCGGTGACGCCGTACCTATGATTAATTTAAAGAAGTAGGGGCGGTCATGTTCATTGTGTACACAGGAGATACCAAATGAATGATCCTCTTTTTGCGGGAATTAACCGGGTCAAAGATCCGAAGGCGCTGACAGATCTGGAGAAAAAGCATCAACCCACGATTGCCGCGCCGGCCCAGGTCAAAGCCAGGGAACCTTTTGCTGTGACCATTACCGTAGGCCAGAGCATGCCCCATCCGGATGAGGGCGGTCATTGGATTCAGTGGGTGGAACTATATGCCGGTGAAGCTTATTTGGCTCGGGCTGATTTAAGTGCCACCGTATCCGGCACTCCGGTGACCTTTACGCTTAAGTTGAATCAGGATACGGATTTGGTCGCACGTGCGCGCTGCAATCTGCACGGGATTTGGGAAAATCGCATTCCCATTAAGGTGGAATAAACAGTAGGGGCACAAAATTTTGTGCCCCTACGTTATTATTTTCAAAAAACACATTTAACAACCTGCCGAATTGAGTACCTGGGAGGAAGCACTTGTGAAAATGCTAAGTGGTCGTCGGACGAAAAACGCTTTGCTGGCTGGTATTTCATGGTTTGGACATTTTCGGAAACACATTGATAAGATAAACGTATTTCCTGTGCCGGATGGTGATACCGGTAAAAACATGTATCATGCCTTTCAAGCTGCCCAAAAAGAGCTGGAAGCAGTTCCGGGAAAAACTGCTGCTGAAGTGTCTTGGGCAGCAGCCCGGGGTGCTTTGATGGGTGGCCGGGGATGCTCAGGCATGATCTTGTCCGGTTTTTTTTCCGGTTTTGCAGAAGGAGTTGGAGATAAAAAAGCGCTTTCCGCCCACGATCTGGCCCTGGCTTTTCAAGTGGGTTGTTTGCGCGCGCGTGAGCGGATTGATCATCCGGTGGAAGGGACGATTCTTACCGTGGGCGAGGCGGCAGCGCGTCACGCCCTGGATGAAGCGGACAAATCGAAAAATTTGATTGATGTTATTGTTTCAGCCTGGAAGGGCGCAGAAGCAGCCTTGCGGAATACTCCCGAGCAATTAAAAATTTTAAAAGAGAATCATGTGGTGGATGCCGGTGGTATGGGCTTGGTTTATTTTCTGGAAGGTATGGTGCGTTTTAATTTTAGGCAGTCCTTGAACTCTGCGGCTGCGCTAGCCCTGGCGCCGGGCCGGCACGCGAAAATCATGTCACGATCGCGCCAAACCATTACGTTTAAATATTGCACGGAATTTATCGTTCGTGGCGAGGGCTTGACCCGCCAAGCGCTGCAGGAAGTCTTGCAGCCTTTGGGTATTGAATTGATGATTGCCTCAGCCGAGAGCGGAATCTATAAGGTACACGTACACACTAAAAAACCGGAGATGGTATTGAAAAAAGCAGCCCAACTGGGAACCATCTCCTGGCAAAAAGTAGATGATATGGAAAAACAGCATCAGCATGCCAGGCAGGAGTTGGCAGAATAGCATGCTGTCAAAGGAGCGTTGACCCATGACTGAACGAATTGCCATTGTAACCGACTCGACAGGTGATTTGCCGGATTGCCAATTTCAAGCAGCAGGGATTCATCGCGTTCCGCTGTCTATTTTTTTTGATGATGAAGAGTTCTTGGATTGGGACACGCTAAAGCCCGAACAATTTTATGAAAAACTTCAAACCTCACCCCATTTCCCTACTACTGCCCAGCCGGCTCCTGGGAAATTTTTGCAATTATTTCAGAAACTCCAACAGGACGGCTATACCCATATTCTGTGTATTCATATCTCGCGAAAATTATCCGGCACTTCCCAGTCGGCGATTGTTGCCTCGAAGATGATTGCCGGCATGACCATTGAGGTCATTGATTCCCGGACCGTATGCCGGACCTTGGGGAGCTTGGTTTTGTATGCTCAGCGTTTGGTACAGGAGGGGCATTCCTTTCAGACTATTGTGGCCAAGATCAACGAACAGATTTCTAAAACCGCAGTATTTTTTTCCGTGGACAGTTTGGACGCGTTGGCTCGAGGCGGCCGTATTGGCAAAGCGCGCGCGCTGATTGGCAAATATCTTGGGATTCGACCGGTGATGACCATACGGGCCGGCCATGGTGAGATCGAGGTGGTGGATAAAGCCCGTTCAGCGGAAGCTGCCGCTGAGCTGATGGCCAAATTGGCCGGCGCACATATTAAAAAACAGGAGCATTGCCCGCAAGTTACTGTGGTCTATGCGGCCCTTGACCGCTATCGGGATATTCTTTTCGACTCCCTGCGTAAACAAAATTTTAATATTGATTCCATTCAGCAAGGTCGTATTGGCAGCGTGATTGGCGCGCATATGGGGCCCACTAGCTGGGGCATTACCATCTGCTGATTTTATCCTTTAGCATACTCCTGCCCAGCCGATAATGTTACTATGTGAAAAATAAGGATAAACCGCCGGCTTTTTGGAGGGCAGTTGTGAAAAAAACAATAGTGGTTGTGGATGATGAGGAAGATATTTTAGGTTTAATTGAAAAAATCCTTTCCAGCAACAGTTATTCCGTTTTGTTGGCCAAAAATGGAAAAGAGCTTTTTGAACTACTAAGCCGGATCAAGCCGGATTTGATTGTGCTGGATGTTATGATGCCGGGAAAAGACGGTTACGCTATTTGTGGACACCTGAAACAGAAGCTGGAAACCAAAGACATCCCAATAATGATGCTCACGGTATTGGCGGATTCCTCGCATGTTGAAAAAGGAAAAAAAATGGGTGCGGCGGCATATTTGACCAAACCCTTTGAACCCCGCGAACTGGAACGGCAGATTAAAAAAATCCTGTCTGAGTAAGTATCTACGGTTATCTTTTGAAAAATCGGCTTGCAGATTTATTCCCGAACTTATAAACTGAGGCACTGAAAAAAGCAAGGAGGAAAGTATACTGAAAAAATATCGTCTTTTAAATATACTGTGCTTGCTGGGATTGGCCGCGTGTTCGCAGCCTGACATTACCCCATACCAATTGAAATATAAATTTACTGATGGTGGAGTGTATCGAGTAGACGCGCGCTACACCTTGGATCATCAGCTAAGAAAAATGCATGACAACAGAGTATTTTCGGACAAGCAGGAAGGCCTGCTTGTGAAAACTTCTTTTGAACTGAGGATTGAGCAAAAGAAAACGGATTTGCTGCAAGCGAGCTACACCATAAGAAATATCAGTATTCATGATCAAGCAGGTAATTTTCGGTTGGAACTGGGTCCGGACAATGGCCGGATTTTTTGGTATGGACAAGAGGAAAGCGTGGAGGAGTACTTAGGCCGGCAAGGATTTAGGCAATATCACCAACATATGTCACGGCCGCTGGCGATTTTTAAGATTACGCCTTTGGGAGTACAGGTTTCTGACTCAGACGCCACCAGGGAAAATTTTAATTATACCTTTATCCAATTGTTAGGGAAAAACCGGGTGCTTGGTCAAATTATTATGAAAAGCATGAAAATCCCACCGGTCTTGATGACGATTTTTAGTGAAGAACCTGTAACCAAAGGTAAAAAGTGGATGTATCAAGGTCCCTATACCCGGCGCTTTACGGAATGGGACAAGCCGATGACCACGGTTTTTCAAATTACAGCTGTTGAGCAGGATGGGCTAACCGTTGTTTTTGCCAGTGAGTTAAAATTCAGTGGTGAAGAATTAACTTCTTTGGGAAAACAATTTGGTTTAAAAGAATTTGAAAAGGTGGAATTTGAGAGTAGCTGGTTTACGGTGGACGGCAGGGTTCAATACCAGCCGGATAAAGGACGGCCCGAATCCGGTTCCCTGCTCATTCAGAAGCAGTACGGTATGACCACCAGAGAAGAAAAATGGGAGTTGATTGAGAAAGAGACGTATGAATTTACGCTGACACTTGAACCTGCGCTGGAAAAACAGGGAACACCGCAATAAAAGATTGCTTTTGTCCGGCTGGAATTTTATACTGAAACAAAAGTTCTTAATTTTGAGGTGAAAGAATGCGCTGGCTTTTTAAAATAGCACTACTGCAGAGTTTGTTTTTATTAGGAATGGCAGCCATGGCCATGGCGGTTACAGCAACGTTTACGCCAATCAATTCGCCAACTACAACTCCGACGCCAACCGTTTCTCCCACCGAGACTGTTTATCTTACTTTTACGCAGACCTCGACGGCTACTGAAGTGGTTAACGCTCTGGTAGCTGTGAATCATAATTACTTTAATCCCAAGACCGGGCAAACCCTGGAAATTCGCAATTTGAATACGCAACACGGTGATATGACGATTCGTGTGTACAATCAAGACGGTTATCTGATCAAGGTATTATTGCACAAGCAATCCCTGACACGGGATACGGTGGTTTCCTGGGATGGCCGCAACAGTTCCGGGCAGGTTGTGGCCTCCGGCGTTTATGTGATTGTTGTCAATGGCAGCAAACTTAATAAACGATTTCGGGTGGCGGTTATTAAATAATGAAACGAAATATCGGTGTTTTAGACAAAGGTGTGCGGATCTTTGCCGGTACGGTATTCGGGATGATTGGTTTTACGCGGGAACCACGCACTGCTTTGAATGCAGTACTTTTACTGGCTGCCGCCTATCTCTTGATCACTGCTTTGGCCGGAGTGTGCGGCCTCTATTCAGCGTTCGGATTGAATACCAGGGAAAAAGATTAAGCTTACTCTCCCAAAAAAATAAAAACATTCACCACA
>JAGLMY010000338.1 GCA_023139775.1 bacterium
TTGCACTTGTGATTACAATTCACCGATAAATTGACGCGCTCCCTTTGGTCGCTCACAAAGACGGCAAATCGGATTAATTATTTTATTAAAATAATTTTTTTTCTGATTTGATTTGAGCTGGTATGCAATTGGATGAAATAAAGCCCAGCCGGGCAAATCCTGTCGGCTTCATCCCGGCCATTCCAGCTGACAATCCGCCGGCTGCCCGCAGTTTGCGGTTGATTAAATAAGGTTTTAACCGGCTCGCCCAAAACATTGTAAACTTTTATGCCGATTGTCTGATTACTTCTCAAAATATAATTAATTATAACCACTTCTGCTTGCCCCGGCCGAAATGCATTGTGACTTAAATATAAAACATCACTGCCGGGATAATTGCCGGCCGTGATTTGCATAGTCTGGGTCAAGGTAACTGTCAAATTAACAGGAGTGGGAGTGGTGGTAGGAGTATTAGTCGCGGTGAAGGTAGGAGTGGCGGTCAGGGTAATCGTAGGCGTATACGTCGGCGTCGGGGTCATGCCTGCCAGGGTTGCATAGATGCACATGCGTCTGTCCCATTGGTATACAGGTGGGGGGAAATCAGGGCTGGGAAAATAACCAAAGGTCCAATCAACACCGCGGGAACGATTCAGATTAGAATCACCTAAATAGACCTGTAACCAAACACCGTCACTGTTGGTCTGCATAGCCAGCCAGTAGATATTCCCGCTGTCCACCCGGACATAAGGAATATTAAAACTATTCCACCCAGGGGTTAAAGCCTGGGAAGAACTCTCGGCCAGCAAAGCGCCCGGCAAATCCGTGTTGCCGGCAGCATAAATCGCTACGCGTGCCTCAGCTATGGCCGGGTTTGAAATATACATCCGGATCTGGTTGATCCAGCCGGTATCACCACAAACAAACTGGGTAGCTCTAACTCGGCCCAGCATTTCATATATATATGTGCTCCCGGTTCCGGTTTCACCAAAAGTCGCCGCCCTAACCGGCATTGCCGAAAAAAGGGAAATTAAATACAAACCCAGGCAACACTTGTTGAACAAACTTTTCAGAACAGTATTGCACGCCTTGGCGCTGGCTTCTGACATTTTAATCCTTTTTTGAGATAAGAAAGTTATCATAATTTAAGCATAACTGCCGCACTTCCGGTGAAACGTATACGTTAGTCATTATTTTGGTTCAGGAAAAGAAATCAATACCTCAACCCGGCGGTTTTTTCGCCGGTCTTGATCTCTCCGGCCTTTGGAATACGGCACATGGTAACCATAGCCCTTAATCGTAAAGATTTTTTCATCCAGCCCTTCATCTTCCACCAGATACCGCTTAACTGCCATTGCCCGGCTGCGCGAAAGCTTTTTATTATATTTATCTCCACCGCGCTCGTCAGTATGGCCTTTGATCAAAACCCGGGTATTATTATATTGCCGGATAATCATGGCCGCCGCCTTTAATTTCCTGAACATTGCTTGCTTAATAAAATATTTATTATAGCTAAAATATATTTGTCCTACTTCAAGTTTGGTCTCAGTTTGGTTGGTGGATTTATCATGCACGCTGACAATATTAAAAGGAATCTGCTGTTCCCAGGAAATTCCGTGTTGGTCACGGATATACAAATGGGCGTGATAACGGGTCACTGGTTTGGCCGGCAGGTCCGGCTTTTCCGGTGTCCATTCCAATTGACCGGGTGGTTGGCCGCTCCCTTGATAGGTTTTAAGCTTCACATTCCGCTTCGTATCCCGGACATCCAATTTCCAGGAGTGTAATTGAGCCTCTGGGTTTTCAAATTTCAGGGGCATGGGAATTCCCAGCAATAAGTCATCCAAGGCAATCAAAGGTCCGGTCTTTACTGTGACCACCGGAGCTGAGATCACTTGTTTTTCACCCTGCTTTCCGATAACGGTAAGTTTATAATTAGTAATATTAGCCGGCAAGATAATATCCTGTGGTTCTTTTACAATTTGACTAAACTCTTTAACAATTTTACCGTCGTTGGTAGTAAACTCCAATTTATAAGCGCGCGGCTGAAAATTAATTTGGACCTGCTGGAAAGAAAACGCCAATAGGGTTTCAATTGCTTTGCCGGGAGCTGACGGCAAGGGCCGGAGTTTGGGCGCTAATACTGTCTGTTGAGAAAGCAACCGCCCCTTAACTTCAGCTGTCCGGAATACCTCATCCTCGATCCAGCAAGAATATTGATTGCCCTCCTCAGCAGTAATCGCATGGCCCCTGGTATTTTTCATATCCCAGACCAATTTCTGCGGCGGCTCATTGGTGCCTTGCCACAGTTTTAATAATTGCTGCTTGGCATTGTATATTTTTAACCGCCATTTTCTAATCGGGCCGGCAGCTTTGGTTTGAATATCAAATTGCTGCTCAAACCGGTCTTTTTCATTCTTTCTGCCAAAAACGCGTACCTGAACTTGCGGTCTGCCTTGGTTTTCAAAAAAAGAGTATTTTAAACCAGCCATATGGACCATACCTAATTCCGGTAAAGTCATCATAGTGTAATCCAAATGAAAGGGTGAGAAAGAAACCCCCAGACCTGTGCTCCATTTGCCGATCATATCCGGTTGAATATGATATCCTCCCCGGAGAATAACCTGCCGGAATAATTCGATCTCACTGCCAATTGCCCCCCGCGCTTTCATATCCTGATCAAAAGATACTGCAGCAGTTAAGCGGGGACGAATAGCGCCGGACAATGGGATTTGATACATCACTGCAGAATGAAATGTGGTAGGCAAAGGATCTGCTTGTTCTTCCAAAGGAGTGGCCAGACCAAGGTTTAACCAGGATGCCTGCACCTGAAAACAGGGCCAAGGCGGCCGGTATACTAATCCCAAATCCATAGCACCACCCAGGCTGGATGCCCCCATCCACTGACTAAAAACAAACTTAGTGGAAACGCCAATATCCAAGAAAGAATTCAAGCGCAGACCGCCGGCCAGCCAAACAGCGCCTTCGCGGCCTTCACCCCTTGGCATACTGGAATCAGCAGTGCTGTTAAAAGGAGGCACTGATAAAAGAGTGGCCCCAATTCCAAAATTCCCCTGCCAGGGTGCGGTTAACATTAGTCCGACCTGGTCCATAGCAATGCTGTCCAGCCAGAAAAAATGCGAGGCAAAAATCTGGCCGGCACCGTTGACAGCTAAACCGGCAGGATTCCAGTAAAGTGATTCCGCGTCACCGGTCGCAGGATTAGGTCCGCCCAGTACTGCGGAACGCGCGCCAAATCCGGAACGCAAAGAGATGTGACCCGCCGGATCTGCGCTGTTTATTGATTCCAATCCCAAGCACAGCAAAAAAACAACCAGACTAATTATCCCGAATTTTTTTAAGCTATTATTCATTTTAATAAAATCACCTTTTTTCGTTCTGTGTAATTAGGGGTTATTATTTGAATATAATACAATCCAGCCGGTGCCAGCTCCCCTGCTTTATTTGTCCCATCCCAATAGATATCAGTCCACCGGCCGCAGGCGCGAAAATCATTTAAAAACCTATTTACCGGCGCACCCAGAAGCTTGTGAACTCATTCTCTTGGTTGGCAACCTTGTGCTTTTTTACATTATCACAAATTATACTATTCATAGTTATAGCATCGTCATTTTTTCCCTAATATTAAAGGTGTTTATGACAAGCCTGGCATCCATGTAAAAAAACTATGGGATTTTCCAATCAATGCGCGCCACTGCATGTTTGGCACTTTGGGCGGGACATAACCGCTAACATTAATGACTTCTTTCGACAACACCACCTCAGGCTTATGTTAATTAGTAAGCTCTCCCTCTATCACTGATATGTTACCTTCAGTGTTTTTTTGATTATAGACTGCGATTTCCTTTTCAGGTATAATTCTTGCTAAACTAGTTTATCGCCACAAACAGTTAATTGCCGTAAAGTTGCGTACAATATATAAAAAAGAAGGGGGAATAAAAGTGTATATTTTTTGTAACAAAGTAAAGGTCTCAAAACTAAACCAGGCCACCGGCACTGGTTGGATACCGCCCAGACCGGACTTGCGCGACTTTACAGAAACCAAACTCGAAATCGCCGGCTTGGCTGAAAAGATGGGGATTTCTTCGGCCGCTGCTACAAAGAAATTACCTGGCAAAGTGGATTTGCGCTCCTGGTTCTCAGCGGTTGAAACTCAAGGCCAAATCGGCGCTTGTACGGCCCATGCCGCAGTTGGCATCGTGGAATATTTTGAAAAGCGGGCGTTTGGAAAATATATCGACGGCTCCCGTCTTTTCGTATATAAAACCACACGGAATTTGATGGGCGTTTCAGGAGATACCGGAGCGTGGTTGCGCAATACCATGGGCGCTCTGGTCCTTTGTGGCGTACCGCCGGAAAAATACTGGCCCTATACGGATATTGAAGCCGAATTTGACCGGGAGCCCCCGGCTTTTGTTTATTCCATCGCGGATAAATATGAGGCCCTTCATTATTTCTGTCACAACCAGCCGGGCCGGAATACTCCTTCTGCCAATGTTCTGGCATCTGTAAAAAAATATTTAGCTGCCGGAATTCCTTCCATGTTTGGTTTCCACGGTTTTTCTTCTTTCGAGCAATCGGATGTCAAAGGCGGGATCCCCTATCCAACTGATAATGAACAGGCAGAATGGGGACATGCGATCGTCGCAGCAGGTTATGACGACAGCCTTAAGCTTAGAAATCTGGCGAACCAAAAAGAGACTACCGGAGCTTTGCTGATTCGCAACTCCTGGGGATCCGAATGGGGAGATCAGGGCTATGGCTGGTTGCCCTATGATTATATTTCAAACAACTTGGCTCAGGATTTCTGGTCGTTGCTCAGCATGGAATGGGTGGACACCAAACAGTTTGGATTGTAATCCGGAGAATTAAGGAGATAGTAATCCCGGCGTATAAAGGGACGGGGGCGAGAGTCGGGAACCTCTCGATTCACACCGCTCCTGCCCGGGATCTGCGTTGACAATCATTTTTCAAAAGTAGCCACGAAATAAACTTTTTTCGCAGCTTCATCGTAAAGCTCATAAGTCATGCTGATTTGATAACCCTTTTGCCTGGCATACTTCATAAGGGCAGGATAACCTTTCATGGGCCCCAGCATGTAGGACAGGGAATTACGCACTGGAAACACAACCACCATACTGGGTCTTTTTTCCAAGGTTTTGACTTGATACTTTTCTTTCAGTTCCTCTATCCGGTCAAGGTCTTTATCCTCCAGCACTACACCGCACTCACTGCGCAGTTTGTCCGCCGGCACTGTTCGCGGATCATCATAATAAATGCCCAGTCCCAAACGGGTCTGTATGCCCTCAGCTTGCAATTGCTTATAAACCTTGTCAAATAGAGGGCCGGTCTCCTTATACGGACCCAGGTGGGAATCATACACCAGGGAATAGGGGCCCATTTCCTTTTCCACCACCTGCAAAGATCCGAGCATACCCATATACCCCATAAAAATTATGCTTCCCAAAATACCGCTCAGCACGACACCACCACAGATAAATACGATTGTTTTCATTTTTTTCATCTCCTTTTGTGCCTGGGGTCGGAGTTAGCTTAAGTTCTTTCTCTTCAGTATAGTTTTCTCCCCTTTTTTATGCTTTTGTCAACGATAATTTTGACGTAATATGTCAGTGAAGTGCTGTGTTTTGT
>JAGLMY010000339.1 GCA_023139775.1 bacterium
ATAACCCGGAAACATATGGTCTGCTGACTCTGTTCACTTAGTGGAACATGGCTTGGTCAATTGTAAAGCGGAAAAATTCACGGTACCGATCAGTACCGTACTGCCAGCCGCCGCGCAGTTGCGAAGGTATTGTATAACCGCCGAACTCCCTCTCCTCCTCTATGACCACACCAAATGGGACGAACTGTTTGAGGTCGTCTTTCCAGCGCAGCAGAACTACCTCCTTCAATCGCCCTTCCTCGTCAATGGTCAGAGTAAGCGCGGCGGACAGCTCATCTATGGTAAGCGTGACTTTGGCGTGAAGGCTATCCACCTCCTGCCAGACTGCGCCATATTGTGGAAGAAATGCGGTGGGCAGCCAGACCGACTCTCCGAGAAAACGTCCTGCTGCTGATTTGACAATATCCGGATTCGATGCGTTCACCACCGGCAGCAATCCAAGCAGGGCGACTCGTATGCGACCTTTTCCGTCGGTATAGTAATCCGTCACGCGCATAAAAACAGGACCAACAGCTTTTGCCTTTGCTTTCCAGATAAAGCCACGCCCCGGTGTGAGTATCTGGGTCGCCTGAAGCGGCATCCAGGTTGCATCTTCTTTTGGTTTGAGCATCCCCGACATCTTCAGCTCTACCCGACGCGCCAACGGTGTGCCGGGCTGGATGGCATGCAACAAGTAGCGTTGCGCCACAGCCGGCAGACCACCGACCATTTCGGGGGAGAAAACTTTCTCCGGCTCTCCCGAAACCTGAAGCGAACTCCAGATTCGGTTCATTCGAGAGTTATCAACAATACGCAGTACCCCGAGTAGCGCAATTGTCAGAAATAGAATTCCGACTAAAACTATAAGAACAATTCCAATAATTTTCACATTAACATTCCTTCCTATATTAGTTAGTTCCTGTTGCGAAAAGGTCTAATCAACTCCTATCACGATGTATAATAATACCCGGGGTCAGAGTTCCTGTTGACTCATAGAAATGTTACCGAAGAAAACTCAAAAAGAATAAAAACCCAAACGGGAATTATAAAAGATATTACCTGAAGGTTTGTAAAAAAACCAGAGCAAATTGGAAGAATCCGCAACCTGAAAAGATGTCATCCCCGACAAAAACATCCCCCAACCGGATGCATTATTGAAGAATTGGGATTTCCTTCGGTCACGGGGATGACAAAAAAAGAAACATTCGGTAACATCCTTTATGAGTCAACGAATGCCATCAGGCTATGGGCTTTTCAGCCTTCGGTAATATTTAACATGAGTCAATTCGCAATCTTTATTATTCCCTGTCTTGGTATAGGTTTTTCTGCCTTTTTATTCATTTTTTTAATTTTTTCTATATTGCGCTCGCTTGCTTACTAACCAACGTCCCGGATTCCGGATTCAGGGACGGTTCATGAACCGTCCCTGAAAATACATCCTATAATTCACTAATTTTACCAGCAGGATTCAATTACTGCAGAAGACCTTGTAAAAACTGGAAACTTCCATCACCGGAACTTGAAGAATCATGCACACCATTATTATATAATGATAATGTCCGGTATGTGTTTGCGCTTCCGGCAGCATATAAAAAGAAACCAGGTGTGGTTATTACAACTTCTTTTTCCCAGTAATTCGCGGTTATTCTTTCATATTTCCAAGAATTTCCTTCAACATAATAAATAGCAGTAGCCGTAGTTGTAGTAGAAGCGCTGTTGACTACATATTTTACATAATGGACGGTTGTAGAGTTTGACGCAGCACTAGCATACATTTTAGACATTTCGTTTGTAAATTCCTGCACCTCAGCCGGCAGGGATGATTCATTTGAAATTAAAGCCGGGCTTGGCGAAGTGGGGGCACTTTTTCCGCAACCTGCTAGGATAAAAGTTAAAGCTAAAATTGTTAAAAAAACAGATGTTTGTTTGAACATTTTTTTCCTCCTAATTTAAATGTTTTTTAAAAACTTTAAACAGCTATTTCATTTTTTCAAAACAACCTCCTTTCTTTTAGCATTTTCATTTCTTTGCCAGGTTGAATCACTGCCGTCCAAATTACTCCAACTCTAAATAACCACGATCATTGTCTCGCACAACTGCGATTTTTGTTTGGACAGGTATGTTACTGAATATACATTAATAAAAATCGTAATATGTCATTCAGGTGTAATAAATGTGTAATAAAACTGTATTGAATGGTTCGCGATTTAATCATTACGTTATCAAACTCCGGGCCCGGGAAAAAGATAGCGGGGATATCTTTGATATATTGAAAAGTTTTTTACATGTTCCAGGGAGTGGTTTTGATAAAATTCCAAACTAGTCCATTCTCAAGCTAAGTATAAATTCCATTCAGACGATAATAGGTTTATCAGCTAAAAATTATGCAAAGAACCCGATGATTTCAATGGGGTCTATTGGGATACTAATAAATTACCAGGAGGAAAAGCATGCGGTATTTCCTAAGAATGTTATTGGCCGGCGGACTATTAATTAGCTTGCAAAGTTCAGTATTAGCCCTGGGGAAGATTCGAATAGTGATGGAAGACAAAGAACCAGAGCATGAAGAACCACTGGTGTATGAAGAAGAACAACCCATTAAAGAAGTCAGAAAAGCGCCGCCTAAAGTAAAGGTGGAAAAACCCACAAAATCTTTTTCAAAACCAGCACCGAAATCAGAGCGTCTGTGGATTAATGGAATTACCATTGATGGAAAAATTATTGTACCAGGTTATTGGCGACCACGTCATAAAGCCGGCTATCAATGGGAAAAAGGTTCTTGGGATAATGAAGATCGTTGGATACCGGGCTATTGGAAACCAGTAAAAAAGCGTCGTGCCAATCATGCCTGGGTGCCAGGTCATTGGCAAGGCGGTGTTTGGCAGCGTGGTCATTGGCGCAAAGTGAAGCATGCCGGTTTTCGTTGGATCCCCGGCCATTGGAATAGAAATGGCAAGTGGATTTATGGTCATTGGAAACCGGAAAAGCCACGAAAAGGTTATGTTTGGAGACATGGTTACTGGAATAAAGATGGTGAATGGGTTAATGGTCAATGGCGGGTGGTTAAACGAATGGGCTATATTTGGGTATCAGGACGTTATGATCGGCAAGGCCGCTGGGCAGAAGGAAAGTGGAAACCAGTAAGCAAAGGACGTCAATGGGTACCGGGTCATTGGAATAAACGAGGCATTTGGGTTGTAGGTCATTGGCGTGAACGTGAGCGCCAAGGTCGACAGTGGGTCCCCGGTCATTGGAGTAAACGAGGCGATTGGATTCAAGGCCAATGGAAAAAACAAGCGCGTTCCAAACAAAACCGAGAATTAAAAACAATTAGCAGAGAACGAAATCCTCAACCCCGGAAAAAGCGCGGCCTAAAAGTTATTGAAGAAAAACAAGCTGAAACCTATTATGAAAAACCAGCGCCAAGACGAAAAGACAACTATTCCCATCCAGATGAATCA
>JAGLMY010000034.1 GCA_023139775.1 bacterium
AAACACAACTTTTGATTATAACTCACAACTAACCCAATAATAATGAAAAAGTGTGGTGTCAAAAACAGTAATGAGCAAATTAAGAGAATTGTTGAAATAATGAAAGGACGTCCTGTTTCTATTCAAGTATCCAAAGTTGAAGCGGAAACGATTTATGCAGAGGCAAAGCAGTTTTCGAAATTGGGAGATAATGTCGTCATTAAAGTACCGGTTGTTTCTGCAACTGGCGAATCCACCTTGCCCATAATTCATAAATTAGCTCAAGAAGGATATCAAATAAATGCAACAGTGTGTTTAAAGGCAACACAAGCAATAATGGCTGCAATGGCAGGCGCAAGATATGTTTCATTGTTTTTCGGAAGAATTCGCGATCATGATGGTGATCCCATGCAGCAAATTAGTTTGGTCCGGGAATGGTTGGATCAATCAGGTCTTGATACCGAAATTATCGTGGCCAGTATACGCAGTGTAGATGCAGTCTGTGAGTCTCTCATCGGTCGTCCTCATATATGCACCATAACGCCAAAAGTTCTAAATGAATGTATTGATCATGTGATGTCTCGTAAAACGGTTTTGGAATTTGAATCTGCTGCAGCTGAGATTTTGAAATGATTGTGATTTCCAATGCTATTCCAGAACGTGTTCTTATAACTGGAGGAGCTGGATTCATCGGTAGCCATCTCATTGATGCGCTATTATCTGCCGGTCGATATGTTACCATTCTGGATAACATGTCAAATGGAAATCAGAGATGGCTTGATACTGTTATAAAAAATAGAAATTTGGAATTTATAGAAGGCGATCTCAGCGATGAAAGCATTATTTTAACTGCCATGAAATCTCAACAACAAGTATGGCATCTGGCAGGAAATGCTGATATACCACTTGGTTTTTCTAACACACGCATTGACTTGGACTCAGCAGTGTATGGCACTCGAAATATTCTTGAAGCCATGGTTCATGAAGGTGTGAAAGAGATATTGTTTGCCAGTTCAGGTTCTGTGTATGGCACACTGGCAGAAGAAAATGTAACTGAAAAGAGTGGCCCACTTTATCCATTGTCTATGTATGCTGCTGGGAAAATAGCGGCGGAAGCTTTTATAGCCTCTTATGCCAATCTTTTTGGAATTCAAAGTTGGATTTTTAGGTTTGGTAATGTTCTTGGAAGCCGGATGTCCAGAGGCGCTATTCGTGATTTTGCTTTACGGTTGGCTACGAATCCCTCTGTTCTAACAATTCTCGGTGACGGCACCCAGGAAAAAAGTTACTTTCTTATTGATGACTGCATTGAGGGTATGATGTGGTTGTTGTCGAATGTTTCTTTTGAGCAAGAAAAAAATGTTGAGATTTATAATCTCGGTAATCCTAAGGTGACCTCTATTAGGACAATTGCTGCCAATGTTGTGAAGGCTATGGGGCTTTCTAATGTCGTGTTTGAGTATACAAAAAAGAAAGCCTGGCCAGGTGATCAACCGGTTGTACGATTAGATGTTTCAAAAGTAAAAACATTAGGGTGGTCGCCAAAAGTTAATTCAGATGCTGCAGTTTCAAGGGCAGCGGAACAAATGGTGGATTATCTCAATCTGGGGGAAAGATGAAGGTGCAGACCATTGCTGTTGTTGGACTATGGCACCTTGGTTGTGTCACTGCGGCATGTTTAGCAAAAGCTGGGAAAAATGTAATTGGAATTGATAATGACCAAGAAAGAATATTAAATTTAAAGCAAGGCCAAGCGCCACTCTATGAACAAGGGCTGGATGATTTAATTGCTGAAGGAACTGATTCCGGTAGGATTTATTTTACATCTGAACTGCAAGAAATGGAGAAGGCTGATTTTGTATGGATTACGCAAGATACGCCGCTTGATGAAGATGATAACTGTGATATCAGTGAATTATTCGCTTATTTTGAAGATTTTAGAACACGAAAAGGGACACACCAATATATTGTCAGCTCACAAGTACCAGTTGGAACATGCGAAAAACTAATACAAGCTATTCCTGATGATAAAAAACCCAACATTGCCTATATACCCGAAAATCTTCAATTGGGTAAAGCAATTACTTGTTTTCAGTCGCCTAATTCAATTGTCATTGGATCAGATAATGCTGACTATGCAAGACTTGTAGCCAATGTTGTTTCATCAATCTGTGACAATACAATTACTTGCGGAATCAGAACAGCAGAGATGGTTAAACATGCAATTAATTGCTTTCTAGCGACAACAATAAGCTTTTCCAATGAGCTTTCTGAATTAGCAGTGAAAATGAATGCAAATGCTTACGATGTTGTAAAAGCAATGCAACAAGAACCCCGTATTGGCAGCAAGTTACCACTATTGCCTGGTCCCTGGTTTAGTGGCGGCACACTGGCTCGGGATGTGTGTACTATGCAAGCGATTGGTCATAAGACGCATACTTCAACACCGCTTTTCAATGCTATTATGTCCATTAATAACAATCACTTAAACAAGCTGATAGATCGGCTTGCCGAACATGTAGAACTTCAAGGGGCGCAGGTTGCTGTACTTGGCCTTGTATATACAGAAGGCACAGATACACTAAGACGGTCACCAGGGTTACAGGTAATAGCAGAACTGCAGCGTAGGCAGGCAATGATTCGTGTGTTCGAACCAATGATAAAGGCAAACCAGATAACAGATTCTTCTATTACTGTTTTTGACACTGCATTGGATGCTGTTGCTGATACAGATGCAGTTGTAGTTGTAAGAGCAGGATGTGTCAAGTATCTTGAAATCACACAGCTTGTTCAAAAAATGAGCGGGCGAGTTGTGCTGGATATCTGGGCGGCTATTCCTGTCAGTGATAATAAGAATACTAATATAATTCACATTTTACCGGGATGCAAAGAGTGAAAATTATGAAAGTGGGAATTATTGGAACAGGCCTTCAGGCCAATCGCAGACTCCCATCTATTGAACAACATATCAGTTGTAAAGTAGATGCAATTACCGGCCTCGTGTCTGAAGAAGCAAAAAATATATCCAAAATTTATGGAGCAAGATACATTATGAACTGGGAGCGACTTGTTACTGATGATAAACTTAATATCATTGTTATATGCACACCCCCATATGTTCATTTTGATATTGCCAAAACCGCTCTTGAAGCCGGCAAACATGTTCTGTGTGAAAAACCACTCACGATGAATTCAGCGGATGCCCAAAAACTCGTTACAATTGCAAATAAAAATAATGTACTCCTTAAATGTGGTTTCAATCACCGCCATCATCCTGCAATACAGAAAGCTTATCAATTAGTCTCCAATGGTGCCATTGGTAAACCTATTACCGGAAGATCGCTGTATGGAATTTGTGGACGCCAGGGTTGCGAGCAAGAATGGCGGTCCAATCCAAATTACGCGGCTGGCGGCCAGTTTATGGAACAAGGTATTCATGTCATAGATCTTTTTAGATGGTTTGTTGGGGAGTTTGATAGTGTATCGGCGGATATAGCCACGCATGTGTTTCCTATTGAACCCTTGGAAGATACTGCAACAGCGCTACTTCACCGCAGAGATGGTGTGACAGTGACAATTCACTCATCAATTACTCAGTGGCGAAATCGATTCCGTTTTGAGCTCTATGGAACGCAAGGATACGTTGAGATAACCGGCTTAGGTGGAAGCTATGATCTTCAGCAATTACGTTTTGGAAAACGTAATCCTGATGTGCCATTTTCCGAAGAAATTATTGATTACCGAGGAAGTGATAAATCATGGGTGTCAGAGTGGAATCATTTTATGGACGCGATATTGCATCATGCCCCCATGATCGGCACAGGAACCGATGGCGTTGCAGCCAGTCATATTGTTGAATCTGCTTACCTGTCAGCCAAAGAAAGCCGAAGGGTATTACTGGAGGAATTAAAATTATGAGCAAACCTGATCCCCCTCAATATATTTGGTTCAATGGAAAACTTTGTCCATGGCATGAAGCGACGGTTCATGTTTGGTCTGAGCTTGCCACACGCGGTGCAAACGTGTTTGAAGGTATACGGTGTTACAAACAAAAAGACGGTTCATTCGCGCTGCTTAGTCTGGATCGTCATCTGGCACGGTTGTTTGACTCAGTCCGACTGTTACGAATGTCATCTTCATATACATCAGATCAATTATCAATTGGTATCGCTGAACTGATTCACACCCTATCATTAAACCAACATGTATATATCCGGCCGACCATATATATTGAGTATGGAAGATATGGGGATATATACAAGGATGCTGAATATGGAGCGTATATAGTCGCTTTTTCAATTCCGAGAAATACTGATGTTACTAAAGGTATTCGATGCGGTGTTAGTTCATGGCGTCGTAGTGGTGATTTAATGATGTCACCATTAATAAAAGCAGGTGCTGCTTATCAGGCTTTCCGGTTGCCGATTATTGAGGCTCGTAGACAGGGGTATGACGAAGCAATCCTGCTTAATGCCAATGACTATGTGGCTGAAACTACCGGATCAACGATTTTTATTGTACGTCGCGGAGAAATAATAACCCCGCCACTTTCAGCTGGGATTTTAGAAAGCATTACGCGGAGTCATATTATCAAACTTGTTGAAAGCAAACTTGGAAAAACTGTTATTGAGAGGGATATTACTCGAACCGAATTATATTTGGCTGATGAACTATTCCTTGCAGGAACATTGGCAGAATTGACGCCAGTATTAAGTATTGATGATCAACCTATTGGCAATGGACAAGTTGGTCTAATAACAGAAACTTTGCGTACTACCTATCTTGATATTTGCGAAGGTATTACCTCGGATCATTTTGGGTGGATGACACCACTATCTCAACTTAGCAGGTAAAAAGCATGAACAGGAATGTACAATTCAGTGCGCCAATGAGACTTTCGCTTGCAGGTGGAGGACATGATTTACCCGCCTATTATCTAAAGTTTGGTGCACGATTACTGGCAGTAGCACTAAAAACCAAAATATTTGTACAAATAGGTACATGTGTAAAACATCAGTCTTCACCACTTACAGATTTATTTCAAAAACAACACCCATCATTAGGTGTATCCATCTATTCCGACGTGAGTCCAGGCGCGGGACTGGGGGGCAGTGGCGCTGTTGCGACGGCTTTAATTGCTGCAAGTCACTACCTTAAAACAGGTTCAATTCTTCCAGCGATCGAAACCGGATTGACAGCTTATCATTGGGAAAGAGATGTGCTTGGTCACCCGGTAGGTTTTCAGGACCAATTAACGGCAGCCATTGGTGGCTGTGTTGAAATGACGGCACAACCAACAGGAGCAATCACAGCTAGTAAACGTCCTGATTTAGTCAAAGGCTTAGAATCACTATTAGCGAATAATTTTATTATAGTAGAAACAGGACTTCGCCGCAGCGCCGGCAAATTATTAAAAACTCTCGCGGCCACTTATTCTAAGCCGAATACTTCCGGTCCGGCAACGGTTGATGAAATTGAACATGCCATACATTCTGAAGACGGTGAAATGTTCGGCTATTTGCTTAAAAAGCACTGGGAATCAAAATGTCATCGCTTACCGGAAGCAATGACACCAGAGATCGATTTTATTATTCAAACTGCTTTAGCTGCCGGCGCGGATGGGGCAAAAGCGATTGGTGCCGGCGGTGGAGGGTTTGTACTCATTAGTGGGAGAAAGGAAAAAAAATCCACAATAATTACAACACTCTGTAAAGTCGGCTGTAAGATTGTGAATTTTTCCATCTCAAGTGAGGGCGTTAAACAGGAAAAAAATCAACAAATGAGTATGAGTATGAAAGGAAAATGATAATGGATTTAAGTAATGGAAATATACTTAGAACATGTCTGGCGGAAATGACAAAGTCAAGCCGGCAATTAGATTTGACGGCAATAAATCAAGCTATTGATCTTCTGTTTGAGACGTACCAAGCAGGTAAAAAGGTATTATTAGTAGGGAACGGGGGGTCTGCCTCAACAGCTGCTCATTTTGCTGCAGACCTGGGAAAATTTGCTACAGGTAATAAGCCGGGTTTTCGAGCAATGGATCTTGTGGGAAATTATAGTGCTCATACCGCATGGACCAATGATACAAGCTGGGAAAATACCTGGGTTGGTATGTTAAGTCCATGGATTGAAGAAGGAGATGTTCTTGTGCTATTTTCAGTTCACGGAGGGAGCGGGTGGTCCAATAATCTGGTGCGTGCTATTGAACTAGCTTCTCAAAGAGGCGCAAAAACAATTGGTTTTTCCGGTGCGAATGGGGGCAAGTTTGATGAGTTATGCAATGTATCTATAGTTGTTCCATCCCCATCACCAGAGTTCATTACACCAGTCACAGAATCAATTCATGTTATGATTCAGCATATGATATGCGCAGCATTACGTGTTAAACTTAACGGTGAGCTGCAATGAGTTTTGAAGTTGTTATTGCAGCAGGCGGTGCTGGAACACGCATGTTACCAGTACTTGGTAATATTCCGAAAATTCTTGCGCCGGTTGGTGGGAAGCCGTTTCTAACGCTGGTTCTGGATCGCTGGGAAAAACTAGGTTGTAAACGGGTACATTTGCTATTGGGGTACGCTGCCTCAGAAGTCTGGAAAATTTGTGAAGATTGGTCAGCGGCCTCTCAATCTACCAAGCGCAGTATGACACTTTCGGCATCAATTGACCCATATCCCTTAGGTGTTGGGGGAGCGCTTCGATTTGCAAGAAGTTGTTTGTCAAACCCATTTGTACTTACCTATGGAGATGTTTATCCTACAGTGTCAATTGAAACGCTACTCAACAACTTGTCTTTGCAGGATGAGGGATGTATTACTGTTTGTCCATCGCGTCTAGCTGGCGAGCCGGCTAATATTGCTATCAAAAACGGTAGAGTTGTGAATTATGGAAAGAACGAAATCGGGATGGCATATGTTGATGTAAGTGCAATAGCATTACGGCCCCATGTTCTCAATAATGGTCCACCCGAACCAATGAATGAGGAATTGTTTTTAAAACCCCTTATTGCTTCAGGCAAGCTTTCGGTATATGAACATAAGTCTCCGTCCTTGCATATAGGCAATCCGGAAGCTTATTCAAATTTCAGTAAATGGTTTAAAGCGAATGATTTAATAGATCAAAAATAAGCTATGTAATTTAGGAGTATCCACATGAATGTATTAAAAAAACGTAAAATTTTTACATATCTTCATCGTGACGGTGACCAGGAAATGTCAACATATGCTGTAATGAAGCGCCAGCTTGCAGAATGGTTCGAAGAAATATGGCTTGCAAGAAAACAATTTACTCTTAAAGAATTTATAGTTCTCGCTTATTGGATCACAGCTTATCATCTCGGGATGTTTTTGCATCCAAAAATGTCTACAGAAAAATCAAAAATCAGGTTGGTTTTAAAAGGGATACCTGTTTTTGTCGAATTTCGTCAAAACCAAAGTGACCTATACATTTTGCGCGAAAATTTCATCCTTAAGATCTATGATTTTGCATATGAGGAAATTTTAGAAAATGTTAAAACTATTATTGATTTAGGTGCAAATATTGGACTTTCCTCCCTGTACTTACAGGCTCGTTTCCCAAAAGCCCGTATTGTTTGTGTTGAGCCTGTAAAAGAAAATGTTGAGTTGCTTCGTCAAAACGCCCACAACAACAATTTTTCCTGGAAAGTGGAACGAGCTGCTATACAAGCGAAGTCGGGAACAGTGACACTCTATCCAAATGAATGGTGGAGTTCGAGTACAGTAACAGAACATGTAGCAACTACCCGGCAATCTAAGGATGGTCGATTAGAAAAGCTGCTTAGCCTTCCAACAGAAGATGTTGAAGCTGTTTCTGTCAACCTGATACTTGATAGAAATCAGATAGAGACAGTTGATATTTTGAAAATGGATATTGAAGGTGCTGAAGAACAATTATTTCTTGAATCTCCGGAATGGTTGCAACGTATTCGCGTACTGATTATTGAAATCCATGACAAGTATGTCGATCGAAAAAAAATCACCCAGGTGCTTACTCATGCCGGATTCCACCAGATCTCCGGCAGAAAAGGACCAACAGATGTCTTTGTGAATAAAGGAGCTGTAGCATGAATTCAGGCAATATGCCAAAAGAAGAATTGGCGCTATCTTTGGAAAATCAAAAAATTCTTATAACTGGTGTAAGTCGTTCACTCGGTATTGGGGCGGCGATTGCCAGACGATGCGCAGCATCCGGGGCAAGTATTATAATCCATGGTTTTCCAAACTACGATTTGAATCTGAATTATCCGGATGCAACAAACAGTTCTACAAATGATCTGGCCCAAGAGTTATCAGCCAAAGGATTTAATGTTGCAGCATTGTCGCCGTCAGATCTGTCCGACCCTAATGAGCCGGCTCGTGTTGTGGATGAAGCAGTCATGAAACTGAGTGGGCTTGATGGTCTGGTACTCAACCATGCCTATTCAGTAAATGCAGATATTGACGAGTGGACGGCAGAACATATTGATGCTCATTTTTCTGTAAATGTACGCGCTTCGATGTTGATGATTCAAGAGTTCGCAAAACAGATTAAGAAGGAGCAAGGTGGTGTTATTACTTTATTTACCAGTGGACAATATCTTGGACCAATGATCAAAGAAATTGCTTATGCTGCATCAAAAGAAGCGATTTTGGGACTCTGCCAACAAGTTGCTCCGGTACTTGCCCCGAAGAACATTCGTGTAAATTGTATAAACCCTGGTCCTACTGATACCGGCTATCTGGAGGGGACAGCTTATGAGGAAGTTGCACGTATGTTTCCCTCCGGTCGTTGGGGAACACCTGATGATGCTGCTAAATTGATCCAATTTCTTCATAGCAGCCATGCTCATTGGATTACTGGTCAGGTTATTGCAAGCGAAGGAGGATTCAGACGATGAAAGATCCATTTGAAAATATTACCGGGCAACGGCAAATTGTGTGTTTTGATCTTGGAGGAACACTTGTGGAAGAATCAGCCCCACAACTGCATCCAATACCTGAACACATTATTGCTCAGATTGGTTTGGATGACAAAACACTGTCTAATTGTTTACTTTCAGTTATGGACCTCTTAATGAAAGAAAATGCAAGAAAGGCTGAAGATCAAATACCGGCACAAAAAATAATTGAAGATTGGTTGGAAAAATCGCCATTTAATATGACTGTAAAAATGTTAGAAAATGCCGCCTGGCATATGTTGGGCGCAAACGCCACGACCTACCTGAAGCCCTTGCCTTTTGCAGAAACGTTATTGCGCAAACTCAAAGACACGGGAACAACAATCGTCGCGCTTTCCAATACAGCGCTACCATTATCAATATTGGAAAAAATAATGGATGTTCATCAATTGAATAGTTACTTTGATGCCATTATTCTTTCAAGTGAATGTGGCTTTAGAAAACCATCGCCAAAAGTTTTCGAAAAAATGGAACATAGCATAGGCTACACGCCTGAAGATATAATGCTTTTCATTGGAAACAATATTGAAGCAGATATAGCGCCGGCCATTAGCAGAGGTTACATGACTGGTTATATTAGCCAAACTAATGATAATTATGAAGAAGCAAACTTCAAACCAACATTTTTTGCTAAAACGCTAAAAGCGTTATATCAACAGATTTGTAATGAACGAACTCCGGGGAGAATGCCGCAATGATGACAAGAGCACCATATTGGCGCACAACGGATAAACAAGACTGGGGATTTAAACCATTAAGCTGGTATGATTGTAGCAAAGAAGCGGCAACAGTTCTGGGGAAATTAAAATACCTATTTTCATATAGTGTCCTGAAAAGACGAATTAATAAAACATTAAACAAGCATGATAAACGTTGTATATCACTTGGTTCAGGAGTAAACGTCCCGGATGGCTGGATCGGTTTTGATCGATACAAGTCAGGACGCAATGTTTTTCCGGTTAATTTACTTTTTCGATTTCCCTTGCAGAGCAATTCAGTACATGAACTATTAGCCGAACACATTTTAGAACACTTTTTCTATGACGATGTTTTTCGCTTTTTGGAAGAATGTCACCGAGTACTTATTCCAAGAGGGAAACTACGCGTGGTCTGTCCTGATGCCTTAAATTTAGCAAACCTGATTCTTGAGGAGGAAAAGGCGGAAAAGCAGGAAGATGTTTTAATGGATGCAAAGATTCATTGTTGGCCTCATGATGGTCTTCTTTGGGCTCGGACAATCAATCGTTTATCACATCAATGGGGAGAACACAAAAGTCTTCTCTCGGCTAAAATGATTAAACAAATATTAGAAAAGACAGGCTTTGCTAAGATTGCCTTACTCAAAGTCAATGAGACAGTCCATTTTGAGAAATCTCCTGATATTCATCAAAAACGATTTCCAAACGAAAAATCCGGCATGAGCTTTGCAGTTGAAGCAATTGTTCCTAAGTAGGAGGAAAGGTAATGAATTATTGTTCCTACTGTGGGGCACCCCTTAAAGAAGAACTTCCTACAACCTGCTCCAGGTGCAATACCAAATTCTGGAAAAATCCTCGCTGTTGTGCCGGCGCACTCACTATAAAAGATGGGTCTATTCTTTTAGTAAGGCGATTGATATCACCCTGGTCCGGATTTTGGGATATTCCAGGAGGTTTTTGTGAAAGCAATGAGCATCCCAGTATTTGTGCTGTGCGTGAGACATTTGAAGAAACGTCAATAAAGATACAGATTACTAAATTTCATGGTATTTGGATGGATTCTTCCGACAATCCAGTATTGGGGGATTCAATTTGCATCTACTACCTAGCTGTTTCCATTGATAATCCAACCGGCAAGCCGGATGGAAAAGAGACAAATGAGGTGGGCTGGTTTCCATTTAATGCACTACCTGAAAAAATTGCTTTTCCTTATCATATTCCTGATGTTTTACGCGTTTGTAAGGATGAATACAAACTAAATCAGGAGAAAAATATTAATGAGAATAAATAAAAAAAATGATGGTTCAGATAGTAACTTTCCATCATTACTATTACTAGATCGAGATGGTGTAATACTTGAACACAAAAAACCCTATATTCTTAATGAAGAGAATGTTTCATTTATACCGGGTTCTGCGTGGGCAATGCATCAGGTTGCGCGATTAGGAATTCCAATAGCGGTTATCACTAATCAATCCCCGATTGGTCGCGGATTAATTTCTACAGAATTTGTTGAACAAACCAATAATTGGATCAAACAATCACTCTCTTTTACAAACGAACAGATAAAATTTTATTTTTGTCCTCATCGACCAGATGAAGGATGTCATTGTCGAAAACCTAATGTCGGAATGTTAGAACGGGCAATGCATGATTTTAACGTAGATTCAAAAAAATGTTGGCTGGTAGGTGATCATAACACTGATATGCAAGCAGCTGAAAAAGCATCTGTTGGCAGATGGATACATGTTCTGTCCGGACGGCAGTCTGTGCCAAGCAGTTATACAACAGATGTCTACTCAACGATGGAAGAATTTGTGAAAGCCACATTTATATTAATATAAATATTTTAAAAAGGAGTTTAGGCATGAAGTCATTAGAGTTACCTAAAATTATAAACGGCAAACTATATTACCCTTCTGATGGGGATGATGTTGTAGAGTTATCATATGAAAGCGGCATTAAAGTACGTATGCCAAGAGTAACACCGGTAGATGTGGCGGCAATTAGAGCAGTCTCCTCTCAGTTGTCGCATGAATTACAAAATCTGACGATCTCGGATATTGCTACTTTTTTAAATAAGGTAGGCATTCTTTGGGATAAATATGAACTTAAAGGTCGTAAGATGGCAAGTCAATATGCACCGCTGTTTACCCAGTTCTCAGATATAGTTATTGAGGGCGATTACAAGACTATGGGTGATTTTATGACACAACGGTTCCATATATACGATCAGGTTGAATCAGAGTTTGGCAATGAAAGGATATTCGATGAATGGATACCCAAACAAATGTCTTATGTCAGGGCATTTCCACGTGGCCTTGTTTTACATTATCTGGTTGGCAATCTTCCATTAGCATCTATCTACAGCCTGATTCGCGGGATTATTACTAAAAATCAGAATTTTGCAAAAATTCCCAGTCGAGATCCTGCAACAGCAGTAGGATTTGTGCAATCAATTATTGAAACTGACCCTGATCATCCCATTAGTCGTTCATTATCATTAGGATATTGGACGCCAAATGATCCTATGGGTGATGAATTCATAAATGCTGCCGATGCTGTATGTGCTTGGGGAGGTCGTACGGCAGTTGAAACGATTAAAAGAAAACTACCAGCAAATGTACCAATAGCAGAATTTGGTCCACGCTGGAGTGCCTCAGCTATTGACCTGAATCAATGCGACCTTGAAAAAGCAGCCTTCCGGCTTATTGAAGACTGTGCCTATTATGACCAGGAAGCATGTTTCAATACACAACGGGCATATGTTAAAGGTGATATAAAATCATTCCTGATATACTTAAAAAAATATTTTAAAATATTTTCCGAAAATGTGCCTTTTGTTTGTAATAACCGGGATATATTTGCAAATCGATCAGCCGCATTACTTGAATCAAAGTATATTGGTCATCATATAGAACATGGAGAAGACTGGGCAATAGTCGTTCTTGATGCAGATAGCTACAACAAGGTATCGCACCCACTTACACGAACACTTTTTTTACATCCTGTCGAAGATCTAAGGGCTATTTCCAAATATTTTAATCGTGACAATCAAACCCTGAGTGTTTATCCGTGGGAAATGATCAACGATTATCGAGATGACTGGGCAGCAAAAGGAATTTGTCGTTTTGCTGAGTTGGGTTGGTCGCGGATATTTCGATCCGGCTTTACTCATGATGGCGTACATGGCATGCACTCTCTTGTAAGACTTGTATGCATCGAACGACCGTGGTCTGACATGGGAAAATACTATGCACTCAGACCAAACCTCGAACAATATTGGTTTCTGGATAAGTACCCTCAGTATCGTGAATACATAGACAAACAAAGAATCGAAAATAGGGAGTAGTGTTATGAAAAAGTCTGTTATTCAACCTAATACAATAGTTGATGCTGTATCAGAGTTAGATGCTCTTTTGTCATCTGATGAAGTCTTTCAGCAAGATTTTAACCTAGCGCGAAAACAACTGGAACATTTTCTATTTGAAGCTGTCTCGCATCATATCAGGAATAATAAGTACTACGCTCACTATTGCGATAGACTTAATTTTTCACTCTCCATGCTTAAAAATGATTTAGGGAAAGTCCCGTTACTGCCTAGTGCCATATTTAAAAGACATACAAAGTATGTTCAAACTACGCAAGATGAAAATATGTTAATAACCACAAGCAGTGGAACGCAAGGGACGATATCAAAAATACCTCGCGACAATACAACGCTCATGCGTTTTTTTGCTTCGGTATCAGCAGGTGTCCAGGAAGTTCTCGGTATTGAGCAGTCAGAATTACATCTTTATTCCTTAAGCCCTTCATTTGAAGAGGTAAAACATCTATGGATTTCATATGTCCTATCCGGAGTCTCAGTCTATTTTCCAAGTCGGTTTTATGTATCTAACAATGTCCTTGAATTAGTAAAATTAATTGATGATCTGCGTCAGATTGATGAAAATAAACAAGATTTGACAACTGTGCTCGTAGGACCGCCGGCTCTTATACTTGATGCCACTCGTGAACTGGAACGTACAGAAGGACTTCATCTCGGGGATAAATGCATAATTGTTACCATGGGCGGATGGAAATCACGACAAGGCGAATTAGTTGCGCGGGATTGTTTTGATGAGCGCATTGCCCGCGCATTTGGTCTGGCCGGCGAGCAATATGTTCGTGATGTCTATAATATGGTTGAACTAAACACAGTTATTTTCGAATGTAGTGAACACCGAAAACATTGTCCACCATGGCTGTTCGTCAGAACACGACATCCCAGAACTCTGGAAATCCAACCATCAGGAGAAAACGGCATACTTGGATTTGCTGATCCTACACCAAGAAGCTACCCGGGATTCATACTGAGTGATGACTTCGGTGCAGTATATGAGCAAGTAACTTGTCCCTGTGGCATTACCAGCGACATTATTGAAATTGATAGACGTGTAAACAAGCTGGAAAACCGCGGTTGCGCTTTAAAAATTTAATGTTAGGAAGAATGGATAAATCCGATCCTATAGAACTACAGTTTCCTCAAAAAGTCTCTAATTAAATCCCAATAGGAGGATAATGTGAAAGATACAATTATTGAAAAAATATTATTGAGGATGCTTCTTCTGGCAGCAAATATCATACCTGTCCGGTATCTTCGGCCGCTGGCAGCAAAAATACTGATACACAAATCTAAGACACAGCAAGGTTATAATCGGTCCTGTCATCGGTTAGTAGATCTGAAAGTTGCTCGAGAAATATTTCCACAATCACTAACTCCAAAATGGTGGACTGCCGATCCACTGGTGCAAGTACGGCGGCTCGGTTTCATGTTCTCATTAGATCTTCGCGATAATTTGCAACGTTGTATATATTTCACAGGGACATACGAACCGGAGACATTAAACTTTATTCGTTCGGAGCTGCGAACAGGGGATACATTCATCGACGTTGGTGCTCATATCGGTTTACACTCATTGGTTGCATCAAGGCGGCTTGCTGAGTTTGGTGAGGGTAAAGTTTTAGCATTTGAGCCGACACCAGATTCCGCCAAGCGGCTTCAAAATAATGCAAAGAATAACAAACTTCCTGTTGAACTTCATCAATTGGCCTTGGGACAGGAAAATTCAAAAGTGCCTATGTTTGGAGATGCGCAATGGGGAATCCATGATGCCGCGGTTCGTTCACTTTCCGGTAATGGTCCAATAGTGTATTATGTTGATGTTGTTAAGTTTGATGACTGGAATGAAAAACATTCACTTAACCGGATTGATATGATTAAAATTGATGCCGAAGGTGCTGAATACGATATTATCAAAGGGATGGAATCCTCACTCTTAAAATACCAGCCAAGGCTTATCATTATGGAGCTTAAAGACCATGTGATTCAGCGAACTAAGAAAACTCAAAACGACATATTGGAGCTGATGAGCATGCTTGGTTATCAATCCGATAATCGCATCTTTGGGTGGAATCAGGTTTTTAAGTTGATGTCAAAAATATACAAACCTATACAAGCGCGCCAATCCAGTATAATTAAAGATTGAAGAATATCTCCAGCTCATAAAACAGTAGTTATTTATGGAGCATCTGCCAAAAGAAAAGGTCGGCCGGGACAGATAAAATCAGCTGGATGAAAAAACATTAGAAGTTTTAATGCTGCAATAATTATGGCGTGTATTATGTGAGTGTACTAAACCGGAGGTATATTATGGCTATTCAAAAAAGCACTTTACAAAATAACGCAAGGTTATCTGTTTGTGTGGTAGCCCCCGCGATGCCGCCGGTGATTGGTGGTGCAGAAACATTTGCTGAGGTTCTTACACTTTCTTTACTTCGCGCTGGCATTGAAATTCACTTACTTACCGCTGAATTGCCACAATCAGAAATTATAAAGGAAATCAAAAAAACTGGAGGAAGTATTACAGTACTTGGATCTGATTTTGGAGTACAAGATGGTTATGTAGCCTGGGAATGGGCCACGTTTTCACGTGCGGAAGCTATTCACAAGCTTGTTACTACTCGTCAAATCGATATTGTGCATGCATTGAGCCATGATACGATAATTGCTGCGAGTATAGCTCTTGGAGGGCATTCTCCAATTGAACGCCCTCCAATGGTAGCAACGACCTGCGAGATGTCTACTGAGGACAGTGATTTTGGTATCGCACGATCTGTTTTTATATACACACTTCCTATTGATGGCTTGATGCAAATAAGTCAATATTATTTAAACATAGCTTTAAAAGCCGGTTGCAAACCTAAAGTGGAATGTATAGCTTCAGCTGTTGATACCGAACTCTTCTCCAAAGGCAATGCCGCGAAAGGGCGTGATCTTCTTGGTATTGATAACAACTGCTTCCTTGTAACTTGCCCTAGCCGATTCTCAAGGAGAAAAGGTCAGCATGATTTACTTGCTGCGCTGGACTTACTACCTACTGAACTGCAAAACCGTATAGTATGTCTGTTGGCTGGTAGTACCAGTTCTGCTTCAAGTGAATATTTTTATGAAATCAAAGAAAAAGCGGAAAGATATTCCGTCAAGTGCATTGTAACTGGTATCCCGCGTAAAAATATGCCAGATATATTTGCAGCTAGTGATTTGGTGGCTATGCCAAGTTATAAAGAAGGGTTAGGATTAGCAGCAATTGAAAGTATGGTTGCAGGTTGTCCTGTTTTGCTGAATAAGGTGAGCGGATTTGAAGAAATCCCAAATGCACCTGGACAAGTTTTATTTACTGAAGCAGGCAATGTACAGGAACTTTCTCAAAACATACTAAAATTAATGACTAATGATAAACAGAGAGCTGCATTATCCAATGCGGGCCAACATCATGCAAAGCGCATGTTCTCACCAGTGACGTTGTCAAATAAGACAATCTCTCTTTATCAAGAGCTTCTTGACATTAAATCAAAGCCACTGTAAGCTAAACTCAATCCGGTTTTCCCGCGAAAATACCTGGTCCGACTGCCTGGACGACCTGCCGTCTTAACAAACCGAAGAACAGAAGGACCATTCCTGACTATGCGGCTATTTTATTGACTCTTGGCTCTGCTCTTGCGCTCCAGGGGCGACCATACCGAATCGAAAGTCATCAAGTGTGTATTCCACTCAATCCGGCCACCCATACCGATTCAATCCGGCCACCTGTACCGATTCATTCCGGCCACTTCATCCTCTGAACAAAATCAACGTTCAAACTGTAACATAGGTGTCCATTAGACTGTAGACTTTTCTTTAGTTTTTCGCATGGAAGCACCCTTTGATGAGCGACAATCAAAATTAC
>JAGLMY010000340.1 GCA_023139775.1 bacterium
TGGCGGGCGAGGATACCTCGCCCCTGCGGTTCGATTATTCCATTGGTGGGCGAGGATACCTCGCCCCTGCGGTTCGATTATTCCATTGGCGGGCGAGGATACCTCGCCCCTACTTTAAAAAAAACGTTGTGTTCTCTCCATCCAGGGTATGGAATTAATTCTATAATACATAATATCTAAAAAAAAAGTACTTGAATATTTACCACAATTTGTAGTATATTAAATCCAATTACACCCATATATATAGTGGATGTGAGAATTTTATTTTAAAAACGCCGGATTAAATATGAAGACTGTAGATAATTTTAAATATCTGACACATAAAAATGTGCAAAGTGTATAAAAAAATGTTGACATTGTATTAATTCATGGTAAAATTTTTAAAAATAATTACTAAAGAGAGATGGTGAGTGGATGAAACCGAATATTTTAGTGGTTGATGATGATCCGCATGTACTCGAAGCCCTCGACTTGATGCTCCAAGATAACTACGCTCCCATTCCAGTATCCAGCGGTATTGAAGCAATTGAGAAAGTTAAGAAATACTCCAACGTTGAATTGGTATTATTAGATATCAATATGCCTGACACAGACGGCATTGAAACCTTACGTCAGATCAAACAGCTTGAGCCGCAACTCGATGTCATTATGGTTACTGCCAATAACACGGCCGAAGCTGCTGTGAAGACCATCAAATACGGCGCCTATGATTATGTTACTAAACCATTTGATATTGCCGAATTAACCGTAATCATCAACCGTGCTTTAGAGAAAAGAAACCTTACCAAGAAGATCAATGTTCTCACTGAAACCGTTGATAAATTAACTGAGTATGATCTAATTGGCAAAAGTGATGCTATGGAGAGTGTGTATTCTCTGATTGAAAAAGTGGCTGATGCGGACAGCACGGTTCTGATCTACGGTGAGAGCGGAACCGGTAAAGAATTAGTTGCGCGTGACTTGCATAAAAAAGGTAATCGTAAAGATAAATCCTTTGTGGCTGTAAATTGTGCCGCCATTCCCAGTGAATTGGTGGAAAGCGAATTTTTTGGCCACGAGCGCGGCGCGTTTACCTCTGCTTCAGCCCGCAAAATCGGTAAGTTCGAATACGCGGAAGGCGGCATCATCTTCCTGGATGATGTGGGTGAATTGCCGTTGCCCATTCAAGCCAAGCTCTTGCGCGTGCTGCAGGAAAAAGAGATCGTGCGTGTCGGTTCCAATGAAGTCATTCCAGTGGATGTGCGCGTTATTGCCGCTACTAACGTGGATCTGAAAGAATTGATTAAACAGCGCCGCTTCCGCGAAGATCTGTATTATCGCCTTAAAGTTGTGCCCATCGAAATCCCGCCGCTCAAAGTGCGCCGCGAAGACATTCCGCTCTTAGTGGAACACTTCGTGCGCCGCAGCTCTGCGCGTCACAATCGTCCGGTTAAAAAAGTGGAATTGGAAGCCATGAGTTTGTTGACCAATTACAACTGGCCGGGCAATGTGCGTGAATTGGAAAACATGCTGGAAATGGTAGTGTTGCTGTCAACCGGCAATACCATTGCCGCCAGTGATTTGCCTTCAAACATTTTGACCAACCAAGCATTAATGGAAACCATGGATCATGAAGGAGAGGTGATTACACTCAAAAAAGCGCGTCAGCAGTTCGAGAAGCAATTTATTTTGAGGGTCTTGGAAAAGCTCCGTTGGAACCAGACCAAGGCGGCAAAAGTAATGGGGATTCACCGAAACACACTAATCATTAAGATGGATGAACTGGGGATTCACCGTCAGTAAAGGGTAAACGTACGTTAGAAGGTATTTCCAAGGTTGCTAATGGGGGGAGCCTATGGGGAGCTTTCGACGCGGGGCGGAAATCAATCTGCCTTCCAACTTAAACCTTTCAACTGGCAGTTGTAATGACTACCATAAAGAATCCTGCGGCCAAAATCTTTTTACGAACCTCACTCACCACTACGTATTGAATCAACAGCTGTTCTCGAACACATCATCTTGTCCTGTCTTTCTCTTGGTTTATAATTTTTCTCAAAATTTCTTAAAAAATACAGTAATCTCCAAAAAAAGTTGTTCCAAATACTTGTTAATAATTCCCCCTAGTGAAATATTTATGTCAATCTCCAGCTATCACATTTGCTTTTCTGAAAGGAGGTGTGAGTCATCCCATTTTGCAGTACCAGCATTCCCGGTTTTTTGCCTATGAACGTAAATTGCAGTTTAAAAATAATTGTTTAAAAAAACAGGAGGTAAGGAAATGCCGAAAAGACACATGTTAATCGTTGACGACAACTATGGACTTCGCGAAGCACTAAGAACTGTATTTGAAGATGATTATAATTTGAGTTTTGCCGAAAACGGCGAGCAAGCCTTGCGTGCCACCTTTGCCGCAAAGCCTGAAGTAGTGCTCATGGATTACCGGATGCCCGGCATGGATGGGATCGAAACCATGGAATACCTGCGCAAAATGGTGCCGGATTCCCAGCTGGTCATCATGTCCGCGTATGATGATTGTGAAAACGTAGCCGATTTCTACCGTAATGGCGCGTATGACTTTGTGGGCAAGCCCTTTAATGTCTCAGAAGTCAAAGAAATAGTGGCGAGCGCAGCTGCCCAAGCCAACAAGATCATGGATTTTTCCAAACCCGTAAAAGTAAAATCGTATGAAATGGTTACCCAGAGTGAGGTGGATGTCATGATTGACGACACCCTAAGAGTTGCTTGTCTGTGAGTAAGTTTACGAATAAAAAAAAGGGGGGGTACCAATGAGTGCAGCAGTTGGTGTATTAGAACGCAATCCGTTTACTCAAACTCACGGACAAGTAACGTGCCAGGAAAGATCGGAAAATTTTCCGGTTCTCGACAGTTCTCGCAAGTATTATCTGGAAAGCAGCGAGTTTTACCAGTTGCGGGGCGGATTTGAAGCGGAAGTAATCCAGAATCCTTTGTTTAAGTTTATTGAAAAGGGAATAATGGATAAAGTAACCCGTGATTTACAGAAAGTCACCTTGAAGGCTTTTGTAAAGCCGGAGAGTCAAATGGACATTTTTGCGCCGGAAGATGTGGTTCGTAAAAACGCTATTTTTGCGGATTGGCTTACCGTTATCCGTAAAGGTACCAAGATTATAGCTTTCGGTTCACAAACCCATATTGGTCAAAATGTGTTATGTTTGAATTCTGCCATGGTTGATCCGGAGTATCAATCCAAAGGTGCTTTTGGGATTTTAATGCAGATGTATATTTGGCAAAAAATATTGGGTCAGAAGTTTGTGGGCCGCGAGAATGAATTGCGTATTGTGATGAGGACCAGAAATAAGGATGTTGCCTCGATCATGACGCATGTTTTAAGCAATGTGAAAATTTCCGGTGATCCGGAAACTACCGAGGATCAAGTTCGGTTCTATGAGATCGTGGCAAATGCTCTGCAGAGCCCATATGAACAGCAGACCGGCATTTTGCGAAATGTCTACCCGGAAGGTCTGCCAAATGGAACGAACGGACGTAATGAGAAAATAAACACATTATTTCCAAAACTTGGTGCTAAGGATGCATATTTTGTGGCTGGAGAAGTAAACATGAAATCCAGCGCGCGTTTGCTGAGAAGAGAATTGGAGAGGATTTACCAATTAGAACCGAGTAGAATTGAATTGGAGCCGGTAGAGGCATTAGCGGCCGCATAATGAAGGATGCAACATGTCAGTGAAGTGCAGTTAAACAAAGGTTGTCATACCC
>JAGLMY010000341.1 GCA_023139775.1 bacterium
GCTTCGCCCTCCCGAATACTCAAACTACAGCTAATGTGACAAAGTTAAGTTATTTCGAGATGGTTAATTCTCCAAGGGCCGTGTAGGGGCGGACCTATGTGTCCGCCCTGAACGTAATGGAGAAATCATTTGTGAATAAGCCGGAAAAAGAAATGGCCCCATTTAAACATCACCTCATCATGGCCTTGATTCCAGTGGCTGCTTTTATTATCCGCGTTATTGGCTGGACCATGCGCATGCAGATGACTGATCCGCATCAGACAGCACCGCAGGCCAAGCCAACCCAAAAGTATATCTACGCGTTTTGGCATAATCAGCAGATTTTATCGACCTATTTTTTCCGGAACTTAGGTATTCGGGTTCTGGTCTCGCGTTCCCGTGATGGTGATTACATATCCAAAGTTCTTGAGATATTCGGTTTTCATACGATTCGTTCCTCCACCAGCAGCGGAAAGGTGAATGCCTTGCGCGGTTTGGCGCGTGAATTGCGGGGAGGGAATCATACGGCCATTACTCCGGACGGACCGCGCGGTCCCTTGTATAAAGCACAACCGGGTGCGGTTTTTTTAGGGGCTCTGTCCGGGAAGGCAGTAGTGCCGTACGGTTGCGCCGTGGATCGGGTCTGGAAATTGCATCGGACCTGGGATCAGTTTGAAATTCCCAAACCCTTTAGTAAAGCGGTTCTTGTGTTTGGCGAAACAGTATCCATACCCAAGAAACTATCCGAACAACAGGGTACGGACTTGACATTGCTTATTGAAGACAGAATGAATGCTTGTCGTGAACTGACGTTGAGAGCTTTGGAAAAGAAAGCAAAGTAGGGATATGATGATCTGGCAGGAATTGAAAGTAAAATTAGCACGGACTTTTACACCTATGGAAATGGAACGTTTGGAAAAAGCGTATCAATTTTCAGATCGCGCTCATCAGGGTCAGACGCGCTTGTCCGGAGATCCTTATGTATTGCACAGTCTGGAGACTGCCGCAATATTGTATGATTTGCATTCAGATACAGATGCCATTGTGGCCGGTTTATTGCATGATTGTATCGAAGATACTTCGGCTACGTATGAAGATATATTGCGCGATTTTGGTAAAGAAACGGCAGACCTGGTGGAAGGTGTGACCAAAATCAGCACTCGTGTATTTCGTGATTCAGAAGAACAAAAAGCCGAGAATCTACGAAAAATAATGCTGGCCATGATCCGGGATATCCGGGTGCTGGTAATCAAACTCGCGGATCGTCTGCATAACATGCGGACCTTGGAATATCTGCCAAAAGAAAAACAGAAACGCTTAGCTCGTGAGACCATGGAAATCTACGCGCCCTTGGCACACCGCTTAGGGATCGCGCGTTTGAAAAACGAGCTGGAGGATAGGGCTTTTAGTTTTCTCTATCCTGAGGAGTATCGGGAATTAGTATCTCAAGTCACAGGTTTTGAGACACAACATGCGAATGTTATTGAGGACGCCAAACAGCAAATTCAAAAACTGCTTACCGACGTGTCCATAACCGTTCAAGTGGACGGCCGGCGCAAACATTTATTCAGTATTTGGAATAAAATGCGGTATCAGAAAAAAACTTTGGATCAGATTTATGATCTGTTAGCACTGCGTATAATTGTGCCGGACCTGCGGGATTGTTATGCCGCCTTGGGCATTGTGCACGCGCATTGGAAACCCATGCCCGGGCGGTTCAAAGATTTCATTGCCATGCCGCGTTCCAATATGTACCAATCTTTGCATACCACCGTCATCGGACCTTCGGGTGATCCTTTGGAAATTCAGATCCGCACGGAAGAGATGCATCAGACCGCGGAAGAGGGTATTGCCGCCCACTGGACTTACAAAGAGGGGGTTGAGGTTGGTGAGAAAATTTCCAGTAAATTTTCCTGGTTCCGCCAGTTTTTGGATTGGCAGCAGGATTTGCGTGATTCCAAAGAATTCATGGAAGCCCTCAAAATTGACCTGTTCGAAGATGAGGTTTTTGTCTTTACACCCAAAGGAGAGGTGAAATCTTTACGTCGGAATGCCAATCCCATTGATTTTGCCTATCTCATTCACTCTCGCGTGGGGGATACCCTTATGGGCGCCAAGGTCAATGGCCGTCTGGTGCCCTTGAAATACGAATTAAAAAACGGGGATATTGTCGAGGTTATCACCCGCTCGGATGCGCGACCTTCGCGTGATTGGTTAAAGATGGTTAAGACCACCAAAGCCAAAAACAGAATCCGGCATTATTTTCGGCAACTGGAAAAAGAGGAAAACATCAAGCAGGGAAAAAATCTATTGAGCTCGGAATTGGAACGTTGCAATTCTTCTTTAACTGAGGTTGTGAAAAAGGACCGTCTCTTGGAAGCGGCCCGGAAAATGAATTTTAAAACAGTGGATGAATTGTTAGTACAGGTGGGTGACGGCAATGTGACTGTCAGAACCGTGGCTGCCAAATTGGGGCTGGAGGTTCCGAACATTCAGCCTCAGCCTAAAACTCCATCCACCAAAACACGTATTCCAAGCAAGAGCGATGATAGTATTCGGGTGCATGGTCTGGCCGGCATGGTGACCCGCTTTGCGCAATGCTGCCATCCGATTCCGGGTGACGCGATTGTGGGTTACATTACCCAAGGCCGCGGAGTTTCCATACATCGCACGGACTGTTCGAACGCGCGCAGGTTATTGGAGGAAGCCGGACGCCGGGTGAATGTGTCCTGGGATGACATGCAAAAAGATGCTACCCATATTCTGCAGTTGTTTGTGCAGGCAGCAGACCGCGAACGTTTGCGGACCGACCTTTTACAAGTCTTTGATGATATTGACGCCGTATTAAAAGAGACCGGCACGCGGACCAATAAGCAGAATCTATTTGAAGGTACGTACAAAGTTCAGGTCAAAGGAAAAGATCATGTAAAGGAATTGATTCGAGGTTTGGAAAAAGTGAAGGGTGTACAAAAAGTCGCGAGACAATAAATGTATTGTAGGGGCGAACCTTGTGTTCGCCCGATTGCTGCAAAAGGGCAATGGGCCGGATTAGGATACCACTTTTTTCACTTTGTTGGAACGCAAGCAACGCGTGCACACATTCACACGTTTAACTGTGCCATTGATCTCAGCACGAACTTTTTGCAGATTTGGTTCCCAACGGCGTTTTGTGTGGCGCATGGAATGGGATACCTTAAATCCGGTTTGGGATGTTTTGTTGCATATTTCACATTTCATTGACATAATAGGTTCACCTCAAAAGAAAAATCAGGGCTAAATTTATCATGAGAAGAGATTTAAGGCAAGGGAAAAATGGCTGAAAAGAATAAAAAAAAACCGGATTTGGAAGCGCTGAAGTGGTTGCTTAAACCTCTGGATTTGGAAAAAAAACAGGGATTTCGCAATAACGCCGTTGTCGGAGGCATACAGAAGTGGTTGCCGCGTTTTCGGGAAAAGCTTATTTTTCAGGCGGACATTGCTCCTGAGCAGGCGGCTCAGATGGTTGCCTGCCTGGATGACTATGTCTCGGTTTCGAGCGGGCAGCGGGAGAAAAAGATTGCTGAGCTGCTGGCAGTTATCGCTTCCTTGGGGGAAAAAGAGAACAGTTCTGCTAAAGCCAGCAAAGCCAAACCGACGTTGACCAGTGAAAGCAAGCCGAGTTCATCTGCCGGCAAAGAGAGAAAAATTGATTTCCAGACTCCGGTTCAGTATCTCAAGGGTGTTGGACCGCAACGTGCCGGTTTGCTGAAAAAACTTGGGATTTTAACTGCGGAGGATGTTCTGCGCTATTATCCGCGGGATTGGCAAGACCGGCGGCACTTGGCCAAGATTCAGGCTGTGAAAAACGGAGAAATGGCGACAGTGTACGGTGAGGTCAAAGCCAAACAGACCTTTACCGTACGTCGCGGGATGAATATTACCAAGGTTATTCTGGATGATGGGACCGGACAGATTGCAGCCACCTGGTTTAATCAGCCGTACCTGCGTGATCGTTTTGAAGTCGGCCAACGTGTGTTGGCTTATGGCAAAGTAGAGTTTTACCGGACCTGGCAGATCATGAATCCGGATTATGAGATACTGGAAGATGAACAGGAAGACCAGATCCATACTGGTAGGATCGTGCCGATCTATCCTTTAACCGATCGTCTTTCGCAGCGCGTGTTGCGTAACATTCAATATATGGTGCAACGGAATCTACCGGACCAGGTGGAAGAAATCTTTCCTGAGGAAATTGTGAAAACGCACGGTTTTATTCCGCCGGCGCAAGCATTGAAGACCATACATTTTCCCAATACGTTTTCCGATTTACAGCAAGCCAGACAGCGCTTGATTTTTGAGGAACTTTTTTTACAACAAATTGCCGTAGCTCGGATGAAGCAGCGCTATCAAGAGCAGAGTACGCAAGCCTTGCAGGTGGCCGGCCCCAAACTGAAGCAGTTTGAAAATAATTTGCCGTTTACATTGACATCAGCTCAAGAGAGCGCGGTTACTCACATTTTGAAAGATTTGTCACAGACACGACCAATGCATCGTTTGTTGCAGGGAGATGTGGGTTCCGGCAAAACCATTGTAGCAGCCTTGGCCATGTTGGCTGCAGTGGATAGCAAAAAGCAGGCAGCCATTATGGCGCCGACAGAAGTATTGGCTACCCAGCATTATCTGAATCTAAAAACCCTATTTGAGCCTTTGGGTTTGCGTTTGGAATTGTTTACCTCAGGGTTAAAAGCACGGGAACGCCGGGAATTGCAGGAAGCTTTGGCTAGCGGTGAAATTCATATGGCAGTAGGTACGCATGCTTTGACCCAGGAGAGTATAGTCTTTCACAGTCTGGGATTGGCAGTAGTGGACGAGCAGCATCGTTTTGGCGTGGAACAACGTGCTACCTTGCGTGCCAAAGGTGATCAACCGCATATTCTGGTCATGACTGCCACTCCGATTCCGCGGACCCTGGCCTTGACTGTGTACGGTGATCTGGATGTAACCACGATTGCTGAGATGCCGCCCGGTCGTATGCCCGTTGCGACGCAATGGCTGCCGCGTAAAGCAAGTCGCAAAGCCTATGAAAGTTTGGATAAGGCGGTTGCCGCCGGTCAACAAGGATTTGTTATATTTCCTTTGATTGATGAATCGGAAAAAATAGAACTAAAAGCCTTGACTACAGAGTACCAGCGTTTGTCCCAAAACATTTTTCCTAACCGGACTATAGGGCTTTTGCACGGACGTTTGACAACTGCGGAAAAAGAAAGCATTATGAATGATTTTAAGGACGGAAAAATTCAAATTCTGGCTTCCACGACTGTGGTGGAAGTCGGTATAGACATACCCAATGCTTCGGTGATGATTATTGAGGACGCGGACCGTTTTGGTTTGGCAGCGTTGCATCAATTGCGCGGACGCATTGGCCGCGGCCGACATGTGTCGCACTGCTATTTGATAGCTGATCCGCATACAGAGGAAAGCAAGGCTAGAATGCGGATCATGAGTCAGGTCAAAGATGGCTTCCGTTTGGCAGAAGAGGATCTTAAAATGCGCGGACCTGGGGAATTCTTTGGGCTTAGGCAGCATGGTTTGCCGGATTTGAAATTGGCCGATCTGATTCGTGACGCGCAACAGATCGAAGTGGCCAGGGAAGAAGCCATGCGGATCATTGAGAATGACCCCAGGCTGGAGAAAAAGGAGCATATAAATCTGCAAATCCTGTATCAGAGAATTTATGCTGATCAAGAGCAGAGGGCGTTGGCAGGATAAAAATAAATTTTGCCATAAAAAAGTGTCATATCGAAACACACCATATTAAATAAATAAAATAAAATCTTATTGTCAGCCTTTGATTTGAAGTATAGTTTAAATTATGCTATATTTTTAGTATCTTGAATCGTAACTACTCAGGTATCAAGTAGTCGGAATTCAGAATAAAATGTCTATTACATCCCTTAGGAGCTAATTAAGGTGTCAAAGATTACCCCAATTTCATGTTTCCACTATCCTAACTTCCATATCTGGATAAAAACTTGCGTGATTTTTGTGGCCATAAGTTTTGTACTGCCGTATCTTACCTGGGCCTTTGATGCTGCCAATTATCCCATGTCCCAGGTGGGTCTGATAACTGTTCAGCATCTGGGAAAGCCCCTGGCGCTGCCGGAAAAACTGGGAGCAGTCAGTCAAGGTTTTCAGAGCAATGGAAAAATGGTGGTGCA
>JAGLMY010000342.1 GCA_023139775.1 bacterium
AATCACTTTTTGGATCATAGGATCGCCCCAGAGATAATCTGCCTCGAGATAAAAACCGCGGTTTTCGCCGAACAGCAGTACGCGTTCTTCCCGGAAAAGGGTGTTATTCAAAAACTGACAAGCCGGGTAATGCCGGAGTTTTCGCGCACAATAATCATCGTCCGTAAACAGTCCGGCAATCACCCGTGCCTGTAAAACACTTTCCTTATGAACCGGAGGATGAAAAGCAAAAAAAAGCAGCCCTATGCCTAAGGCCGCGGTTTTTCCGATTTTGCCCGGCAGAACCCATAAGCCATGCAATCCACAGCCAGCCAGCCAGGCACCCAAGGGAAATAGGGGAAGCAAAAACCGGGTTGGAGGCGAACTCCAGAACCAGATTGCGGTAAAAACCAAGAAAGCCGCTGTCCCCAGAAGGCCCCAAAAATATTTTTTCTGAAAAAACCTCCCGCTTAATTGACCCCGGCCGGCCAATACCAGCCAGACTATTACCAGGGCTAAACCTCCGATCAGGGGAATACTCAGTTCCCTGCCGCCCACACCGAAAACAGCACCATGGATAACCCCTTTACCCATCCCGGCAAAATCCGCCACCCGGGAAACCCGTTCCGCAATTTGGGCGTCCCAGGCCTTTCCGCCAAAGAGATTATAAGCCAACGGCCATACCGGATTACTGCCCATCACCCAGGCCCGTAATAAATAAGGCAGCATTGGCAGCCCTCCCCAGCCAAGTAAAAAGACCGCCCTTTTTAATTTGATCTTCCGGTTTATCGATTTTTCCAGACCAATTTTTATAATCCCGTAAGCCGCGGCCAGCATTAATAAAACCAGGCCCTGCCATTTAATCGCGGCTGTAATTCCGATAAAAAATATCGCCAAGTATTTCCAGCGATGATTATCCGGTGCTCTTTCCGCGCGCTGCCAAGCCACCAGGCCCAGCGCGAAATACGCGGACATGGCCAAATCCACAAAAGCCGTCCCGGATTCAATATGCACTAAAAACTGCGCGTAAAAAATTATTGCTCCCAGCAATCCGGCTATATGCCCGCGGGAGCGTCGTCCTAAAATGTAAACCGCCCCTGCGGTTAGCAGACCGAAGGTAAAATGTATCAGCTTGGCTGCTGTGGCATAAGGAAAAAGCAGTCCGAGCATATACAGCATTTCCGTAAATTGCGGAAAAAGGTTATGAAAAATGTCCGGGCGAAATACAAATCCCCCATGCACCAGGTATATTTTGGGAAGCGCTAAATGGTGGGCCACTCCATCCCAATCCACGGCCGGAGTCAATACTCGCAGTAAATTCATTAAAATATTCAGACCCAGATAAACCAGCAGAAAAATTTGAAAAGCCCGGCAAGTCTTGGTTTTCGGCCAAAACCGGCTGAAACGCCGGGTTTCCAAGAGCTGACTCCCCATCAGAATCCAAGCCAGCGTAAGCCCGGCCAGACAAAGCGGGGACAAAATCCGCAAAGCGCAGAGAAGAAAAACCGTGTAAGACAAAACCACAAGGCCAAGGGCCATTCCCATTATCATTCCCGAGAAACGATCTTTCGGATTAAACCCCAGCCGTCTTAAAATCCATTGTCCGAATCCCAGACTTCCGGCCAGTATCCCCAGCAGCCACAACCCTTGCGCCACGGCCCGGATAGGCTGTGACCAGTATATATCAACCATGTCGCGGCCGTTTATTCAGCAAATCCGTCATTTAATAAACTCCGGTAAGTAATTAGTAGTTAGTATCTGTTGCGAAAATAACTTTAAGCCAAACAAAGCATGTCATTCCCGCATGCTTTAAGCGGGAATCCAGAGGCTTTGATTTTCAAAGGTTTAAAAGTCGCTGGATACCCGATAAGATCATTCGGGTATGACAACACAAAAAAAGACTAATTTCTCAACCTTACTAGTGTTATGTTTCAGAAGTACTTCGAATTTCTATTTTGTCATTCCGGCATGCTTTAAGCCGGAATCCACGGATTTTTCAGTGCTTATAAAATAATACTTTTATGGATTCCCGCCTGTCCTGGATGGTTTAGTCCAGGGATAAATACATTCGGGAATGACAACCCTAAAACACCTATTATGACACAGCCTCTACATGCGGAGAAAAACTCCAACGGGAATCCCGGGTTTTCATTTCATGTTATTTCTTCAAACAGATCTCTCCAAGAAGGATTTTGTTTCTCAATCAATTCCAATTTCCATTTTCTTTGCCATTTTTTTAATTGCTTTTCTCTTTCAATCGCGCTTTTTATATTCGGGGTCATTTCATAATAAACCAGATGATGAATATGATATTCTTTGGTAAATCCGTCAACCAACTCATTTTTATGCTCATATATTCTTTTTACCAAATTATCGGTCACACCTATATAAAGAGTCCCATTCCTCTTGCTCGCCAAAATATATACGAAATAATCCTTCATATAATTTATAATCCTTTAAATACTTCCTGGATTCCCGATAAGGGCATTCGGGAATGACAACCTAAAAAACCGACTAATTGCTAAGGCTCCTAGTTGTCATTCCGGCATGATCTTAGCCAGAATCCAGGAAATATATTAAAACCGAATGGCTAGTTCCTGTTGCGGAAAGAGAGTTCTCTGAAAGGGTTGTCATACCCGAATGATTTTATCGGGTATCCAGTGACTTTTAAGCCTTTAAAATCAAAGCCTCTGGATTCCCGCTAAAAGCATGCGGGAATGACATACTTCAGTAATAAGAAAAGAGGGCTTTCCGCAACAGAAATCAGCTAATATATTACCGCTTATTAGAGATGCTCCTTTATTGATTTAATTATTACTAACCTTCTCTTCTTACTTCTTATATTGTTCAAATAATGTAGAATAGGTTTTCTCTACCCAGTTTGGAATCGGCAAATAATGTTTGTCAGAAATTCCCTTCGTTTGGAGATGTTTTTTTCTATCCCCTAACAACTGACCTATATCGCGGTTGTTTAAAATCCTGGCCGTGGCGCCTTGCCAGATCATCTCGCGAATTATATCATCCTGGAATATAGTATCCGCAGTAATACCCAACCCAGGAATTCCATAAAAAAGCATTAGAATTAAGTTCAAGAAATTGTCGTTGATTGCCGGATCAGCTCCAGCCTTCTCTGCGAGCGCTTGTAATCTTAGTATATTTTCGTCACAGTAAAAATAGTCATTTTTTTCCACCAATGACTTTTTTTCCGACTCAAATCCGTTATTATCCCTATAGTGCTTAATAAATCCGTTGGCTGAAAAACCATTCAGCAGTTGATTTGCTAAAGCCTTCTTTAATTCCTCTCTTAATTCATCCGCAGTCGCTTGAAAATCTCCTTCAGACTCTGTCGATAATCTATTACGAGTAAAGATTCTTGACTTTGCCAATATTTCCGAAGCCATATGTTTGCAATTTCTCGTTAATACTCCGGCCAATTCTTTTTCCTGTTTTCTGAGTTCCCCATACTTAATATATAATTCTTCTTTCCATAACGCATACTTCTCACAGCCATTCAACCAATT
>JAGLMY010000343.1 GCA_023139775.1 bacterium
TAACATTTTGATCTGAGGCAACGGGGGATTTCTAATTGACGCCAATCATTTTTATCTTAACACCATTTTATCGGTTCAAAACCGCGTTAACCACTTCCTGAATATCCAGTGTGTTGACGTTCCCGTCCTTATTCACATCGGCCCTCACGACAATGTCCGGATCAATTTCCGTTTCCAGAATAACTTTGACACAAAACTGGATATCCTGGATGTCGGTCCGGCTGTCCTGGTTGAGGTCCGTGGGTGACGGGGCGGAGGGGGGGACGTATTCATATGCCCCGATGTCTGGGGCAGAGCCAAAAGGTCTGATGTTTTCTAAATAATCTTCTGTCAACCCAACATCTATACCAGCATCTACAACCGGATCAGTTAATTCATCAGGCCAGAACTCTCCATTAACAGGATTCGCAAGACTTGGATCTAACGCGATATTATCAGAAATAATATCGCCATTACTAGCCGCAGCCTCCCATTCACTGACGGTTAAAGTAGGTGCTCCCCTATAAGAAATAGTCTGAGTTTCATTAGTTTTATACATTATATTATTTGTGAAGATGTTGTTTTTAATTCCGTCCCAATTTGCCATATATAAAGCGCGAACATTTGGCTCCAAAAAGATGTTATTTCTTATTTCGTTATACTCACAATCATACCAACCAAGTTTTGCGTACATTCGAATAGTGCCGCCCAAAGTATATCCTGTTTCTTCAAGACTACGGTAAAATACATTATTATATATTTTATTATAGGCTACATACGCACCATTCCCACTTATAGATAACATGCAGCCTCCATAAGTTTCTTCGCTGGTTATTGTATCAAAAATATTATTGTAAATTTCGTTATAAGTTCCGCCTAAAAGTTGATTTAGAGTTCTCATATTCTTAAAATAGTTTAGATATATTTTATTATATTTAGCATCACCACTAAACCCGAAGCCTCTCCCTGAACTTGTAGGCTTATGAGGATCCCCCCCCTGCAAATCAACACAAGTTATGTAATTTTCATACCACTCACAATAATCAGAATCCTCCATTCGCATTGCAGTATGCGCCCAATCACGAATGATATTGTCATGCACCTTATAATAATTGGCTGCTGCAGTTAATTTAATTCCATCATACATTAAAGATTCGTCCTGCCCATAAATACCAACCCTGGAATCAACCACATTATTGCGAATTATCCCTCCGGTTGTCTGGTGTCCGGAATATATACGCAACCCATACCCAGTAGTTCCCGCACCTATATTACACTTTTCAACTATTGGATAATTAGCATCAGCATTTACGGTAGAAATGACAAAAGCATTATTTCCTTTACGTATATCAAGATTCTGGACAGTAACATAATCTTGGCCGTCAATAGTCACGCCATTACCAGTCACCCCACGATTAATAATTGGTTTACTCCCACTAATCCCAATAATTCCATTATCATAATAAGCGCCAATAGTAACTCTATCATCCGAAGTGCCCTTCCAATCAATTGTTAAAGCATTTCCAGTCCAGACATCCCCACATTTAAAATAAACATCATCTCCGGTTACAAAGTTGTAACCATTTACTTTATCAATTGTCCCCCAGGCATTAGCATCACTTCTACCATCATTGCTGTCATTGCCATCATTGCTGGCGGATTTTACATAATAAACTGCTGCGTGAACCGAACTCATTCCCCCGAACAAAAACAACCCTGCCCCGATGATTAATAACATTCCCGATCTTTTCATTGTTTTGCAATTATTTTTTTCATTTTAATTGCCTCATTTCAACAATATTTTACCCTCCCAAAACAACATTCACCACCTCCTGCACATCCAGCACATGAACGCTTCTGGGCTGTCCCAGGTTTGACGGACACTTTAATTAAGCCGCAACCATCATTTTCTCTGCCTGCTCGGGCGTTTGATAATTTAGTGTTTGATGCAACCTTTGTCGATTGTAAAATATTTCGATGTATTCAAAGATCTCTTTCCTCACATCTTCTCTTGTCACGAACGATTTGTCAAAAATAAGTTCGTTCTTTATTGTGCTGAAAAAGCTCTCGGCCACTGCATTGTCATAACAATTTCCTTTACGGCTCATACTTGGCTTTAATCCATGCGTAAATAATTTAGTTTGATACTCATCCGACCCATAGGTAGAACCGCGATCTGTGTGATGTAATACTTCAGCCCTCGGTCTCCGGCGCAACAGAGTCATATCTAGTGCGTTGAGAACCAACTGCGTATTATTATTTTTAGACATCGACCAGCCAACAATCTTACGCGCGTATAAATCCAGCAATATGGCTAAGTATAACCAGCCTGCACGTGTCGCTATAAACGTCACATCTCCCACCCATACTTGATTCGGTCGACACACATAAAAACATTGATTCAAATGATTGGGTGCTATCGCTTTTGTGGTTTTCGACCCAGTCGTCACCTTAAATCGGCGGCGGCGCTTGCTTTCTATGCCGTTTAAACGCCGTAATCGGGCCACCTTATGTTTGCCGCATGCAATTCCTTGGATCGTAAGTGCTTTCCAGGTTTTTTCACTGCCATATGTGTTTTTGGATTCTTCATGGATACGCTTAATTTCTACCAATAGCTGTTCATCACTTTGTCTGCTTTGGCTGAGTGGTCTCATGTTCCACGCATAATAGCTACTTGCGCTTACTTGCAGCACTCGGCAAAGTTTGCGGACCCCATACTCATCGCGCAGGCTAGTAATAAACGCGTACTTCACTTGGGGTCCTTGGTGAAGTACGCTACGGCTTTTTTTAATATATCACGCTCTTCTTTGACATTTCGCAACTCTTGTTTAAGACGAGTTAGATCACTGAGCTCCTCTTTTTTCGGCTTGCCACTACCTCGAAAGGCTTTATCTCCCTTAGCATCAAGCTGTTCTTTCCAACGATATA
>JAGLMY010000344.1 GCA_023139775.1 bacterium
GTCCAGCTACAGGGGTGCACTCCAAGGGGTGCACTCCAATCGTAGTACTTCACATATATTTTTTCAGTATTAATACCACCACTATTTTCTTGCCATGCAACATAAGGGGTCGCGCCATCAAAAGCAATACTAGGTAATGCAGCCGGCTGGAATATGTTATTATTCAAACTACCCAATCCTACTCTGACCCAGCTGGAGCCATTATAGTATTTTACATATATTTGTCTTGGATCAGAGGCTTCCTCCCAAGTTGCGTAAGGAGTCGCATTTAACACTGCAATATCAACATTAGCTAAATGCTGGTCAACATCTATATTTAAATAATTTCCGACCTGCTGCCAATTACCTTCGACAAAGCGTTTCACATAACCTTTTATACCTGCTCCTGGAGCCCCTGATTCGACCCACGCCACATAAGGAATAGAATATCCCATTGAAATATTAGAATATCCTGCACCTTCATTTTGATCAACATTAAGCTCATTACCATCCTGTGTCCAAGCACACATGCCAGTTTTCACGGCAAGTAAAAAAACAAAATAAATAAGCTACTTATTATTTTAATTATATATTTATACATAGATCGGCCCCCGGGATTCTTGACATACTCTATAATAAACCACGCTTTTTTTAAGCGGTATAGATCACAACACCGCCTATTTTATTATGCATCTGATTAAAAATACAGTTGTTTCATTTATTTCTCTCAGATTTGCATTTTCTATAAAAAAATAATATGCTATTCCTTCTTCGGCAATACCATCAAATCCGGATCAAAATCACTTGATCGACTGATTGTTAGCATTTCATCTACCAGCGCATGTGAGAAAGACTTAAAATAATTGGCTTGCATCTCATTCATAGCCTTCATATCATTCACTTTGCATGCAACAGCTTCAGTAGTCAATATTTCATTCTCATTGGCAGCAATGCCAATACTCAAGGTCATCTTATCTTCTATGCCTTTACCTATAATCCTCATAATACCTTTCTTTGCCGGTTCTGAAGCAAACTCAAATCCCATTTGCTCTGCCACTCGTTTTCCGGCTGCAATAATAGCAGGTATACGCGGATCAATATCCTCCGGATATCCCATAAAACCTTCCACTTGTCCTCTAAACGCGGATCTATTCCACAGCTCTCCAAATATCTTGTCCATTGAGTTAGCCGCTTTTTCCGGTTCTGCGATTGGCTTGGATTTCACACTCAAATCATAAACCACCCCATTGCGTACAAAAATCACATTCATCAGCCCAAAACCCTGGTCTTTGTCTTCTGCTTTTAACAAAGAACGAGCCAGCAAGCATTCCTCGCCATCTGCAGTAGTTGCTGACGCAACATTTTTACCCTCAGCTTTTCCGGCTTGAACCATTTTTTCTATCAAAGCATGCGCATCGATATCCTTTTTAGTAAATGAAGCCGTGATGCGATAATCATTTTTTTCTTTATCGCTGAAATCCAACTGCATAGTCGCGCCATTGTTTTCCATACTGTCTTTCACACTCTTCAAATTAGCCCAGTCTTTGAGGTGGGTTGAGAACAAGGCGTAGGGAGATGTGTAGGTGTACCCGTCGTAAATACCTCCCACTTGAAGATTCACATGTTCAGTTTTAGAACAAGCAGAAAGCGGGATGAGGCAACACAAGCAAACAATTATTAGTTTCAATTTATTTTTCATTTCCAACCTTTCCTTCCGGAATAATTTCGGTGACATATTTTGAATCCATTTCTTTTTTATCTTTTGAATAGTCAGATAAATATGTAACATCAACAATGTCATTTTTAAATTCGTTTCCCGAATTTATTTTAGCTTTAATATATATATTAGAACCATGCATGAGGCGATTTTCTACAATAATATTCAATATTTCAATTTCAGTTCCCTGCGGTATAATTCCATAAATATATACATCTTCGTAGTCCATTGGATAGTTCTCCAATTTTTCTATTTTAGGTAAAAATTTACCAGGTATTCCGACTTGATACTCATCATCTCCACTTTTTTGTTTAAAAATAACAAGATGATTATTTGTAGTGTATTTTTTATTTATCAAATGTCTATATTCAGGATGATCATCTAGACTACTTATTGTATTAATTGAATTACATGAATTTATTACCACCAACAAACATATTAGTATTAAAATATTACCATATTTAGAAATCACTATTTCTTCCCCCTATACTTTATTGGAGAATACATGTGCTTTAGATAAATTTTACGAAAATCATGTTGATCAACATCGTAACCTTCATCTTCTTCCTTTCTCCCAATTACTTCCCATTTTTCACTTTTCCCCTGTAGTTTTAATTTTTCCCTCAAATCATTTGAAATATTTGGCACGGGATCTTTTGCATGTTTAACATTTCTTGCACTACCTAATCCAAAATATTCTTTATCAATGTATTTTTGTGGACCAAATCCTTGATAATGTACTTTTTTTCTTTCTTCTGGTGTTAACAATGACAAAGCCCGCTCAAATACTGCCGAGCCTTGACTGTGAGCTACAACATTAACTTCCCCAATTTCCGGATCATTAATCGCTTTTTTCATAGCATTCGCAGCTCTAATAGCAGTTATATCAATGGCTTTAGCTTCATGTTCAAGAGCTTGTGCTGCGTCTCCTGATAGTTTATATCCATGTGTTTCATTTTCTATCCTTGCAACATTGATATCACCACAAGCCCGGCTTATCTGCATAGCTTCTTCTTTTGAAGTTTTTGTGGGTGTGTTCATACCATTAATATATAACACAGCTGGACCACCTTTTTCATATTCCACTTTTGGCTGTTTATCCCAAATATCTCCAGACCTATGACTTGTCCCTAATCCTCTTAATATATTTGTTGACTGACCTGGTTTTTCTTTTATTGCATGAGCAGTATCTTGAATATTTTCAAAATAATTTAGTGAATTATTCATGGTTTCTTTTGTTGCTTTTTCAATCCCACTCCACGCCTTCTTCGCAACTTTCTTAGCCGCCTTGGCCGCTTTCTTGGTTCCTTTCCAAGCAGCTTTAGCACCCTTCTTTACTGCCTTCCCTGCCGTCTTTGCCGTCTTATATGCAGCATCCCCGGTTTTCTTGCCTAAATATTCCGCTGATTCTTTGGTTTTGTCAGCTGCTTTTTTCGCGGTCTTGGCTGTCTTGTACGCTGCGTCGCTGATTTTTTCTCCCAAGAACTTGGCTGATTTCTCGGAAGCGTCTATTACCGGCGGGCCGGCAGCCATGGCTGCATTTTTGGCTAATCCTGCCGGGCGGGTGTTTTTATAGACACGGGCGACTTTTTGCATGAGGGTTAGGTCTTCTTTTTTCGGGCGCACTCGGTGCGCCCCTACGGTATCAGATCGGGGGGGACCCGCCCCTACGGATTTATCATATTCCACCCATGCTTGTGTCTCCACATCCCAATAACATCCAGGCGGCATGGGCGGCCCGGCCATGCGGGGTGGGGAGAGTTGGGCGGGGGTCATATCCTGGCGGGCGAACACAAGGTTCGCCCCTACGGCATTGTCAGGGCCGGTTGCGGAACCGGCCCCTGCGGTCTGACGTCCGCCTGCATAATCCGCTATGTCGATCTCATTGCTATCATACTCAATCCTGCGGTCATAATCACCACGCAGGTTGCGCTCGACTTCGGCGCGTATTTCCGGCGGCAAGGATGCCAGGTATTCATCTAGCTGCTCCTGAAGGGCGAACGCAAGGTTCGCCCCTACGTTATTATACCCACCCTGCTTGTTGGCCCGGCCTCCTCCCCAGGTATAAACGCTGCCGAACTGTAGATTCAGACCTCCGAGTAAACTCTGAATATTGCTGACCAGTGATCCAATGTTTCCGCTGCTGATGGCATTGACTACAGTCTCTGTGGTCTCGTAAATCTCTTTGCCCTGATCATAGTAGTCTT
>JAGLMY010000345.1 GCA_023139775.1 bacterium
GGATTAAATAAGGATAAACTAAAGAGCGTAGTGTCTCGTGTTCGTGATATTCACGGCGTTGCCTATAAGTGGGATGCACAAGCCAGAATGCCTGATAAAGAGATAGAGGACCTACTTGGACAATGGACAACCGCTGGCAGCGAAACAATAACCCGTGTACCTCGGCCTGTTTTGCGGGAACTAGTCCAAATACTGGATATTTTGGAGGAAAATCCAAAATTAAGCAGAATTGATATTAGACCTAAAATTACCGATGAGCAAGTCGCTCAACGAGTGTCTGATATTCTCGCAAATTAATAATATGTCAAATACTTCAAATAACATAATGAATAGACTTCATCCTGGTATTCTAAGTATTGTTAAGAAAGGGGGTTGGGATCGATTAACTCCTATTCAAGTAGCGGCTTTTGAACCAATTTATCAAGGTCAAGATGCCATTTTGGAAGCTCCGACAGCTGGTGGTAAAACCGAGGCTGTGTTTTTTCCACTGCTGACCAGAGAGGCGGGGAATGGTTCTGATTCTGTTCGCATACTCTATTTGGCACCTCTAAAAGCTCTTCTGAATAATATTGAATCTCGTGTGGAAAAATATTCAAAAGCCTGCGGAATGAATGCATTCAAATGGCATGGAGACGTTGATAACAGAAAAAAATGGTTGAATTTTGAGGAACCTGCTCAAATTTTGATGACAACGCCCGAATCATTAGAAGCAATACTCATTGGGAAATCTGGTTGGAATAATTTTTTTAAGGATATAAAAACAATTATTATTGATGAGGCACACAATTTTGCGGCTGGAGATCGTGGGTGTCACTTAGCATGTCTTATGGAAAGATTGGAAACAAGCATTGCTAAAAAGCCACAGAGAATTGCTCTTACCGCAACAATTGGTAACCCGGAGCGGATGTTGAAATGGCTGGCCGGTAAAAACCGTGAAATTGGAAAAAGAATTCATATAGATTTAAAGGTTGATAAGGACAGAGACATTTTACTGAAATATTTCGATTCGTCTTCAGAAGATGAAAATACTCCATCAAATAAAACTGCAGCTTACCGTCTTTTTGCTTCATTAAGGGACGAATTACCAACAAATACAAATAGGGCTTTAGTTTTTGTAAGGGCGCGAAAGACTGCTGAATCGTATGCCAAGGCTTTTGCTGAAGATGCCAAAAGAAATAAAGGTGTACCTATAAAAGTCAGAGTTCATCACGGTTCCGTTGCGAAATATTTTCGAGAGCAAGCTGAATTGCTTATTCAAATTAAAAATGAAAGTGGTATTAACGCGATTATATGTACTTCAACACTGGAGTTAGGCATTGATATAGGTGCTTTAAAGAAAGTGTTGCAAATAGGTTGTACACCTTCGCCGTCGGCTTTTCTGCAAAGGATCGGACGTACTGGCCGCAGAAAGGAAGAATCGCAATATTTTAGGGGATTGATAAGTGATCCGGACGAGTTGACTGTTATGACGGGTGTAGTCAGTCTGGGAATGAAAAATATATCTGAAGCATTGCTGTTTCCGACAAACGCATATCACATTCTTGCTCACCAGATTATTTGTCTGGCAAGACAAACATATGGTATTTCACCTGATAAGGCGTGGTCGATTTTATCTTCGGCTGATTGCTTCAGCGGTATTGGGAGAAAAAAATATGATAATCTTGTTGATCATCTGAAGGTATCCAAGATACTTCGTGATGTTGACGGGGATGTTGTTGTTGGTGAAAAAGGGGAAAAGATATTTTTAAGTGCCGGAAGCCGCAGGCTATTTGCTGTTTTTGAAACAGGACCTATGTTTGAAGTCTGGGAAGGTAAGAATCAAGTGGGTTTTCTGGGAAGTGGTTTTGTTTACGGGTTAGCTAACGATACTCCGTTTTATTTTGTTCTGGCGGGAATACTATGGAAGGCTGCAAAGGTAAACCTTGAGAGTCATACTGTTATTGCCGAGCGTAGCAAAGATGGGGATCCTCCGGCGTGGGATAGTTTCGGTGGGCGTGATGTTCCATTTGAAACTGCTCAGGAGATTGGACGATTGTTAGTTAGTAATGAACCAATTTCGTATTTAGATGATCATGCCGACTGTTTTATCGAAGTAGAGAGGAATAGATGGAGTGAAGTTGGATGGAACCCGGGAAATATCCTTGGAAAAATATCAATGTCTAATTCAGGGCATATAATTACGTTTGCGGGCGACAAAATAAATAGAACTATTGCCAAGTTACTTGTTTGTCGGAAATTGGTTGCTAAAAATAATATTTCTGCTGATTATTCAAGTATAGAAATTAAGTCACATAAAGCAGAAGTGCCATTTATAGATAGTTTTAAGACCTTTTGGAAAGAAATAAAGGCTGCAACTTCAGATGATTTAAAAAGAGAAATTATGAAGGTAGCACCATCAAAGCCATATTCCAGGCTTACTGCTCAATTACCTGAGGATTTATTAAAAATAACGTATTTGGATAATATGATTGATATTGAGGGACTTAAGTCTGTTGTCAATGAGTTCAACTTAAAGTAAGAGATAATTGTCCAGGGATTCAAGGACACGAGTCTATCATTTTTTTTGTGTAA
>JAGLMY010000346.1 GCA_023139775.1 bacterium
TTTAATATTAGTAATATATTTCGTTAATTTTTTCAATGTTTTTTTTAAAAAATGTTGCACTTGTGATTACAATTCACCATGATTTGTTGCAGCAAAGTGATAATGTCCTATTCCAGGAGGCTTAGCAATTAGTAGGTTTTTTAAATTTCTGAGCAATTGAACAATAGAAAATAGACCGCAATTGAGTTTTTCTATTACTCTATTGTTCTATTCTCAATCGCCCTAGAGCGGCATTCTCTTTAATATGCTTTGTTTGAACGAAAGGCTGATATGCTAATTCATTACTCCTCGATTACCTGTATCCCTTCCATTCTCGGCATCTTTTTTATTTTCAGTATTTCCATGATTTTCGGATTCACGTATAAAATTATATGCCGGGGATATTCCAGAGGCTGAGTTTCCCGGCTTCGCAGCATTTTTTCGGCAAGCTCAGCTGTTTGCGCGCCAACATCCTTGTAATCCGCTGAAAAGGCCATCAAAACCCCGGCCTTAACATGATGTCTCGAAAGGGCTACAAAAGGAATTTTTTCCGTATGGGAATGTTGAATCAGTAATTTTATGACTGCCTGATTCCCCACGGTTTTATCCAGCACTGACCATAAAATACCTATTTTATCCTTGGTTAATTTATTTAAAGCATCGGTAATTTCATTATTGTTAGTAACCGCTATGGGAATCAGGCGCATCCCTAAATCTTGCACAATTTCCCGGCCCTGTTTGATTTCACTGCTCGAATAATAGGGATTATAAATCACTCCTATCGTCTCAGCGTGAGATAAGTCTGAATAAGCTAAAAGTTTTTTAGTATTTTTAATCTGTTCACGGAGTTCAACCTGCATAAGCACTCCGGCGGCACGACGTTCGGTAAATTCCGTCTTTGCCATCACCATGGTATAAACCGCAGGGATTGAATTTTCGTATTCTGCCGCCTTCCGGGTGGCTTCCGAACCAATAGTGACCAACAGGTCAATATTTTGCACAGACAGAGACTGTATAATCCGGCGTCCCTGTTCGGCATCGCCCTGCATATTAAATTTCCGCACTTTACGAAGAGTATTTTCCTGGAAACCCTCCAACGCAGCTTCAAACGGAGGTATGGAGCGGCTTAGAATGACTGCGATAGTTTTGCTCCAGGCATATGGCTTAACCAGCAAAGTTAAGCTGAGAAATAAAATCCAACATATTTTTCTGCGTATCAAGTTATTTCACCATTCTTTGATAAAATAATCAAGTTCGTCTCACAAATGTCGCTAATTTAAGTATTTATCCGAAATTAAAGCAAGAGGGGTACAATATGCCGTGCCCCTCTTGCCAACCTACTGTTTTATGCACAGAAATAAGCACAAAAAAAGCTTATAGGAGACATTCCTATTATCAGCCGTTTATACTATGGCCTGATGCAAAGAATAAAAATCCCCTGGCGGCATTTTCGCTGAAACACACCTACCATTTATAAGTCAATTCCGCCATGTACCATCTGCCCGGCTGCAGGTAAGGATAATCTACACTGCCGCCCTGATAATACTCCTGATCAAACACATTATAAGCATGGAATCCAATAGATGTATTTTCGATCAATTCATTCAGAGTAAAACCCAGATTGCAAATCAGCGCTTCCTTGACCTCATCTTTTGGATCAGTCAGGGACTTTCCCCAGCGGGCAAATTGTTCCCCTACATATCTAACACCCATATTCAACCATAATATATCACATTTATCGTCCAGACCGAAATGATATAGGGGGGCATAATTCAGAAGCAGGTTACTCATATGTTGGGGAACATTTTCCAGCATTTCATCCTTAAGTTCGTACCCTGTGGCGCTCACTGTTTGTTGATACGTATAGTTTGCCTTCAGGGATAGATATTTTTCCTGCAATCCGACTTCATACTCCAGGCCATTGCTTTTCACTATCCCGGCGTTGGTATACTGTCCGGCCAAATTCCGGAAAATAACATTCTCAAATTCATTAACGAATATATTCAAGCGCTGACTAATCAAATTTCCCGGCAATACATTCTCTATGGAAAATTGATAAGAATCCAGTTCTTCAGGTTTCAAGTTAACGGCTCCTTGATAACTCGGCAATGAATTATAACGGTACGAATACGGCGCATCCACAAAGGAATGGGAATAACTCAATCTTAAATTCAACATCTTGATCGGTCGGTATATTAAAGCCGCCCGCGGGCTAAATTGCTCCACATCATCAACCTTGGCCACTTCATCTTTGCGGCGAACCTTATAATCATACCGCAGACCCGCATTGAAGATTAATCCCTCAAATGCTTTGTGTTTCACCTGGGTGAAAGCCGCATAAATTCTCTCCTTGCCGGTTTTTAAAATCGGGATTGGCCAGGAGTTATAGTCGGGAAATGTGCCATTTTTAAAACCACTCTCATATACCTCCATCTCTTCCGCTTTTATTCCAAACAAAATATTGCCGGCGCCCAGATTGCCTACCGTATAATCTTTAACTACTTGGCTTTGCGCTCCAACAGTACGTTCTTTCCCAACGAGCTCTCCATGTAGTAAGGAATTGGGATAGATAATCATATTGGCTCTCAGTGTGCCACCGTCGTAAAATAATTTCGAACTCCATTTATAGTTACTGATATTTTCGGTATAATTTACTTCCCAATGATCAAAGAGGCTGGAAAGCCCCGGGCCTGTTCCGGAAAATTTCGGGAAGTCATTATAATCGTATATTAAACCGGTTAATCCGGCAGAAGAACGCGGTTCATTGTAGTTTGCATATCTCCGTGAACCGGTTACACCCAATCCCCGGAAACGGTATTTAAAATAAATATCATAAGCCGGCAGATCCCGAAATCCATAGAGTATGCTGCTCCCCACATTATCAGGATCCCTGGGGTCTTCCCAGCTTACATGCTCGCCTTCATTTTTATAATACGCACCGGATACTAAAATATCTTCGTTCTCTCCCAGCTTTTTGCCGGCTACCAGGGCCAACCTGGTTTGTGAGTAATTGCCAAACCCGATAGTAGTCTCAACGCCATCCAGGTCTTTCCCTTCTTTGGTCACGATATTTATTACAGCAGTTAAAGCAACATCTCCGTACAAGCTGCTTCCAGGACCGCGCAGCACCTCGATCCGTTTTACATTATCAAGACTTATTGAGTAATCAAAATTCGCTTGTGAATAACTGCGGTTGTTTAACCGGTGTCCGTCCCTTAAAACCAGTATCTTTTGCTGGGAAGAAGCATAAATACCCCTAGCAGCACAAAAATATTCGTTGTGATCCTGGGTATAACTGAATCCGGGCAGGGTAAGCAGAACATCATTTAAAGTCCTGGCCCCCATTCTTTTTATTTCTTGGCCGGTAATAACACTGGTAATAACCGGCGCTTCATGCATAGGTTCAGCTTCCTGAGACGCTACTACCACCATTTCTTCGAAGAGCAATAATTCCAATCCACCATAGCTTTCAGGCTTGTCCGGGGGGGCGGCTTTCTTGGGAATTACCGTGGCAATTGGGGTTGCGATTTTGGCTGGAACTACCGCCTCGGCAGGAGGCGCTTGCGCGGCAGGAGACGCTTGCGCGGCAGGAGGCGCTTGCGTGGCAGGAGACGCTTGCGCGGCAGAAGGCGCTTGCGCGGCAGGACTGCCGGAATCCGCAGTTTCTGTTGTGCTCTGCTTTTCAGGCGTTTGAGCCGCCACTTTTACAACCATGCCCGGGATTATTAAAAACGAAATTAAGAATAGATACAAAATATTTTTCATTTCAAATCCTCCTCATTTTTTTTTTATTTCCCTCTACCAAACCCTTTTTAATTTCACCTCCTATTTTCCTTTAATGATAATTCAAATTGCGCTTATTAAAAGTGGCAAATTTTGATGATACAAATCAATAATGGAACTGTATACAACAAACTTTTACTTTTAAAAAAATGTCATTCCGGGGCTCGACCGAGGATTCTCATAGAACATTTGTTAATCAAGGGTTTACATAGATACTCCCGGGCCTGCCCGGAGAATCCAAATCGAATATTGGCGACGCTCCCTTAAAAGTATTTAATATTAGTAATATATTTCGTT
>JAGLMY010000347.1 GCA_023139775.1 bacterium
ACAGCAGCATACTGCTCAGTATAAGCATACCAACCAAGAACTGATACTGTGTATATGTGGTTTTCCGTCTCTGCTTCACGATGATTTTACCCCCTTGGTTTCATATACCAGATATATATCATATAACATAGCACCAGGTTATTCCAGTTGAGATTTCACAACCCCAAACGTTTATCTTGCCAAATACCCGGAATCCTTTCCCCACAACGCGGACAGGTATTACGCCGGACTAAGCGATTTTCCAATATCGCGTACCCGTGCCTATCCACCAATACTAAATCACAGTTCGGACAGATAGTATTTTCTCCTTCCGGATCCATTACATTGCCCAAATAGATATACTGCAAACCGGCATCACGAGCGATGACACGTGCCCGATGCAAGGTTTCCTGTGGAGTGACCGGCAGGTTTTGCATACGGTACTGCGGTGTGAAACGGGAGAAAAAGAGAGGTGTAGCTTTTCCCAAGTCATGGGCCACCCATTCACACAAGGCACGAATACTTGCTTCCGAATCATTTTGGGTTGGAATCAAGAGATTCACCACTTCCAATTGCGTTCCAACCTCTGCAATAATTTTAAGCGTTCTTTTCACATAATGTAACTCCCCCTTCACCAAGTGCCGGTAAAAAGAGGGTTCAAAACCTTTCAAATCCACCTTGATCACATCCAGCAAGGGCAATAATTCCCGCAACGGTTTTTCGGCAATGTACCCGCCGGTAATCATAACATTGTATAAACCAGCCCTGTGCGCAAGCTCGGCAATTTCCCGCATGTACTCATAAAAAACCACAGGCTCAGAGTAGGTATACGCAATAGAGCGCGAGCCGGTGCGCAAGGCCATCGCTACGATTTTATGCGGAGATAAAAACTCAGCCGGCAGTGTTTCCGGATTCGAAGTGGCCAAGGTCCAGTTTTGACAAAATTGACAATTCAGATTACAACCCGCGGTTGCAATGGAAAAAGCCCGACTGCCGGGCAACAGATGAAAGACAGGTTTTTTTTCTATCGGATCAACATGGACTGCTGCCGGCAAACCATACACCTGAGTATACAACTTCTGCATCGCATTCACGCGCACCCGGCACCAGCCACGACCACCTTCGGGTATAAAGCATCGGCGCGGACACAGCATACACAAGACACCATGATCCGCACGTTTCCAATATGCAGCTGCCCGCACACTTTCTTCTCTGTAAATATAATTTTTTTGAATGTGTTTTTCCAGCCAACCGCCGGCCCAAAAAATAGTAAACGCAGCCACTAAGAGCAGCCACAGAACGGATTTGCCGGATTGAAATGAAAATGTGTTCGGATCTATTGTTAAAGCAACCACTATTACCCCGAAATAGGTTTGCCGTTTTTCAAAAGTTTGTACACTACCCGCAGACGCCCTTCCCGGTCCTGGCAGATAGTGATAAATCGTTCCAAAATCTGTTCCAGGATTTTTCCTTCAGGCGTTTGGGCAAGCAAAAACCGATAAGACAATGTTTTCCCTTTCTTTTCCTGTTGCAGAAAACCTAAATCATGCAACTCCTGCATTTCTTTTTTTAAAATTTTTACCGGTCGATTCAGCGTAGCGGCCAAAGCATCCAGCTCGAACCATTTGTTTGGATGATCATAATAAAATTGTACGACTTCCCATTTGACAAACGAATTCACATACGTTTCAATAAACGCCTCAATATCCCCGTTCATCTTCATCAAATTTATGATATTTTCATCCAGCACGCTTAACACTACCCCCTGAATTTCTTTAGTTAGTCATGAATATACAGATATTATTGACCTTCACCCTTGAAATGTCAAGTATCCTTAAAAAATTAAATATTAGGCGCTCGTATAAAGGGCCAATAATTATATTTGAAAAGCAAAAGTAATTGTTGACTTTCGTGTGCACTTGCGATTATTGTACCTAGAACCATTGGCTATCAGCAACAAGCATAGATTTATCGTACAGGAGTTTTCATGCCGCAACCCTTGGGTCGTCTTAGTACTGTGATTAATGAGATTCACACTTCTTTATCCACTCGTCATATTTTGGACTCCACGCTGAAATGGATCGCGGAATTGTTATTGGCGGAAACAGGTGTGATTCTGCTTCCACAACCGCACAGCTCTGTACTCAAAGCCTATATACGCAAACATCAGGGAAAAAATTCCCAGCTGGTCACCTTAAAATTAAGTAAAGCACAAGGACTGGAAGCCTGGGTGTTGTCTTCCGGCAAAGGTGCAATTGCCAATACTTCGCAAGGCAAAGATTCCATTTTTCAAAATACAGACCTCCCTTTTGCTTCCTCGATACGTAATTGTATGGCAGTCCCTCTGAAGAACAAATCCAAAACCATCGGTGTTTTAGAAGTGATCAATCGTCATGATTATAAATCTTTTACAACCAAACAACTGCATTTTCTCGAAATGCTGGCACTGCATACAGCTACCGCCTTAACCAATGCGCATACCTATGCCACCCAACATACCTTTTTAAACGAACAAAAAAAACATCTCCTGGCCACCACCGAGCAACTACGCGGCGCCAATATTAAACTGCGGGAAGCTGACCAGACTAAATCCGAGAGTATTTCCATGGTCGCCCACGAACTCCGCAGCCCAATTACCTCAATTTCCGGATTCGCTAAGATACTTTGGCATAATAAAATCGGACCCCTCAATAAAGAACAGAGTGAATTTTGCGAAATCATTTTAAAAAATTCGGATCACATCCAATGTCTGATCAGTGATTTGATGGATTTAACTAAATTGGAATTAGGCCGTTTGGAAATGCATTTCAAACCGGTTTCTTGCCGGGAATTGATAAAAGAAGCAGTGCTCTCCGTGCAAGGCAGCGCCGCCAAAGACAAGCAAAGAATACACACCGAATTCATTAATGAAGAATTATTTGTGACAGGCGACCGTTTGCGCTTGGTCCAGGTCTTGATCAACCTCTTGTCAAACGCATTAAAATATTCACCTGTCCAGAGTCCGGTTTATTTACGCTATAGGGCGGACAATAAATACATCGCCTTCATGGTAGAAGATCGTGGAACCACGTTGACGCCGGAGCAGCAGAAAAAAGTATTCGAGAAATTCTATCGTATCAAAAAGACCAAACCCACCAAACAGAGCAAAACCCCCGGCAGTGGCCTGGGACTCGCGATTTGTCAGATCATCATCAACAATCACGATGGAACCATCTGGGCCGAAGCTGCGCCGGAGCACGGAAACATTTTCGGATTTCGGGTAAAACGCACGCTCAAACCGTCTGCCCCGCCATTGTAAAATCCAAAACACACCGCAGAGAATGCAGAAAAATCCAGCCAGAAACACATCTATGCCTCCTGGCCTACTTAAGAATATGTTGTCTATCTTTTTATTTTATCGCACCAAGGGCCAGGTCACAGCAAATATGACCACATATAATATAGCAGCCAGGCTGCCGCCCAAGCCCATGACCGAATGACGGGTAAAGATCAGCACAATAGAGGCTAAAACACCTAAAGAAAAAGAGAACAAAGCATATTTCCCGGCAGCTGTGGCCGGAATCGGAGTGATGAACAAGACCCAAACATAGGATAAAAGATATACCGCGAAAAAGATTCCCAAACCTAAAAAGAATTGTTTCCGTTCACCAGTGGATTTGATATGAATTTTTCTTGCCATGGTATAAGCACTCCTCTTTTTAATATTTATATAAATAACATTATACTCGTTTGTCCGATCAAAGTCAAAAGCCTATCCGTACATAACATGTCAGTGAACTGCGGTTAAACAAAGGTTGTCATTCCCCGACCGGAAAAA
>JAGLMY010000348.1 GCA_023139775.1 bacterium
CCCGGGACACAAAATAGTCGCGCTCGGTGGTCGCGGATTCCGCCAAGCGATGAAAAGCACGAGCCAAGTAGAGATGAATACTTCCTTGAGCAGGACTCTGCGCCTGCGCTTTCCAAAAATGTTCAGCCGCTTTGGCATAATTGCCTTGCACATAATCAAGCAAGCCTAAAAACAAGCGAGCCCGGCCATGTTTCCCGGGCTGTTCTAAAACATATTCAAACTCATAGCGGGCATCAGCAAAATCACCGGCCGCCAGCAAAGCTTCGCCTAAAAGTTGACCGCGTATTCCGGCTTGGGCCAATACTTTCTGCGCTTGGTGATATTGCTGATCAGCTTGCAAGACCGCGGCCAGATCCATGGCTAGGGCCTGATTTTTTCGATCTCGAATCCAAAGCCGGTGATATTCCTCAATAGCCGTCGCATACGCACCGCGATAAAAACCAACACAGCCCCGTTTCTCATCACCGGGCAACAGGCGACTGCCGGCCTGCAGAAACACAGGATAGAGCGCCAGGCATAACAATCCAATCGTCTGTACAATTCTTCTCATAAGCGCGCTACCCTATAGGTACTCAGGATTTCAATCGGACTGCTCGTCCCAACCAGATCAACATCCCGCCGGCCAGTCCCATGGCAAACAAAGCAATAAACTGTGAGGTAGACAACCAAGAAAACAGCAGCGAACCTCGAATCTCATCCCCACGTAAAAATTCCAAACCAAAACGCAATACAGCATAGCCGAAAATATACAGCCAGACAAGTTGTCCAACGTATTGACGTTTGGGCCGAAAAGCCAGCAGACCCAAAAACAGAAGCAGATTGGCAACACTCTCCATAAGTTGGGTGGGCAGGTGGGGCAGATTATCACCCAGACTTGGAAAAATAACTCCCCAGGTAGTATTTACCGGACCGTAGCAGCAGCCGTTGAAGAAACAACCCAATCTTCCTATGGCATGACCCAGAGCCGCATACGGCGCACAAATATCCAAAATCTGCCAAGTTGAGAGTTGCTTTTTCCGGCAATACAGAATCACCGCCAAGATAGACATAAACAAACCACCGTAAAAAATCAAGCCACCTTGCCAGATTTTAAAAACATCCAATACGTTTTCCACAAATTCATGCCAGGAAACAATCACATACAAAACCCGGCCGCCCAGAATTCCACCTATAACAATCCACAAGGTCATGTCTAAAAAGGTATCCGAATCAATCCCCTCGCGTCCGGCTTGTTTCCAGGCCAAAACAATGGACACCGCAAAAGCCAGGGCAACCATCAAGCCATAGGTTTTTAAGGTGAAGGGACCAATTGAAAATAGAATGGGATGCATAATTTCCTTTTACGGATTACGCCTAAGAATCCGGACTTTTAAATTGGGTTTGAAAGGTAATGAGCAACAACCAACTCACACCAATAACGACTGCTGAATCAGCCACATTGAAAACCGGAAAATGAAACGTCCGGTAGCTCACTTCAATAAAATCCACAACAGTTCCGGTTGTGACTCTGTCCAATAAATTCCCCATCGCTCCGGCGCAGACCAAGCCCAAAGGCAGCATTAATCTCGGATCACGCCTTTGTTCATAATAGGCAACAATGGTTAATACAATCACAGCCACAGACTTAACCGCGATTAAAAAAGCCGTCCGCCAGGGCGAATCCACATTGGCCAACAGGCTGAACGCGGCCCCGGTATTTCGGACATAGGTAAGCTTTAGGATTTGTCCCAGCAAAGGAATACTTTGATACAATACCATGGTATGTGTCACAATCCACTTGCTGATAATATCCAAAATAAAAATTATGCCAAAAATC
>JAGLMY010000349.1 GCA_023139775.1 bacterium
CTTTCTTGGCTAAAACACAAGGTAAGATTTTTTTTGGACAGCAGAACAAGGATATTATTTTTTTGACGGTGGATCCAGGACTTGTTTTACGACCGCTGCCGTAATTTCATACGCTATAGTTTCCAATGGCGCCACGGCATTGGCTGCATTTAATTTAATGGCCGCTTTGGGCATGCCGAATACCGTGCTGGTCTTTTCATCCTGAACAATGGTATGGGCCCCGGCCATTTTCATGGCCAGGAGTCCCCGGGCTCCGTCGTTGCCCATGCCGGTCAATAGGACGCCCACTGCTTTGGCGCCTGTTTAGGTGATAACTGGACAACAAACCAACGTCCCGTTAACCGCGTTAACCGTTACTGAGGCGAAGCCGAAGAATCTCAGTTTTCGGATTGAAAATAAGATGTGATTTTTTATCCCTTGACTTATTAATATTAATATATTATATTTAATGATAACGAAGGTGAGGCTAATAGTATGGAATGGAAAATATTTGAGATTCATGATATTTCGAAAACTCTCAGAAAATTGCCAAAGGTGGTTGTTAATAAATATGAACTATGGAAAAATCTTGTTGCAGCTCATGGCCCGGATATTCTTCGAACGCTTCCAAGTTACCATGACGAAAAGCTTAAAGGTAACAGATATGGTCAACGTTCATCGCGCCTAAGCTTGAAATATAGAATTATTTATGAAGTAGTGCAGGATAAAGTATTGGTAATGGTGTTTGAAATAACGCCGCACAAATACTAATAAAAGGAGTGATTGCTATGAGCAATAAACCTACCAAAAAAGACAAGGATCATCTTATAGTTAAAGAGGATAGCGTGTTTTTGCGGCGTAATGGCAAAGATTATAATTTTATTCCTGCCAAGAGTCATACCACCCTAACTACCGGTGAAGTAATTAAAACCCTTCGCGAACTAAAAGAGTGGACTCAAGGCGAGCTTGCTAAAAAATCCGGCATTAACAGCAACAATATCAGTTTAATTGAGCATGATCGTGTAAAAATCGGCAAATATAGGTCCATTGCTTTGGCTGAAGCATTTGGTGTTCATCCGGCAATTATTATGTTTCCTGAATATGGGACAGGCTCACTCGGTAAAGCCGCGTAGTCGGGGGGGGTGTTATGATTAACAAAAAGGACTTTGTCCCGGCTAAAACCTATGCAAAATTATCAACTGGCGAAGCAGTTAAAATACTGTGAAAATGGCAGAATGGACGTAGGGGACATGGTGGATCATCCCAGTTTGACAGACACCTAAAAAAGTGGACAATGTCCAAGGAGGTGTCTGATGAAGTAAAGAGTTTTTTTAACTGTGATATTTAAAAAATTGATTGGCCGCAAATAACAATCTATATTTACTATCAATCATTCTGATTCATTCCCATAAAATATTCCACTTCCAATGATTCGGATTATTATTTACGCTGACTACTTTGACATTTCTGCCGCCGGTCATTTCAATTACCTGCGCTACGTATCCACCGACCATTTCATTAAATTTTTCGGGTAACTCTGGATAATTTTTAACATTCAAATACATTTGCTTTTTTTCTGAGCTTGACTCTGCATAGGCCTCGCCTTTTTTATAATAACTATTCCAAAGTTTAGCTGTCTGACTAACTATAAAAGGAATAGTAGTAAAACGCATCAAAAATTTATAGATACCTTTTGAATCTTTCGCGGCAATTTCTTTTCCCAACTTGTATATTCCGAGAGGATCATTATTATACAAAACATTAGCTATTTTTTTAATTACGGGTGCGGCCTTGGAAGAATTAATCCAGGAGAAAGCTAAAGTATTTTTATATAATTCGGATTCTTCAGGGTTCAATTGTTTTAGAATAGCTGTTTCCGCATCATTGCCTTTTTCTTTTACTATACTTCTCATTGTAACAATAGCTGCGCCTTTGTAATCTTCCATAACTATATCGCCTCCTTTAAAAACATACTATTATTTTCGGATAGTTGAGAATTTCACTTAAATTAATAGGCACGATTATTAGTTTTAGTAAAATGTACACTATCTTTAGTGGCTGTGATAAACAGTAGTGAAATAGTATGTTTATACTCATACAAAGATTTACAATAATTTTATACTCGTTTTACGACTTCCGCCGTAATCTCATAAGCTATAGTTTCCAATGGCGCCACGGCATTGGCTGCGTTTAATTTAATGGCCGCTTTGGGCATGCCGAATACGGTGCTGGTCTTTTCATCCTGAACAATGGTATGGGCCCCGGCCATTTTCATGGCCAGGAGTCCCCGGGCTCCGTCGTTGCCCATGCCGGTTAATAGGACGCCCACTGCTTTGGCGCCTGCGCTTGCTGCTACTGATTTGAAAAGCACATCTATACTGGGGCAGTGATAATTTACTTTTGGCCCTTTTTTAAAATTGACCAAATATTTCCCTCCCACGCATTTAACTACAATATGCTGATTTCCGGGGGCAACCAATATGCAGTTAGGTCTTATGAATTCACCGTCTTTGGCTAATTTGACTTCCAAAGGACAAAGCTGGTCCAGACGTTCGGCAAAAGCCGGCAGAAAATTATCCGGCATATGCTGGA
>JAGLMY010000035.1 GCA_023139775.1 bacterium
GGATTAGCCCTGTACCTAACCTTGTCCATCACTTTTCCGTCTGTCCGGATGTGTTTCAAGGTCAGGCGTTTGCCTTTAATGGTGAGTTCGGTATATCCGAAATAGGCGTCCTGTTTTTCATCAAAAGAGTAAGCCAGCATATACCTGTTGCTGTTTTTGTTCTCATCTACCGGATAGAAGGAGGCGCCTCCGTTTCCGGTTATGATTTGCACGGTGCCGTGTTTTTTATCTACGGGAGGATGCTGGTCTCCGTTTAATTCGAGCTTATGTGTTCGCACATATTGGTGCGCATGGCCGGTGAAAATAATATCGCAACCGTTTTTGTATAGTGGAATACCCCAGGTGTCATGCAGGTTGTCTTGGTATTTTATTGGACCAAAATCAAAGATGGGATAATGCCAAACCATAAACAGCCAATCTTTCGGATTGTTCTCAATGGCTTTTATCATCATGTCATATTGCGGGGAAGTCAAGGCTTCGCAGCTATTTAAAACTATGAATCTGGCGTTTTCATAATCAAAAACAAAATATTTGCCCTGGTTGCCGTATTGCTTATATTGGCCGGGCAAATAACGGGCCCAATTGGTCGTCCCGCGAGTATCAACATAATCATGATTTCCCGGAGCAGACATATATTTTGGCGGCGTGTGCTCCTGGCCCAAATCACCCAGTTCATCCAAACAGGCTTTTTTCCAGGTTTCCCACTGTTCTTCAAAAGCGCCGTCTTCAACCACATCACCAACATTGATAATAAATTTATAATCCGGAGTATTGGTTTTAATAGCGCGCAATACAGCACGATGATTTTTGTCGTCAGTTCGCGTGTCACCGTAAGCAATCCATTTCCAGGTATTGGCGCATTGGGCTGTGAAAGGGATTAAAATCAGAAATAAAACAAAGAGAATTTTCGTTACTCTTTTAAGCATAACTTGAACTCCTGAGCTATGCTCATAAAATTCCAGCGGTTCCAGTTTTTCGAATCCGCCCTGAAGGTATGTTTTACCAATCATTATCCTGAAAGCCGCGCAATCCCTTGGGTTTGTCCAAGATTTCCTTAAGTATGACAGCGCGTCGTAGGTCTGCCAATGAGTTAAACAAGGGACTGCTTTCCGAAATGGATTCAGCAATGGTTTCCGGTGGGGGTTCTATTGGTGCTGGTTCATCTGTATATTTAAAAATAGGCAATGGCTCGACAGCCTTTTGCTGAGAAGAACTCTCCCTGGCTGGCAGCAATCGAGTTAAGGCAACACCTCTGGGCACGGTTTTCGGTTCTGGTTCAGGGACTACTGGAATATCTTCTTCCTCATCAGCATCTTCCTCAAATTCGAGGATTTCTTCGTAAAAATTACTATCTTCATCCTCAGCTTCCTGTGTTTGAGCCCCAGTAGCCGAAATTTTAGCTGCCATTGCTTGATCGTTTTTCTTGGCTTGTTCGGATTTTTTGAAAACTTTACGAAAAAAATACCAAATAGCGCCGAGGGTAATAAGTATTTGAATTAAACCGGAAAAATCATATGCCATGATCTCAGCCTCGTGTAAAGAATTTTATACGCCGAATATTTTAATCGAATATCTGGTAGGGGCGTTTAATTAAACGCCCCTACTGTTGTAATGGAAGTTAATTAGCGTTTGCGTTCGCCTTTGTCGGTTTTGGAAATGGAATCGCGCATATCCGTGTCCGCCTGGATGTTTTTCATGCGGTAAAAATCCATGATGCCCAGGTTCCCGGACCGGAAGGAATCGGCAATGGCTTGCGGAATTTTGGCTTCTGCTTCCACTACTTTGGCGCGGTTTTCCTGGGTTTTGGCTTTCATTTCCTGCTCTTGCGCAATAGCCATGGCCCGTCGCTGTTCTGCTTTGGCTTGGGCCACCTTTTTGTCTGCTTCAGCCTGGTCGGTCTGCAGAGCAGCACCGATATTGCGTCCTACATCAACATCCGCAATATCAATAGAAAGAATTTCAAAAGCAGTTCCAGAGTCCAACCCTTTTTCCAATACGCGTTTGGAGATGAGGTCCGGGTTTTCAAGCACTTCTTTGTGTGTTTTGGAAGACCCAATGGTAGTAACAATACCTTCGCCCACCCGGGCAATGATGGTCTCTTCAGTGGCGCCGCCGATCAAACGTTCAATGTTAGCGCGGACTGTTACCCGGGCTTTGGCTTTGAGCTGGATACCGTCGCCGGCCACAGCTTCAATGGAAGCCTTACCGGAAGAGGCGGCGGGACAATCAATAACCTTGGGATTAACACTGGTTTTTACAGCATCCAATACGTCACGGCCGGCCAGATCAATGGCCGCGGCTTTTTTAAATTCCAATTCAATGTTCGCTTTATTGGCAGCAATGAGTGCGAATACCACGCGCGTGACATTACCGCCGGCCAGATAATGGGCTTCCAAATCAGCCACAGATAATTGCAGGCCGGCTTTGGTTGACATGATCATACCCTGAACAATGACAGTAGCGGAAACCTTACGCAAGGTCATGCCAATGAGGTTGGCATAGGTAATGCGTACACCGGATAAACGAGCGCGTAACCACAATCCGAAAAAGGAAAGGATTACCATTAAAACGATAAACAGTAACAGCCCTAACAGACCAATCAGAATCCACATAATACTTGCCTCCTTGAGTTTGGTTTATTTACCAATCTTGTGTGCTTAGGACGGTCGCACCAAGATGCGGTTGCCTGTAACATCAATAATAGTAATGGAAGTATCTTTCTCAATAAATCCGCTCTCTGCCACCACATCAAGCAGTTTCTGACCAAATTGTCCTTTGCCAACCGGTCTGAGAGTTGTGGTCGCTTTGCCTACAGATCCGATTAAGGCAGTGGTACTCTCCGTGGCAACAGAAAAACCATCTTCCTGACGTTGTTCGCGGGTTAATACTAAACGATTCAACCCGGGTAGGGAAGGAAGAAAATGCAGAAGAATTAAAAAGCCGGTAATGCTGGTCAAGATGGAGACGAACATGAGCACCAGGGTCCTGGTAAATAAGGTGAAGTCCCAGGGATATTTGGGAATCACAAAAGGAACAAAAGCCAGATAAAGGCCTATGCACATAAAGGCAATACCGGCAATACCTGTGATACCAAAGCCCGGAATAACAAAAATTTCAACTAACAGCAGAATGATACCAACGGCAAAAATCATAAATTCGGTCATTTCTGCCAAATTGACAATATATTTGCCCCAGAAGAGAAGACCCAAGGCGGTGATGCCGACAATTCCGGCCCAGCCAAAGCCGGGATTGCTGATCTCAGTATACAGAGCAATCAGGCCAATCATCATCAAAAGCCCACTGATCATGGAACTGGTTAGAAAACCGGCTACGAATTCAGTCCAGTTTCGTTCTTGCACTACTATAGTGGCTTGGGGCATTTCCAGGGCTTGGAGTAAAGCTTCCTTATTTTCAATCATTGCCTGGGACAGACCATAAGCCAAAGATTGTTGGGCAGTCAGGTTAAGCAGTTTACCTTTGGCCGTTACTTTGGGTCCGATTGAGACCTCTTTTTTCTCTTTCTTGGCCAAGTCAATCTCATCCTGAGTCAGGTACTTGGTCTGGTCGTTTACACTCACCTGCCAAACCTCAAGGTCTTTATCCACCATGGCTGCAGCCAGATTGGGTGGGTAGCCGTTTTTTTCAGCTACAGACCGGAATTTGGCCCGGATGGCAGAGATATATTTTTCTCCCAAAGCTTCGGTCTTGGCTTGACCGCCACCGGCAGATACCGGTGTGGCAGAACCGATCGAACTGCCGGACTTCATGTAAATGGCTTTGCATCCCAGAGCTAAAAGAGCGCCGGCAGACCAGGCTTTGTCTTCAATATAGGCATAGACTGGAAGATCTTGGGCCGCATTTATGTGTTCAATGATTTCCAGTGCCGAATCCACCCGGCCGCCAAAAGTATCAATGCCGATGATGATAGCAGCAGCATTTTCATTCTTGGCTTTTTGAATGACGCGTTTTACAAAACCGGACATGCCAAAATGGACTTCCGTATCCAGCTTGAAATAATGCACGTCTTGTTTCGCCGCAACGGTTTTATCAGCCAGCGACCAATTGGATTGCAAGGCCAGCAAGAGGGCAAAGCATATGGTGGTTAGGAAAATAATTCTGTTTTTCATGTTTGACATTGTCCTTGATAATGATGGATTTTATTATACAACCATATTTATAATGCTTGTAGACTTTTTATTTTTTGTTTTACTTCACTAATTCTATCTGAGAACTGATCCTCCGGTGCCAACTGTAAAAACAGTTTGTACGTCTCCAGGGCCTTTGCCCGCTGTCCGAGGTTTTCATAACACACTCCGGAAAAAAAGTAGGTCATGGGCATGGCTTTGGCAAAACCAGGATTGTGCTTGAAAAGGAATTCGAAATCATGGATGGCATCTTCGGATTTTGAATTTTGTAAATACGCAAAGCCGCGCTTGGCACGGCTGGATGCCTCTTGGGGCGCGGTCTCCAAGACTGTGGTGAAATCTACGATGGCTTGCCAATAATCGTATCGATTCAGATGAAAATCTCCACGCGCTTCATATGCCCGGATGAAGTTGGGGTCAAGCTTAACAGTTTTGTCATAATTGACGATTGCGCGCTGATGCTTGCCTTCAGCGTAGTAGACGGTTCCGATATAAAAATAGGCAGGGGCAAACTCGTTATCCAATTGCAAGGCTTTTCGGTATTCGGTCAGAGCTGCTTCGTGATTTTTCCTGTTCTGGTAAACATTGCCCAGGTAAATATAGCCTCTAATGTATTGGGGATCCAACTCAAGTGCCTTTTTATATTCCAGCAAAGCGGCATCGGTCCGGTTGGTAAGGGCTAAAATTCGTCCGCGAATACCGTGTGCTATTGCGTTTCTCGGTTCGAGGCGTAAGGAGGTGTTGATATCTTTCAAAGCTAAATTTAATTTGTTCTGTTTCAGGTGGAGATAAGCGCGTTCTCGTAATGCTCCGGCATGATGGGGGTTGTGATACAAGATCACGTGCAAATCGTTTTGAAGCATTTGATGGTTGTTTAATTTCTGATGGATTTGGGCACGTTGGAAACGCAACTCAAGATTAGCAGGATTCTTTTTTAATTTGGATGTAAGCTCGAGAGCGCTGAGTTCCAATTGCTCTGTGGTAGGGGTAGGAGTGGATTTGAGTGCGGTAAAATCCTCTTGGCTTGAGTCATCCTGCATTGCCGTTGCGACCAGATCATTCACTTTATCGAGAAAATGAAGTTTGTCTTTGAAAATTAGGATTCCGGCAATAAGTCCGATGAGGAGAATAGCGGACATAAAAAGACAACCTGCCAAGCAGTTTTCTAAAAATCCGGCTTGCTTCATTTGACGTGTCAGCATAATTTTCACCTCGTCCCACGGGCTTACCCGTGGGCTCCATTTAATAAATACTGGTGGGGATGTTGTAGGTGATGCCGATAATGATAGTATCGATTGCTCCGGATTTAATCATATCGGAAATCTCCAGGTCATTGGCTACGCTGTAGCTCACAGAACGGAGAATGTATTCCGCAAAAAATGAGACAAAAGGCATAAATTCATAACTGACACCAATACCGAGGTTAACGCCAAAACCGGTAAAGTCCGCTTGGGCAATACGGCTGGTATAATCGTAATCCACTTTGCCGGTTAATTCGGTATCCGAGTAGAGTTCGCCTTTTTCGATATTGAGTAGAGTATAGTTTAAACCGGCAATGAGATGCAACTCAGCCGGCATGATCGGGATGACCAGCTTGGCGTTTAAGTCTACAAAATGATAGGTCATCAATCCTTCGGGTTCATTGAACAAGGAAGAAGTATCTTTGCTGTGGGCGAAAGTACAATATTGAATTTCAGCACCCCAATATCCCTGGATATAGTCCATACGAGCAGCAAAGCCCATGGCCATATCCTCGGGTGTTGGCAGGTCAAGATACTGATAGCTGGAACTGTCAAAATCATAATGTTTTAAAATATTTTGTCCGTTGAAATCTCCAGTGGCAACCGTGTTGTGAGCACCGCCGATTCCAATACGCAATCCGTCAGCAGCGATTGGAGCAGCCAGAGAAGTCATTAACAGAAGCGCTCCTACAGCAGATCCAATACAACATTTTAATAATGGTGTTTTCATATAATACCTTCCTTTCCTGAATAATAAGCTAAGACTATTTATGACGTAAAACGGAACTAAATTCAAGAGATTATTTCTAAAATTTAAACGTGACCCCTGAATAATATAGTTATATACTGTATGCCTTAACTCAATATCTTTTGAAATGAGAGGGAAATGAATAAAACTAAATTTGTATTTATCTGTTTGACACTTATCTTTATGGCTAAAACCGGTCTGGCAGAACCCCTGACTATGACAATCACTTTGACCAGTACACAAACCTTAACCATGACTTCTACAACTACCATAACACCGACTTTTACGGTTACTGAAACATACACCTCGACCCCGACTTACACAGTGACTCCAACTCATTCTCCGACGAGAACTAATACACCAACATATACCATAACACCAACCATCACGCCAACCTGGTCAATCACACCGACCTATACAGACACACCCACAGTGACTCCTACAGATTCGCCGACTTTGACAGGCACGCCTACATTTACTCCCACGCATACTCCGACTACTACTGCTACCCCAACCGCAACCGAGACGAAAACTTATACAATTACCCCTACTGCGACTATAACCTCGACATTAACGATCTCTGTGACTTCGACTCTTTCCGCGACGAATACGGTTAGCCCGACAATTACTCCAACTGCCACCGTGACCCCCACCTCCACGATTACTCCGACAATTTCTGCAACATCGACTGTCACCAATACCAGCACAGTCACTTCTTCGTCTACGATCACTTCGACCCACACACATACTTTAACACCATACACAGGGGTTGGATCGGATGTTATTACGTATCCTTCGCCGGCTGCGGGAGGCGATATCTGGTTCTATTACAGGGCAGAACAAGGATCCAGGATGCGTATTCAAATCTATAATATTGTTGGAGAAAAGCTGGATTTTGTTGAAAAATACCATCATATCTCCGGCTATCATCGCATTCACTGGGATATACGTAATGCGGCACCTGGCATTTATATTTATCGAAGTAAACGAATAGCTGCGGATGGCAGAAATACATTTAAATTTAATAAATTGGTTATTGTGAAATGACACTAATCCTGAATGACAATTCATTGTCTGGGTGGACGATTGTTGTATTTTTGACGCCACGTGGGAATAACCGGTTAAATTCTTTGCAGTAACCAGATTGCGCCCTGGGTTTCGTTTTCAATGACTTGGCATTCATCCAATTGGTGTTGCACGTACTGGGAGAATAGTTTTGTTTTGTCAGGGAAGCGTTTTATCAACTCGGCTGCCCGTTTTTGGATGACTTTATTATTCTGATGGTTGTAAGCAATTATCTCATTTTTAGGTACAAGCAATTCTTGGATCAACTGATCACCATGCGAGAGCAATTGCCGCCTGGCTTCTTCGCGCGTTGCCACGTATTCATAGCCGGGGAATTCCAAAGGTTTTTCGGCCGAGGAGAAACCGTCATCGATCAGAATGTATCCGCCCGGATGAACGGTCTGCCGCAATTGTCCGATACACGATTCTAAATTCCCAAGTGCCGCACCCACAGCTGCGTAAATAACGATATCATAGTTGCGAACGCTTGGGAGAATCGTTCGTATATCCGCCAAGGCAAATTTGCAGAGTTTGTTGACCCCGTATTCTTCGGCTTTTTGCTTGGCTTCCTCCAGAAAGGGTTGAAAGTGATCATAGGCATCGATGTACAGACCAAACTTTTGTGCCAGTGTTATGGACACAGCGCCTTTTCCACACCCCACATCCAGAACACGCGATTCATCAGCAGGCAACCGCAAGGGCAGCAGCATATCGAAAATATGGTTGGGCGAACTGCCCAAAATCCAAATGTCGGCTAATAGTTCAGGTAAAAAAGGCAGCAATTCGACCGAAATATCAAGTGACTCTGCAATTTTTTGTTCATTTGGAAACGTCATTTGTTTTCCTCCTCAGATAGACCTCTACCTATGTTATAGGAACGTCACTTATGGTTTAGTCTTAATATTGAAAACAGGGAAAATACTTTTTTGTCCTTTTTTTTCGAAGGTTCTTTAGTAGTATAAATGTGAATTTGGAGTGACCCAGGAGAGGCGTATGAATAAATACCTAACGCTATGAATCAGAAAAAATAAGTGTGCCTAGTGCCACCTTGGATTTTCAAAAGTTGTGCCTGGACATTTAGGAATTCGATTGGAAATGCCGATACTGAATAAATAAAAATACTATCAAGGAAGAGGTGCTATGGGCGCTGAAGACTATACCAGCGATGTAATTGTAGAAAAAAGAAAATTTCCGCGCAAACCTCTAAATCTGATTGTTCATTTTCACGTAATCTCTTCTAAACCGGGCGAGGAAATGCACGAATCCACTGAGAATATAAGTGCCTGCGGGTTGGCCTTTCGTTGCGGGCAAAAGCTGGAAAAGGGACAAAAGATAATGATCACGCTCTATCTTCCACCGAAGGAGAAACGCAATGATGATAAAAAAAATTTGGTGTGTCAGGAGGAAGAATGCGCGGAAGTTAAAATTTTTGCACACGTGATCTGGAATATGCCCATGGTTGGAGGCCGGTTTATTCATGGGGTTGAATTTATATCGGTTGATTTGAAAGACAAAAAATTAATTGATGAATTTCTATACGATTATAGTATGAATCTTCCTAATATTACGCAGGCTGACCAATAAATCCTATTCAAAAAAAACGCCTGGTTTGAATACTCCGGATGGATAATTTTAATTAAATCCAGTATAATGCCTGGTAATTATATAAATAAAGGACACGCTAAGCATGTCACAATGTGAGGAACAGATTCCCCCGTATAGCCATTTAGGGTATTATTCACCCCAACGCATGGCCCAGTATTATTATCAAATCAAAGCCATACGTGAATCCGGCGCGAAAAAAGTGTTGGAAATTGGTCCGGGGCCGGGTGCGGTAACGCATATTTTACGAAAAGCGGGGCTAAAAGTATTGACCTGTGACTGCGAGCAGCGCTTGGAACCGGATCTGTGCGGTGATATACGAGAATTACCTTTGCCAAATGATGCAGTTGATTTTTCTCTCTGCTGTCAGGTATTGGAACATCTGCCGTTTGAAGATTTTACGCGTGCTTTAAAGGAATTGAAAAGGGTGACGCGCGATCAAATATTTATTTCAATTCCCTATGTCTCCCGGGTTATTTATTCGTTGCATAAATATCCGGGAGGCCGAAGAAATTCCTGGGTATTTCATATTCCGTGGTTGCCCAGCAGAGGAAAACCGGCACCCGGTCATTTGTGGGAGATGGGCAGAAAAGGATATTCCAAATCAAGAATCGTGAAAGCAATACGTGACGTCGGATTACGACTTATGGCTGATTTTACACCGGTGGATTCACCGCAAAATCAATATTTTCTGTTGGAAAAATAAGAACATCCCTGTGATGTATTGATTTATGAGGAGTTAGCGTGATTACTGTATTGACCATTGCTTACAATCAACGCTTGTATACAGAAATGCTGCTCAACAGTCTATCCCGTCCAGAATGCGCAAATGTACCATTTGAACTGGTATGTATAGATAATGGATCCACTGATAAAACCGAACAACTGGTCGTAACCTATCCACTGACCAAGAATCCGAATTTCAAAAATCTTACGTACTTTGCGTTTTCGGAAAACCTGGGTGTGGCTGCGGCAATTAATAAAGGATTTCAACTGGCCCAAACGGATTATATTGTACAAGCGGATAATGATGTTGTATTTGGTCCGCAGAGCCTGAGTATTATGCGAGCCTGGATGGAGCGGTATCCCCTGGGTATGATTTCACCGAATTGGCCTTGGATTCAGAAAAAGCTCGGGATTCGTTATTTTGAGAATCCAGGGGATATTACCCCTCCTAAACTAAAAAAACTCAAAAAAACAGGCTTGAAAGCCAAATTAGAGCCATTTCGGGCAACTGGTTCATGCTGGATGTGTTCACAGGAGCTTTTTGCTAAAATTGGGGGTTGGGATACGGAGTATAAAAACATTTGTGCTTCTGACGACTTTTTATGGAAAGTCTCACTTTCAGGAGCCAAACGGTTTATTGTTCCATGTCCGGTATATCATCCTGGTAAAATCACACGCGGTAAAATTCCGGAAAATTCTGAACAGCAGGAAAAGGATCTGCGTCGCTTTGCGGAAAAGTGGGGCGGACATCCGGAGGATAAAAGCCGCTTGCGTGAGCTGCAACGCAAAGCCGGAGTTGCTCCGGATCCGGAGCTGCCGAAAACCATATGGCAGCGTTTATTTCACTGGTAGTAAGGGTATGGTTAATGTAAGGGCGAATTTTGTATTCGCCCGAAAATACGCCGGATAGAGGGCTAATGTCGGGTCGCCCAAAATTGGAGTTTGGAAAGGGAAGTATGAAGCTGCTGATCGCTGTTGTTCTTATCCTGGTACTTGGGAAAATATTCATTGCCCATATGGAGCAAAAAAGTCTGTATTATCCCAGCCGGACTATGGCTGAAACACCTGACGCACTGCATATCGACTATGAAAATATCGAAATCACAACCCCGGATGGGACCAAACTGCATGCCTGGTTTGTCAGGCATCCCCAAGCCAAAACAACGGTTCTTTTTTGTCATGGTAATGCCGGAAATATATCGCACCGCCTATTTCGAATAAAATTTTTTCATAACCTCCAAGCCAACGTGCTGCTTTGGGATTATCGTGGATATGGAAAAAGTACAGGACGGCCTTCGGAAAAAGGTCTGTATCAGGATGTCCTGGCAGTCTGCGATTATCTGATCACTGCCAAAAATATTCCAGTTGAGAGTATTATTGCATATGGCAAATCACTGGGCTGTGCCGTAGTGACGGAATTAAGCCGACACCGGGAAATTGGATACTTAGTTTTGGAAAGCCCGTTTATCTCAGTCACTCAAATCGCCCAAGAAATGATTCCCTGGCTGCCAATGAAATATATTATTCGGCAAAAATATGATAATGTTGGTAAATTAGCAGTCAGTGCGGTGCCGAAATTAATTTTGCATGGACGCTATGATGAGATTATTGATTATCACCATGCAGAAATGTTGCATCAACAGGCTGCCGGCCCCAAAACATTTTTATCGTTTGACGGTGGACACAATGATATTATTTATGTAACGTCGCAGGAGTATAAGAAGGTATTTCAAAAAATCATGAAAAACTGTCAAACGGCAGTGGCGAAAACTAAAAAAAAGAACTGAATACACTACACATAGGAGGAACCATGGCCAGAGAAATCACAGATGCGCAAAATTATCAGGATCGTTTGTTGAAATTAATTCCCAGTGAGATTATTGGCGCCTATTTGTTCTTGCAGGGAGTTATACCGAAAGAACACGGCAAATGGGGAACTTCAATAGTGGTTTTCATTCTATGCATTATGACTCCCCTTTATTTAAAGCGGATCCAAAACGTGAATAAGAAAAACCAATTGGTGGTAACGACCATATCGTTTTTAGTTTGGGTGTATTCATTTGGGGGGCCGTTTACCTTTTGGGGTATCTATCAACCCTGGTTGGGATCCATTATTCTGGTTTTATGGACCATGACAGTTCCCTTGGTGTTTGCACCGACTCTCAAAGCCAGGCCGGCGTAAAGCGCGGAATAGTATGCTGTATCTATTACTGGACCATAAGGCCTCGATGTGGTACACTTTATGTGGTTAAAAAACAAGAGCAGGTGATGCTGATGACTGCGAAATCCTTTGCTGAAAATCGCTGCTACCCACGACTTCTTATCAATTTGACCCTCAACTACAAATATCTTGAATATGGCAATCTTTATCATGCTTTAGAAAGCAGGACGCTGAATTTAAGTGCCTGTGGATTGGCCATGTACACGGATCGAATACTACCTAAAGATCAGCACATTTTAATGACCTTGTTTTTACCTCGCGAAAATGTGGTTGCCAATCCGGGTGAAAAAACCAAAAAAACAGATGACAACTATCTTTCAGTTATGTTGCTTTCGAGCGTTGTTTGGTGCCATCAAGACGAAAACGATGAATGTCATGTCGGCTTGAAGATTATGCAAGTGGAACCGGAACACAAAAAGCGTTTGCAACTTTTTTTGGCTTCACATAAATTGGATTAGTTTCATAACACGCGTTACCAATAGTGAAAAAAATCCGGCACTGTTCTGAGGGTGATTTTTGTCCAGTTCGGAGGAACTGGTTTGGAAATCAGAGTGTGGGAGGGCAGCAGAAAGAATAAAATCACTTCTGTTTTTTTTGGATTTTGGCCCAAGTGTCCCGCAACGTGGTCGTGCGATTAAAGACCGGATAATCAGGGGTTGAATCCGGATCCACGCAAAAATAACCATGCCGCATAAACTGGAAGCGCGCGCCGGATTCGAGATTTTTTAAACTTGGTTCTAATTTACAATTGGTTAAAGTAACCAGTGAATCCGGATTTAAATTGGTTTTGAAATCCTTGCCTTCCGGCACAGCGTTGGGATCTGCTGTGGCAAATAAATGATCATATAAACGTACTTCCGCAGTCACGGCGTGCGCTATAGATACCCACTGTAAGGTCCCTTTAACCCGGCGCTTATCCGGCGTGCCGCCGCCCCGTGATTCCGGATCATAGCTGCAATGCAATTCGATTACTTCGCCGGTGGTTTTATCTTTGATTACTTGCCGGCAGGTAATGTAATAGGCGTGTTTGAGCCGGACTTCACGTCCGGGTGCCAAACGGAAATAACCTGTGGGCGGGTCTTCCTGAAAGTCGGTTTGCTCTATATACACAGTGCGTGTAAAGGGGATTTTGCGCGTGCCGGCTGAAGTGTCTTCGGGATTGTTTTCAGCATCAAATTCTTCCACTTGTTCTTCGGGATAATTCTCGATAACCACTTTGAGCGGATGCAAAACCGCCATGACCCGCTGGGCGCGCAAATTTAAATCTTCGCGCAAATAAAATTCCAAGGTGCCTATCTCAATAACGCTATTGGTTTTATTCACGCCAATGTGGTTGCAAAAATTTCGGATGGCTTCCGGAGTATAACCGCGTCTGCGCAATCCGGAAATAGTAGGCATCCGGGGATCGTCCCACCCATTGATAATATTTTCATTGACCAGTTGGAGTAATTTGCGTTTGCTCAAAACGGTATAGCTGAGTTCCAGGCGGGCGAACTCAATTTGCCGCGGCCGGCAAGCAATAGTAATGTTATCCAAGACCCAAACATATAGCGGACGATGATCCTCAAATTCCAAGGTGCATAATGAATGTGTGATATTTTCAATGGCATCAGAAATACAATGCGCGAAATCATACAGTGGATAGATGCACCATTTGTCGCCGGTTCGCGGATGAACGGCGTGCTTGATACGATAAAGAGCAGGATCCCGCATATTGATGTTGGGATGGGACATATCAATTTTGGCGCGTAATACGCACTCGCCTTCTTTTACCTCACCACAACGCATTTTTTCAAACCAGGCCAAATTTTCTTCCGGGCTGCGGTCGCGGTACGGGCTGTTTTGGCCGGGTTTCGTGAGGGTGCCCCGGTAGCCCCGGGTGTCTTCAGGGGAAAGGTGACAGACATACGCCAATCCTTTATTAATGAGCTCGATCGCGTACTGATGGAATTGATCGTAATAATCCGAGGCATGATACAGGTGTTGTCCCCAATCAAAACCCAACCACCGCACATCTTTTTCGATGGCATCAATGTATTCCTGCTCCTCTTTCTCCGGATTGGTATCATCAAAACGCAAATGACAGACTCCTTGATATTCTTGAGCAACACCAAAGTTGAGATTGATGGATTTAGCATGTCCGATATGCAGGTATCCATTGGGTTCCGGCGGGAAACGGGTTTCCACCCGTCCGGCATGTTTATTGGAAGCGATATCCTGCGTGATTATTTTCCGGATAAAATCCAGTGATTGGCTCGGTGTTTCCGAAGTTACTTGCGTAGGTTCCGTCATTTTGAAAAACTCCTTAAGCATGAATATGGATGGATATTATAAGTATTTATATCCCAAATGTAAAGTGGTTGTGACTGAGGATTATTTACTATTTTTTACTTTGCCGAAACGGTTGATTAGTTTAGAATATCATTTATATTAATTCTGCCCAAGGAGAAGTCCATGTCCAACCGTTTCCAATTTGTTTTCTCTGTATTGGAAAAGGATATGCGTGAAGCGGAGCATGACTATATTTGTTGAAGAAATTATTTTCCAACCGGAAATGCGATTGATAGGGAAGACGATTGAGGTGCAAGGCGAGCCGAAAGTGCGGGTTCAAACGGTGCGAGCACTTTGGGAAAGCTTTAATGTATCTGTGCATACAGTGACAAACCATATCCGAAAAGCAGCTTGGCAAAAATATGGAGTCTCCTTTAATCCGCAACCGGGCAACCACTTTTCCTATATGGCGGCAGTAGAAGTGTCTGAAGTGGATGACGTTCCGGAGGATATGACAGGGAAGATGCTACCGGCCCTGACTTATGCGCGCTTTTGTCATCACGGCGATTTTTGTAATCTGCCCACTACCATATATGAAATATATAACAAATGGCTCCCGGATTCCGAATATCATCTGGTTCCTGGATGGCAATGCGGTATAAGCCATTTTGAACGCTACGATCAGCGTTTTCAATGGTCCTCAGCAGAGTCGGAAATTGATATTTTTCTACCTATACGTACAAAAGCCTAGGCATGTTTAGTCAGAATTCAGGAGTCAAAATAAGAACGTCGGAACGAAATTTTCAAGATTTAATTGTGCGGCAAAAAGTTATCAGTTTATTTTAGGCGCAAAGACGCATAACATCAACAAAACGTAGAATCTTGTTCTGATTTTATTCTGAATTCTGGATTCTTACTACTGGATACCTGAGTAGTTACTAATAAACAATGTATTGCGCCGGTTGATAAATATGAATTAATGATTTCAAGGAGGAGTTATGCGTACATCCAATCCAGCACTGAGTGAAAAAATTTTTACCCGAAGTGCCGGCCTGATAGCCGGTGACAATGTAATGACCATCCAGGGCACGGTCAATAAAGTCTTTCTGTTGATGGCTATGCTGCTGATCGCCGCTTTTTGGCCCTGGTCTATGTTTTTTAAAGGGCAAGTAGCAATGGTCATGCCCTTGCTGTGGATCGGCCTAATTGGTGGTTTGATTACCGCATTAGTGACCGTTTTTAAGAAAGAGTGGGCTGGGATTACAGCGCCTTTATATGCAGTTCTGGAAGGATTGTTGCTGGGAAGCCTATCTGCCTTTTTTGAAAAACAGTTTCCGGGGATTGTAATTCAGGCGGTAGGACTTACTATGGCAACCTTGATTTCTTTGTTGATTCTGTACAAAACCGGAATTATTAAAGCTACGGAAAATTTCAAGCAGGGTGTGATATCCGCTACTGGGGCCATCTGTTTGGTGTACATGGCCGGCTGGGTCATGGGCATGTTTGGGTTGAATATGCCTTTTATTCACGAAAACGGATGGTTGGGTATTGGTTTCAGCTTATTTGTGGTGGTTATTGCGGCTTTGAATTTGGTCTTGGATTTTGATTTTATTGAGAAGGGGTCGGAAGTTGGCGCTCCGAAATTTATGGAATGGTATGCTGCGTTTGGGCTGTTGGTGACCTTGGTCTGGTTGTACTTGGAAATGCTGCGTTTACTGGCCAAATTGCGCAGCCGGTAAAAGGCATTGATCATTGAGACGCAGTAGGGGCGGGTCCTAGACCCGCCCACCAGATAAATTATTTATAACGATTGTTTTGGGAATTAAAATCAAGTATACTTATTAGCATAACAAATCCACAAGGACAAACTATGATTATATCCTATACCGGTAAGGTGAAGGTAGAAAACCGGCGCTTTCCGCGAGTGCGATTTAAACTGGGTATTCATTATGCTGAGGTGCAAAAAGGCGAACTGCCCAAACCTCTTCAATCCCTGGCCGAAGATGTGGGTGTCGGTGGTATGGCGATGTATAGTAATAAAAAATTGACTAAAGGACAGTTACTTACAGTTAATATTTATCTTCCTCCGGCTGAAAAATATATTAATACTTCCAAAATTCCCGTGTATCTGAAAGAAGAATGCGAACCGGTTACCTTATTCGCTCGCGTAGTCTGGTGCCACCAGGATAAAAAACACGGATTTCGCGCAGGAATTAAATTTTTCGATGTGGATAAAAAAAATGCAAAGCAGTTCAAACATTTTTTGGTTGAATACGAATTGGATGAGCCGATTTCGTAAACGATGACAGACATATGCTTTCGAGTCAGTTCCTATAACCGTAATAGTATTTTTTGCACTGGTAGCTTGAGCATTTAGTCGCTTTTGTTAGTAGTAAGAGGGTATTTGGTGACTACGGTAGGGGCGTTTAATTAAACGCCCCCACAAGATTCCCGATCAAGTATGGAGATGACCGGAATACTAAATTAATCAAGTTTAAGTAAGGATCATTTAACCGTCGTTTGATCTTCCAGTACTTCCGAAATAATCATATCCCAATCGCTTAATTGTGATAATGTCATAGGTGCTAATTTCAATCCACAGGTAGTACAATTTTTTTGAGCATCCCAGCGTTTCCATTGAATATGACCCTGTCCTTTGATTTTTATAAAAGGATTAGGCAAGTCCAGATCAAAATCAAGGTGCTTTTTTTCAATCAATTCCGCGGAAAGGGGAAGTTCAACGCACATACCATTGATGCTGATGTCTTCAATCCTGCCATGTGAGGATATTTTGTGATTTTTTTCCTCATCCTCGTAGGTAAAACGAATAGGAATATCTACTTTCGCGCGATTGTCTGAACCCCGCTGTTTTTTCATGGTTTATTGTTCCTCCTTTTTTGTGTTGTGAATGTCTTGCTCTTTAATGCGGAGAACATTAACTAAGTAATATTCGAGTGCTTCGCGTACCACAAAACTAAAACTACGTCTTTTTTGATCTGATACATTTTTCAAAACATCAATTAATTTCTGATCGTTTTCTGGAAGATAGAAGTTAATAATCATTTGTGGCCCCCTAATATCATATAAGATATTATATGATATGATAATATCTTGTCAACAAAAAAATAAAATATCTGTAGGGGCACGATGCTTGTCCGACATCGCTTTAACGAAGTCGGATGCTGTGCCCCTACAATCTGCCTTTTTTCTTTACATTCAATAAAAAAAACGTATAATTCCTGTATATTTTGGGATTGGGAGGATCTTTTTTATGTCTGGACATTCCAAATGGGCAACCATTAAACGATCTAAAGCAGCAACTGATGCCAAACGCGGTAAGGCGTTTACCAAAGTGACCAAAGAAATAATTCAAGCTGCCAAAAACGGTGGTGGTAATCCTGATATGAACGCTCGTTTGCGGACTGCAATCTTAGCTGCCAAAGCTGTAAATATGCCGCATGACAATATCAAAAGGGCTATTATGAAAGGAACCGGAGAGTTGGCCGGCGAATCGTATGATGAAATTATATACGAAGGCTATGGTCCTGGTGGGGTTGCCGTCATGATTGAAATCACCACTGATAACAAAAACCGGTCTGCCTCAGAGATCCGTTCGATTTTTTCCAAACGTAATGGAAATTTGGGTGAACCTGGTAGTGTGTCCTGGATGTTTGAGAAAAAAGGACAGATTGTGATTAAAAAAGCGTCTATTTCCGAAGATGATTTGATGACTTTAGCTTTGGAGGCAGGAGCTGAAGATATTACGACCGAGGAAAGTACATATACTGTAACCACCAATGCCAAGGATTACGAGGCTGTAGATACTGCTTTAAAAGATAAAGTGGAAACTGTATCCACGGAAGTTACCATGATCCCGAAAAACGTGATTACCGTGGACAATACCAAAACAGCAGAATCACTCCTGAAATTGTTGGAAACCTTGGAAGATCATGATGATGTACAGAATGTGTACTCGAATTTTGATATCCCGGATGAGATAATGGAATCTCTTAGAACAGAAGAATAATAACAGCGTTAAAGACGCATGCTTATGCGTCTTTACGAAGGAAAGGGTAGTGTAATTGTGGAAGAAAATGCTTATGATGATTTACGGCTTTACTTGCAGGCCGTAATGCCGAATGCCAAAAATATTTCCGGTAAACAGTGCTCCAAACTGTATGGCTTGGTACGCCGGTCCCTGTTATGGGAAAAACAAGAGGAAACCGAAGCTACCCAAGTGTATAGACCGGAAAGCACAAATGAGTTACAGTTCTTGATCCAATCCTTAAACCTGGCAACTGAGGAAGAAATAAAGGCAGCAGTAGAGGAATTGCAATTATCACCGGAAGAAAAAGAATTGGAATATGTCCATTGGGCTTTTCGCCGTCAATCTGCCAATGGCGAGATATTGATTCAAGATGCGCTTATTGCTTTCAAGCTGGTACGCATGAATCAGTATCAATATTTGCTGCTGTGCCGGGAAAACAATGCCGATGTGGCGGATAGTTTCACACGTGCTTTTAACCATACTCCGGATATTTTTTCAGAACACGCTTTAATGATTGAAGATAAAAGCTGTGCCGGTTGGATGTGGATTCTGGATCCTGACAAGGAACGGGCAAACCAAATGAAAGAGGAAATATCCGCGCTCTGGAAAGTGAAAAAGTAATGAAATTTCAGATCACCAAACAGAGTAAAGTTGTATTAAATATTTTTATGGCACTTTTTTTTATTGGTCTGCTGACTTTTATAAGTGCGAAAGATGTATTGAAATACTCAGGGTTTATAATTACCCTGTTTTGTATATTGAGCGTTGGCATTATTATTTATTTCTATCGGGATCCGGAACGGCAGACAGTAGCGGATTCGGATATCATTCTGGCGCCGGCGGATGGAATGATCGTGCGCATAGAGCAAACTACTGAGGAGAAACATCTCAAAGGTTCTGCTACTCTGGTGGCAATATTCATGCATATAGGCAATGTGCATGTCCAGCGCCTGCCCAGTGACGGTACCTTGCTGTGGGAACAGCATCAACCGGGAAAATTCCGGGCGATCCTGGATCCAAAAGCGCCGATTGAAAATGAACAGCGCTGGTACGCTTTTGCAAATCAAGACCGCAACTTTACCTTGGTTCAAATTGCCGGTTTGCTTGCCAGACGAACGATTTCCTGGCTACAGCCGCAACAGAAATATACCCGTGGCGAACGTTTGGGAATGATTGCTTTGGGTTCTGAGGTTGATTTATATTTACCGCCTGAGGCGGATATTACAGTCCGGGTTGGAAAAAAGGTAAAAGCGGGTATTACTCCGCTGGGTAGGTGGAAATAATGGCGCCGACTTCACGCGTTATCCACTCAGGGAAGTATCTGTTGCCGAATCTGCTGACAACTTTTAATCTGATCTGCGGCATGATTGCTATTTTAGTGGCAATTGAAAATTATACTGCCGGAGTTATAAATCAGCCGGGAGAGTACGCCATCACTGCCTGGTTGTTATTGGCCGCAATGGTTTTTGATTATTTGGACGGAAAGGTAGCGCGCTGGACCAACACGGCCAGTGATTTTGGCGTGAAAATAGATTCCTTTACGGATTTTGTCTCCTTTGGAATCGCTCCGGTCGTAATAGCGTACACAGCTTTATTGCAATCCGTATCCCTGTTGATACAAATCATTGCTTGCTTCTCGTTTCTATTGGCAGGAGCATGGCGCTTGGCACGTTTTAATTGCGAAACCATAAGTGAAGCTTCATCTCAAATTTTTATCGGATTGCCTATTCCGGCAGCCGCGACCTTTGTGGCGACCATGGTATTGGTCTCGTCTGGTCCGAAAAGCATGGTTCCGCGTTTTTTGGGTCAGTCCATGCATGATTTATCGCCGCAAATGGCCGGTACCTTAACGGCCTTTTTATTGATTGCGTTGGCAGCTTTGATGATAAGCCGAATCCCATTTCCAGCCTTCAAAAGGATGAACCGGCGCAATTTAATATTGCTGGGTGGAGTTGGGATTTTCTTTTATGTTTTATCTTTGGTCTTGCCCTGGGGCAATATTATTTTCCTGATTATGTTATTGTATATTTTTATTGGGTTGTTTCAATATTTTTTAAATAGAGTCTTGAGATTGCATCAAAAAGAGACTATAGGAAAAAAAGTACGACGAATTTCATAAATAGGAGTGAATGGATCCATGCCGGAGTATTGCATTTCTTTGTCTGAAAATAAAAAAATCGCGGTAGCGCCGGGCACTACGCTGGGAGAAGCCTTAAAACAGCTCAATCCGGCTTTATACGGTAAAGCCTTAGCCATAAAAATCGGAGACCGGTTTTTTGATCTGGCGCGGGAAGTTCCGGTTGGTGAGAGTCGCATCACAGTCCTGGATTTTGCCTCGCCGGAAGGCCGGGAGGTATTTCGTCATTCCACCGCACATTTGATGGCCGCGGCAGTCAAAGAATTGTTCCCGGAAACAAAAGTAACGATTGGTCCTTCCATCAAAGACGGTTTTTATTATGACTTTGACCGGGATACCCATTTTACCCCGGAAAGCCTGGAAACCATTGAGAAACGCATGAAAGAGATTGCTCAAAAGAAACTGTCATTTATCAGAAAAGTCGTGTCCAGAGAAGAAGCCCGTGAGTTGTTTGAAAAAACGGGGGAGACCTACAAGCTTGAATTGCTGGATGCGATTGAACCCGGCCAGGATGTCTCGCTCTATTTTTTAGGAAACTTTGTTGATCTCTGCCGCGGTCCGCATATCCCGCACTCCGGCCTGTTAAAAGCATTCAAGTTGCTCTCCGTGGCCGGCGCGTATTGGCGCGGCGATGAAAATAACAAGATGCTGCAACGGATTTATGGGATTGGTTTTGAAAAAAATTCGGGTTTAGAAGCATATTTGCAGCGTTTGGAAGAAGCCAAACGCAGGGACCACCGCCGCTTGGGAAAAGATTTGGATCTTTTTTCTTTTCATGAAGATTCCGGAGCAGGACTAGTGTACTGGCATCCCAAAGGTTCGAAGATTCGCATGCTCATGGAGGATTTCTGGCGAGCAGAGCATTTACAGAATGGGTACGAAATTCTCTATACACCGCATATCGGAAAAGCTCAATTGTGGGAGACTTCCGGTCATTTAGCGTTTTATAAGGAATCCATGTATGCACCCATGGTTGTTGATGAACTTGATTATTATATCAGACCTATGAATTGTCCTTTTCATATAAAAATATATAAAAGTGATGTGCGCTCCTATCGCCAGTTGCCAATGCGCTGGGCGGAGTTGGGAACTGTATATCGCTATGAAAAATCCGGCGTTTTGCACGGTTTGTTCCGGGTTAGAGGATTCACTCAGGATGATGCGCATATTTTCTGCACACACCGGCAATTGGCGGGCGAAATTCAGGAAGTATTGCGATTTGTGCTGTACATTCTAAAAACCTTTGGATTCAAAGAGTATGAAATATATCTCTCTACCAAGCCGGAGAAAGATACTGTGGGTAGTGATGAGGTATGGGACCAATCTACAGAAGCGTTGCGCAAAGCGCTTGAAAATTCAGGCTTGCCATATGCTGTGGATGAGGGTGGGGGAACCTTTTATGGTCCGAAAGTGGACATAAAAATCAAAGATTGTTTGGATCGAATCTGGCAATGTTCAACCATTCAGGTGGATTTTAATTTGCCGGAACGGTTTGATATGAAATATGTTGGTGAAGATGGAAAAGAGCATCGGCCCATCATGATTCATCGGGCCTTAATGGGTTCCTTGGAGCGCTTCTTCGGAATTATGGTCGAGCATTATGCCGGCGCTTTTCC
>JAGLMY010000350.1 GCA_023139775.1 bacterium
TAAAGGTTGGGGTGGGCACTTCTTCATTATTGATACTAATATAATCCACTTCCATATTCTCCCCTGCTGATCCCTGCAAGGTCAATTGAATATAAAAAGTATTAGTTCCATTCATGCCGGTTATCTCGGCATAATTGTAAACCAAGACTCCGGTGTCAATGGTAAAATCATTTAAAACCCAGGTCTGAGAGAAATCACCTTTTACAATACTGATTTTCCATGCGGCAGATGGGCTAATACTGATAATGCTAATTTTAATATTTCCGTAAGAATTCACATTGCAGGTTATTGTCGGCGACAAAACGCTGCCTTGAGTGCCCGTAGCCGTGCGGGTAATTGCAGCATAAGATGGCGTGTAGGAATAAAATATCTCGGCATCCCTGGAACTGTCCTCGGTTTCATCTAACCATCCGGGTGGTTGGGATAAAGCACTACCTACATAATCTTCTATCCAGGTATCAGCGCCCCAAACAACGTGTGCTCCCAATAAGAGCGCTATAGTAAGAATAATCCGAAGCGAGCTTCCAGGCTGCATTTCTGATTATCACTTCCTTCAAAAACGCATTATTTGCGCTGTTTTTAAAAAACAACTTATATCTAACGCTCACAGATATCTATTTCTAATATTGCGCTATTTATTAATTATACCACAAAAATGTGCGTTCTCATCATTTTGAACATCATTTTGAGCATATTGCAGCCCGGGTGGGCATTATTATGTTATAATAAAATATAATAAAATACAGAGAAATAAGCCGCGCTATTCCGGAAAACTAAAGAGGCTAAATATGAAAAAGTATGTCAGTTTTTTGATATGCTTATTGTTCTTATTAATAGTCTCCCCGGCTGCTCAAAGTCAAGACCCTTACGACGACCAATCACAAAAATCCAGAACAAATCCACAGGTATCTCAACCTGCTTCGAAAAAGCATAATTTCAAGAGAAATGTCCACCCCCGACGGCCCGGGATTGTTATTTACAAAGTAAAACCTTTTGTTTTTCCAGCTCAAAAAAATAAACTAAAGAACGTTTTAATAAAGCATTCTGCCCGGACTATAAACCTCCATCCCAAACTTAACCTGAGTTTTATCCGTTTCCCTGAAACACCCAAATCCGAAGAAGAACTATGTGCTGAACTTTTAGCCACTGGTGTTTTACAATTTTGCGAACCGGATTATCTTATTCCACCGGCACTAATACCCAATGACGAATATTATGCTTCACAATGGGCGCATACTAAAATCAATTCTCCTGCTGCCTGGGATATAACCACAGGTATTTCCGAAATTATAGCTGCTGTTTGCGATACCGGCGTAAATGCTGAACATCCTGATCTACAAACAAATGTTATGCTGCCGGGATATAATTCCGCTGATGATTCCGACAATACAGAAGACAGCTATGGACATGGCACTATGGTGGCAGGTTGTATAGCTGCTGTTGGGAATAATACTATTGGGGTAACGGGCCTATGCTGGCAAATCCGTCTTTTACCCGTACGCATTACCAACCGGGATGATGGTTACGCATATATTTCTGATATAGCAAGAGGTATCCAATGGGCGGCTGATCAGGGCGCCCGGGTGATAAATGTAAGTTATGGCGTGGGCAGCAGTTATACCATAGACACAGTTGCTCAGTATGCCCGCGACTTAAAAGCCACTACCGTAATATCTGCCGGCAATAATGGTAAAAATATTGACGATTGGCGGGATTCCTCCAGCTTTCTTTTGATAGGAGCGACCGATTCTGATGATAACCGCGCCTTATTTTCCAATTATGGAATCCCGATAGATGTAATGGCTCCAGGTATGGTATATACCACTAGATCCAGCGACACTTATGGAGGGGCTGCCGGAACCTCATTTTCTGCTCCGATTACAGCGGGATTAGTGGCGCTGATTTATTCATTAGATATATCATTTACTCCCGATGAAGTAGAACAGTTTATTTTTTCCACTGCCAAAGACCTGGGCGATTCCTCAAGATATGGGTATGGCCGCATTGACGCTGCGGCTGCTGTACAGAAAGCAAATTCTACGCCCTCGCCTTCACCTGTTTTCTCACCTACAGTTACACCCTCGCCTTCACCTGTTTTCTCACCTACAGTTACACC
>JAGLMY010000351.1 GCA_023139775.1 bacterium
CCGCCAGCCACGCCACCCAGCGGTCATAGGTCTGGGGTTGTATTTTAAAAATCCGTACTATCGGCGCCTTCAACCATGGCCAAATCCCGCTCAGATCGCTAATAATAATTCCTTTTTTATTGATTATATTGAACTTTTCAAAAACCTCAGCCGAAGACGTGGATGGTAATATTCCGATTTGGGTTGACTTTGATCTAACTGTTTTATCATTTGCCTTTTCTCTGACACCATCTGCAATCCTGTGGTTAATTTCAGTTGTACTATAATAGCCCCGGAAATTGATTGCCTTTTTAACCGCAGCGGAAATTAGCTCAAAGTCATCCTCCGTGTCACCACCTTCAGCCTTTAGGGCCAGATAGGCATCTCTAACCTGCTGCAAGGTAATTGTTTCAGCATGTTCCTCAATATGGCTATCGGACAACCGGATTACCTCTTCTTCTCGCAATGCTTTCAGCAGTTCGCGTAAAATGGCCGCCTGAAGACCATCTGGATTTACTTGCTGAAAAAAAGCCTTTGCTATTTCATATGAAATCAAATCTTCCTTTTGAAGTATTAGAACTAGACTTTCATCTTTCTCAACGATTCTATCTTCCTTTGTCTGGGCTGTAAGTTTGTAATATTTACCATCTTGGTACTCTACCTTGAATGTTCTAAAGACTGTTTTATCTTCTTTTGTTAACTTCACTTTAATCTGATAGGCTTCCTGATCAGGCAATGCTGCGCAATGTATAAAAATCACATCCCAATGCCCCTGCCACTTTTCGCCCCATTCCGTCGGCACTCGCAATTCTTTCAACAGAGCGAGATCAATATTTTTTTTATTCAAGTATATTCGCAATTTACCCATTGCCGTCAATTTTCCACCGGGCGTGTTGCTAAAATCCAGAATTGTATCCTGAGCCAGCTGCTCCAAAAATTCAGTTTCCGGCCTATGCTGCATAACCTCCATCAGACCACGCCGCGCAAGTTCCGAGATCTCTACAATATCCAAAGCAGTCTTCTCAACCCGTTCTCCCTGAATATATAGAATAGGTTGTTTATAAACTCTTTCTCTCAAAGGACAAGCTCTCTGCATTTTTTCATTTATGCGATAGGTTTGGACAATATCATCCTCCCCTTCTTTCTGCAAACGCACTCTTATCTGATAATCGCGGCCGTTCACAATTTCACTGTCCTCCACATAAACTTTCCAGCCGGCGCCCTTTTTCCGGCCAACCAGAAGCCAATCAAAAGCATAGTCTTCGCCGGCAAAAGGCCAAAATTGCAGAATTCCATCTGTATTGGTTCTGCCCAAATAATCGCCTCTGGTTAATCGGGGAATATCCCGCTTTTGCAGCCGTTTTTTAAATGCCTCAGTTGAAGCGGCAATGAGTTCACTTAATTTTTGCTGATTCACCATGCTGTCATACTTCTCATGATCGAGCATACTTAGAACTCGTCTTTCTCCATTAGTTCGCGCTTCCTCAATCGGAATCATTTCCGATTGCTCTTGAGTGCTTCGCACTCTGTCAACAATCTGATACAACGCACAAACTGCTTCCTCCACATTTTTGGTGATTTTTCTTGATTTGAGCAATCGGCCCAGCGCTGCTTTACAGGCTGCTTCACCAGTGTAGCTTAAAATTTCATTCCACTCTTTTTCTGAAACCGGCTTGTTCTTCTTAAAGTGATCACCGCGCACCAACATCCTGTAACCAGGCACGTTGTTCAGCACAGCTTCCAAAGCCTGCACAGGATCCTTAATCTTCACTTGCCGCAAACCTTTAGTATCATAGCTATATTCACTTCCTACAATACTTTGGATAGTACCGGATTCTGCCAGGACAATAATGTAACTCACTCTTTCCGGGGTAGTATAGGCATAGACCGTGTTGGGGATCAATTCCAGGGTCTGAGTATAAAACTTCGGTTTAACCGTATAAACACGGGTTTTACCCGAATATTTAATCAAATGAGCATCAAGCATATGCGCCAATACCGGAGCGCTTAACCAGCGCAGCAGCTGATCGAGTCGCGGCTTAGCTTTTTGACCTACAAATCTTTTCTGTACTACATCATTGATCCTGGAATTTAATTGCCGGAGCTCCTTGGTGTCAAAGCTCATTTGCAGATCTTCGCGCGCTGCCAATTCAGCCTGAATGGGTCCGAGCATATCCTGAACTGCTTGCAACATATCCAGCACTCTACGAACCCCGTATTTTAATGGCTCTAAATGAAGTCTATTCATCTTCATCACTTTTATAGTCTCTTTTTCACCTTTTCTCAAACGAAACCGCAGGCATACCGTATTATTCTCAACATAGATATCATCAATAATAATCTGCCTGTCTTTGGCAGCTGTCGAGAATCTAATACGGCAGTAATATCTTTCTTTAGCAAAAGGCTGAATTTGAACAAAACCAAGCTTCTTATCCCCTATACCCAATACGCGCCCTTTGATATGCTCATAGGCTC
>JAGLMY010000352.1 GCA_023139775.1 bacterium
TTATCCGACTTTTAGCCGGTTTTTTTACCCACGACAAACCCGGAAGCCCCAAACTTAAAAACAAAATCGGGAAATATATACATCGCGAAAAACTACAAACCAAGGAGATTAAGCAGCAAGGGGCGCTGGAGGATAAGGTTCAGGAATTTGCCGTTCAATTGGGCATATTGAGCAAGGAGTTGGAAGCTTACCGTTGTCCTATACGAGGCCGTGAGCGCTTGCTGCGGGATATACTTATTTACTTAATCTGGGAAAAGACATATTATTCACTTAATAAGGTGGGTGGATATTTTAAAATAGGATACACGGCAGTGGTTAATGCTCGCAAGCGTGGAGAATTATATTTGCTTGAAAATTCCAAGTTTGCCAGGTTTGTCAAGATGATAGACTAGGAATAGTATGAATAGTATTAAATGACAAATGAAGATGTGACCCCGTGTGTCTACGTTTATTTTGTACGTTTATTTTGGAATGCTTTTTTGTCTGATTAGAGGAGAACACTATGGCGAAAAAGATGATTAAACATTCAAGCACGCGTTCGGGCCAAAAAACGCTAATGAAAAAGCCGGACATCCTTATAAAAGATATCCGTCATATGATAGAAGAAGCGCGGCGCGCTGTTGCTGTCACGGTTAACGCCGCGCTGACCATGCTTTATTGGCAAATCGGCAAGCGGATTAAGGATGAAATACTGCAAGGGAATCGAGCGGAATACGGTCAAGAAATTGTTGCGACACTGTCGGCACAATTAACCAGAGATTATGGTAAAGGTTTCACGCGGTTTAATCTTGCGCGAATGTTACAGTTTGCGGAGTATTTTCCAGATCAGAAGATTGTTGCGACGTTGTCACAACAATTGAGTTGGAGTCATTTTGTTGAGATATTTCCTGTCAAAGACGATCTCGCGCGTGACTTTTACGCCGAAATGTGCCGGATTGAGCGGTGGAGTGTGCGGACACTTCGTAAAAAAATAGACGGAATGTTATTTGAGCGTACTGCTATCGCAAAGAGGCCGAAAAAGGTTATCGAAGATGAAATTAAATCGTTGCGTAAAGATGATAAACTTACGCCGGATTTGGTTTTTCGCGACCCATATTTTCTGGATTTTCTCGGACTTAAGGGCGTGTATCAGGAAAAAGACCTGGAAGCGGCTATCTTGCGTGAGTTGGAAGCTTTTATTATGGAATTAGGTGTCGGTTTTACCTTTGTTGAACGGCAAAAGCGCATGATTATCGACGGCGAGGATTTTTATCTTGATTTGCTGTTTTATCACCGTAATTTGCGCCGGCTTATTGCCATTGAATTAAAACTGGAAAATTTCAAGCCGGATTATAAGGGACAGATGGAGTTATATTTACGCTGGCTTGATAAGTATGAGCGCAAGCCGGGCGAAGACTGTCCTGTTGGGCTCATTTTATGCGCGGGAAAATCCACTGAACGGATTGAACTTCTGGAATTGGGTAAGGCTGGTATTCGTGTGGCTGAATATATGACTAAACTTCTACCAAAAAAAATATTACAAAAGAAGTTTCATGAAGCGGTCCAACATGCCCGTTTGCGTCTTGAGAATAAGGAGGCCAAATAAAAATCAACCGTTTATTATAACCGGAGATAATTATCCTCAGTATTCACAAATGGTCTTGTTTAAATCCGGCTTACGCCCTCCATATTTAGTTTATACTCAGGTTTTATGCCAGCCAAAGTCTACTATGTGTGAATTAGTGTTGACACAAAAAATATCCTGGTTACCCCCACTTTTGGCGGATCAGGATTCAAATTTCAAACTTGCTTTGCCCGCTTTCTTCGGTAATATACATATTAAACCCCAACGGATGTGTTTTATGTCCATTAGCAATCAAGACATTGCCGCCAAGTTGAGCCGCATGGCCGTTCTACTGGAACTGGACGGTGCCAATGTATTTCGTGTGCGCGCATATCAAAACGCAGCCAATCTGATCGAAGGACTGCCCCGCAACCTGACGGATCTTGTCGCCGGAGGAACGGAGTTGGACACTATGTCCGGCATCGGCAAAGACCTGGCTCATAAAATTACGGAGCTCATTCAAAAGGGCGGTTTTTCCCAATTGGATGAATTGGAAAAAAAGCTTCCCAAGATTTTGATTGAACTTATCACGCTTCCTGGTCTGGGACCCAAGCGGGCTCGCGCTTTATGGCAAGAACTTTCCCTGCGCTCTTTGGCAGACCTAAAAACCGCGGCGGAAGCAAGGCAAATCCGGGCTTTGCCTGGTTTTGGAGCCAAGCTGGAGGAACAAATTCTAAAAGGCATTCTCTACCACGAGGAAAACCCCCGGCGCATGCTGTGGGCTGATGCCGAACAGATAATTATTGAGTTGTGTGCGTATCTGCAAAAAACCAAATCCGTCACTCGTGTGGAAGCGGCCGGAAGTTTCCGCCGGAAAAAGGAAACCGTGGGCGACCTGGACATCCTGGTTGTCACCACACAGCCGGAGCTGGTCATGACCGCCATGATTTCACACCCCTGGACTGAAAGCGTGCTTGCCCAAGGAAGAACCAAAACCTCGGTCCTTCTTCGCGGCAGCCTGCAGGTGGACCTGCGCGTGGTGCCTGAGCAAAGCTTTGGCGCAGCTCTGCATTATTTCACCGGTTCGCAGGCGCATAATATCGCTATCCGCAAACTGGCGCAGCAAAAAAAACTAAAGGTGAATGAATACGGTGTTTACCAAGGCGAACGCCGGGTGGCGGGAAAAACCGAAGAAGAGGTTTACCGCACATTCGGCCTGCCCTGCATTCCGCCGGAATTGCGGGAAATGTCCGGCGAATTCGAAGCAGCGGCTTCAGGAGCCCTGCCGGATTTGATCGAGATAAAACACCTGCGCGGTGATCTGCACTGCCATACAGATGAAACTGACGGCTCTCTCAGTTTGGAGGAACTTAGCGCTGTCTGCAAAGAACTCGGGTACAAATACCTGGGCATTACGGATCATTCGCAGCATGTCAGCGTGGCTTCCGGGCTGGATGAAAAACGCCTGCGACGCCAGTTGGAAGCCATAGACCGCATTAATGCTAAGCACAAAGATGGTGTTCTGCTAAAGGGCATTGAGGTCGATATCCTGGAGGGTGGTCGCCTGGATCTGCCTGACAGCGTGCTCAAGGAACTCGATTTTACCATTTGTTCCATTCATTCCCGTTTTAATCTGCCAGAGGAAAAGCAGACCGAGCGCATTCTCCGTGCCATGGACAACCGGTTTTTCAACATCCTGGGACATCCCACCGGCCGCCTTATCAACTCCCGGCCGGCTTATGCGGTCAATATGGAAAAGATCATCACCGGCGCCAAGGCGCGGAGCTGTTTTTTGGAGCTCAACGCGCATCCCGCGCGCCTGGATTTAAATGACGTCCATTGTCGCATGGCCAAGGAAGCAGGCGCCCTGGTCGCTATTTCCACGGACGCCCACAACCGCCCGGGTTTTGAGGCCATCCGCTTCGGCCTTAACCAGGGCCGTCGCGGCTGGCTCGAACCCCAGGACGTGTTGAATACCAGGTCTCTGAAGGAATTGAAGAGGTTATTTAAACGTTGACATCAAAAGCTGGCTGTATCCCCTCCGCAGGACACCTTGGGCTTGCCTGTGGGGCTCCATGGACAACAGTACATCTTATAAGGCCGTGGGATATAACGATAATGCCCGCCGGTTTCAACCCATAAAAAAGAAGAGCAGAGCAGCCACGGGAATCAAAAACAGGGTGCTGGAAACCCACAAGGCATTGACCAGATTGCGATCCAAACCATAGAGGTTGGCAGTAATGACCGCGTAAATGGCCGGGGGCATGGCGGCTTGAATGAATATCACTTTGGCGGACAGCGGGTGAAACGAACCGTAGGTCACTAGAATCAGAGCAGTGGCCACCAGCGGCAGAATAAAAAATTTGATTGTTCCCATGGCCAGAATCGGTTTGACCGGTGTAAAAATATACCGGGGGTGCATAGTCATGCCAATGGCCAGACACATAATTCCCAAACCCAGTTTGATAAAAACATCGGCCAAAGAGGCCAAACCCGGTATTGGCTTGAAGCCCAAGGCATTGACAGTCAGTCCCAGCGCAATAGCCAGCAATGGAATTAGGGAGAAGAGATTGGTCACGATATTTAAAAAATAATCCTTGGGGCGAAGGCGGCAATCACAGGCATACTGTTTGGCCAGACCGAATCCCAGTGTAAAAATAATAATTGGGTAAGGCAGCAAAAAGAGGTAAGCCAGGGCCAATCCCTGAAGCCCAAACAATAAATAACAGATAAAAGCGCCGCCGGTAGTGCCGATGTTGGAAAAGGCGGCGGCCAGAATAAAACTGCCTTGCGAGGCTTTGGTTGGCAGTAAGCGGCGGGCCCAGAGCGGAGACAACCAGAGCGGTAAGAGCACTAAAATAGTGGCCAGGATGGGAATCGGGGCAAAACGGCGAACTTGTGCCAGATCCAAGATCCAGAATGAGTAGAAAAAGAGCGGGGCATCAATCAGGATAATTGTCAGTCGCATCAACGACGGTGCAGCACGGCGTTGAGAACGCAGAAGCAGACCGGCTCCCAGAGCGCCGTAGAGCAGTAAATAGAACCAGAAAAATTTCATGTGGAAGTCTTGGCCGGAGTGATCGGGATAGGAGGTTTTATAAAAATGGATTTGATGGCCGGGGAAAAAATGAGATATGCTGCCACACCGAGGAAATAAAAGACCTTGAGCAGGCTTTTCCAGTATTCTAAATAATTTTGCACTTGCGGATTAATAGTGGCAGGTATAGCTGTGACGCCTAAGGCCAGACAAAACAGGATGACACACCAGCGCGCCCAGTTTTGCAAACGGCGGAAGAAGATGAGAAAAAACAGCAATACCAGGGAGAGAAAGACATACAGTGTTCCCAGGTCGGTATCATACATGTAATCCAGTTCCGGTTCGGTTAATATGAAAAGTCCGTGCCAGCCAATAATTAGCGCGTATAAAAACAGCAGAACGCGTTGCAGCACAAACCAATTGGCAGCAGGAATTTGCCGCTCTTCATAAGGCCGCAGTTTGCGAAAAACGCGGATAGCCATGGGATGGGTTAAGACCCAGAGCACATACACAGCATAGAGCAGGCCGAAAAAATAATACCATTCGCCGCGCGGGACTGCCCGGAAGTAGGAGAATACCGCAAAGCAATAAAAAAAGAGACAAAACCCAATCCGGGCCAGGTTGTTTTCACGGGGAATGAAAAGGCCGGCGCATAGTAGAAAAATTGAGGTTAATAGCACCAGAGCTTTGGTGCCCAGGGAATGCGTCTGGACCGGCTGGTAGAAAAAAATCATGCTGAAGTAGACCAACAATAAAATCCCGGCCATCCCGGCGGTAAAGTACCCGGTGATTTCCAGACGATCAGCGAATTTTTCTTCGGGAGATAAATTATTTGAGAGCATGCCAACTCCTTTGAACACGATAATAGCGGAAAAACCAAGTGATTCCAAGTGAAAAGCGAAAGACAGCGCAACCTGTCAGTCATGCGTTTTTTTGTTTGTTATCCCTGAATGCAGCCCCCACCCTGTCATC
>JAGLMY010000353.1 GCA_023139775.1 bacterium
CGATTAAACCCTCGGGAATGACAATCTTTGTTTAACTGCGCACTTCACTGACATATTACAAGACCGCACGACCCAGAGTTGCTTTTATCTGCACTTTTATCTGCATTTGGGACTTGCCAAGCGATTCTCAACATGTGAAAATTATAACCGGTTGTTATAAAACAAACATTTTTTCCCCTGCCCGGGAGAGAGTTAGGGTGAGAAAAAAATAGTGAGGTGGTGATTGGCATGAGATCATGGCTAAAAGACATCAAAGGGATGTGGGTTGCGACCTATACTGAAGGTGCTATGCTGGGGACGGTGAATAATATATATTTGGATATTGAGGAAAAGAAGGTGGTCGGCCTGCTGTTGCGTACCGGCACGCCGCTTTCGGGCGAGGATATCTGGATTGATATTAAGGACGTGAAAAAAATCGGTGAGGACCTGATCTTTTTATCCAAAGGAGACACAGCCAACAAGAGTGAGCCTTATGGCAAGAAATTGACCCAATTGGTAGGTATGCCGATCTCAAGTAAAGATGGCCGCGCTTTGGGTCAATTGACAGACATTGAGGTGGACCGGGATTCCTGGCAAGTGACGGAATTAGGCCTGAGCAACAACCAGAGCGTTGCGGTTGACATTGCTGAGACCGTGTTGGGAGAGGACCTGATTCTCATTCAAGCCAAAGCGCAAGCTGAGACGCGTTCCAGCCATAAAATCAAAGAGAGTTTTGTGGATTCTGTATTGGGTAAAGACTTTATTAAACAGACCTCAGCTGCTATGAAACGCGTACTTTACGGAAGTGAAGCGGAGTTGCCGAAACCCGTGGATGAAGACAAGCCCGGCGAGGAAGAACAAATATCCGACGAAAATAAATAACCGGGGTTTTCACTCGTGTCTTTTAAGTATCTCATATGCGCTCTTGGTTGCGGCCTGCTACTCTCAGCCTGTGCCGGACCGCAGCCTAAGCGTAATGCCTATATCCAGCCGATGGTTTCCCAGGAAATTCGCGAAGCAGCTATGACAAGGGATTTTTTACTGGATGGCTTTGATGAGGATGCTCCGGTCCGCCTGTTTGGATATGTTTTATTTCCACGTGGTATTCTTCTCACAAACGGGCAGTACGATTCTTTGCAGCAGGCGATCGCCAAAGTGTTTTGGAATAGTTTGGCTCCGCAGAATCATCCCGAAAAAATTACTCGCTCTGGAATGACCTATTGGCTGGCCCATAAAACAACCAGAAATGTATTGTACCTGGCAGCTTTGGACCAGGATTGGAAGACATTATTAAATTATTATCACGTTGAACGTTCTGCGCTGATTTTAAATCGTCTGCAAACAGATGTTACCCAACCTGTACTGGTCGTGGCCACAGAGCCTTTAGGGCAAGCGGCTGGTGCTTACAAAGGAACAGGGGAAAAGGTCCTCATCTTGGATTTGTCTCTCGTGTTGGAAGGGAAACTCACTTTCTTGTTACAGAAATACCAAAAAGAGATCATGGAGAAACGAGGGCAGGTAAAAAGGCTTTGGAATAAGAAATACCTGTACTCTTGCTTTCGGCCCTTTTTTGGAAAACAGACTAAAAAGGCTGTTATAATAAAAACACTGGATTAAGATGAGTAGATCAGTTTAGGAATTACTGGTGCGGAAGGGGGGATTTGAACCCCCAAGAGGTTGCCCCCACTAGATCCTGAATCTAGCGCGTCTGCCAATTTCGCCACTTCCGCATTAGGCGCTTACAAATGAAATTCTTTCAAAAATGGAAAGAAAATTAACCGCCGATGAACGC
>JAGLMY010000354.1 GCA_023139775.1 bacterium
GGGAATGACAATCTTTGTTTAACTGCAGTTTACTGACATGCTACTGTTTGAAAGAAAATCAAGAGGTGACATTGGTTGGGGCGGCGCCGCGAAGAAGGCAGAATACAATGATAAAACCAAATATATTATACAGCATCTTCATCCTAGCCTCAGTGTGCCTTGCTTATCAAGCCCAGGCCTTAGAAAATACCACTAAAGAATTAATTGTAGAAAACACCGAAAAAATTACTCTTTCCGGAAAAATATATAAAAGTGAGTTAATCCATGTAAAAGACGGCGGGACAATATATGTTTCGCCCTATGATGGCGGCGCTGATATTGGGAAATTAAATCTGATAGCGCCGCAGATTATTATTGAAGGAACGATTAATGCTGTTGCTGTTAGTTGCAATACCATGGGGAGTGGTGAAGGGTCTTCCGGACTTGGAAATGGTGCTGGTGGTGGAGGCTACGGAGGTAAAGGGGGCGGAGGAGAGGATGCTACTGGAAGTCCCGGTGCAGGAGGAAACACGTATAATAGTGTAGCTTATTTAGAAGACGTTGGTTCCTTTGGCGGAGGAGCCGGCATGGGGGATGATCGTTCCGGGTTCGGAGGAGGATGTGTCCGGCTTGATGCGATCAGCTTAACCCTTGGCGCTACTGCACAACTTGATGCCAGAGGTAATACGACAGCACATGATGGAGTAGGTGGAGGCTCGGGCGGGTGTATTTTATTGAATGGGATGTACACCTTGCTGAACTCGGGGTCTGTTTTGAATGTTTCTGGTGGACATGGTGGCAGTTCATTTGATTCTTTTGGTGCTGCTGGCGGTGGAGGCGGCGGAAGAATTAAATTTGTTAAACACACGTTTGGCGATTTGGGATGCAGTCTCCTACGTAACGCCGGCGACCCTGGCAGCATTAATGCACTGGGGGGCATTTCTGGAGAAATCAATGAAGGTTCTACTCCGGGTCCGGATTCACCCCAGTTAATCTCACCTGCAAATGAGCAACAAGTGGGCAGGTCTCCAACCTTTAATTTTATTGCCACAGATCCGGCTGATGCAAAATTCTTAAAATATCAATTATTGCTAAGTTTGAATGATTCATTTACGCCAGTCATTTTCACTGCGAGTCAATTAAATCCCGATAGCGGATGGAGCAAACCCTACTATGCGTCAGATGAACAAGCAAGCTATACTCTCCAATTTGAATTAGAAGGCGGCACAACCTATTATTGGAGTGTCTCGGTTACAAGCAATGAAGGCGTTGACTGGGTTGATTCGGGTTCCCGAAGCTTAACTGCCACCAGCAATAATGACCCCTGTCTGCCGCAATTAATACAACCAGGGAAAAATCAAATCGATGTCAGCATATTGCCTGCGTTCAGAGTTCTAGGTTCGGATCCTGACGGCGACACGCTAACCTTTGAGCTGGTACTTTCAAGAGCCGCGGATTTGTCAAATCCACAGCTTTTGGATGATTCTTATTCCGGCTGGGACAAATCTGTTTATCCATTGGCGCAAGCCTATGCCGGAGTTACTGCCACCTGTCAGCTGCTTAATAATGATGTCTTGCTGCCTAATACCGGTTATTATTGGCAAGTCAGGGCATTTGACCAATATTTGCAAACTAGCATGTCGGATATTTTTTATTTTAAAACTGCGCTCACCCCGCCGCTGACTCCACAACTGATTTTTCCTGATGATAATTACCAGGCCCCGGATTCACGGATTACTTTTCAATTCAAACTGGCAAGTGATTCAGGAAACACTTTAAAAGGACGTTTAGAATTAAGTGAAGATAATTTTCAGAATATATGGAAGGTCTTTGATCAGACGCAGGATCAAACCGGATGGAGTGAGGCTTTTTACCAAGCAAACAATACTGCCGCGTTTACGCTTCCATCCGGCATACAGTTGCAACGTCAAAAACCATATTGGTGGCGGGTATATGCGCTAGACGGAACATACCAGGGCCCGGTGTCTGTGACTAGAAGTTTTAGTCTGGCTAATACTTTTGAGTTTCAAAACGTTCGTGTTATTCCCAATCCAGCAGTGTCTGTCCCAACAATACAGATTTATGTGCAGTTATCAGTAGATGCTGAAATAACCATTCGGTTTTACAATAAAATGGGGAAAGAAGTGGATAAACTCCACGTTTCAGCCCAAGGCGGTTCTCAGGGGAATAATATCACCTATGACATCTCCCAATATGCCGTTGGGATATACTTATATGTAATAGAAGCCAAATCCGCGTTTGGTAATAAGAGAATAACCAAGGATTTTGCGGTAATAAATTAGGAGTTTGAGCAATTAGTCTATGACTAAATGCTCAAACGGTAATGTCAAAAATAAAATGCTAAAAAATGAAAAGATTCACCACAGAGGCACAGAGGACACAAAGG
>JAGLMY010000355.1 GCA_023139775.1 bacterium
AATTAAAAGTATTTTTAAGAATTTAGGTCAAGAACTTTTGACAATACCAAAATGAATCAAAGGAGGCTGTCATGAAAATATTTGAGGGAAAATTGGTTGTTGCAGGAAAAAAGTTTTTTATTGTTGTAAGTCGTTTTAATGAGTTTATATCAAAAAAGTTGTTGGAAGGCGCTGAAGACGCCTTGATACGGCATGGAGCTCAAGACAGGGATATTGATATGGCCTGGGTGCCCGGCGCTTTTGAGATCCCGTATTTGGCAAAAAAAATTGCGGAAACAAAAAAATATGATGCGATTCTCTGCTTGGGTACGATTATTCGGGGGAATACACCGCATTTTGATTATGTTGCCGCTGAAGCTGCTAAAGGGGTAGCGCAGGCGGCAATGGCCGGAAATATTCCAATTATTTTTGGTATTTTAACTACAGATACCATTGAGCAGGCAGTAGAGCGTGCCGGAACCAAGTCAGGCAACAAAGGTTTTGACGCGGCGCAAGCGGCTATTGAGATGGTCAATTTATACGGGGAGATTGAAAAGGTATAATTATGGGACGTCGCAGACAGTCAAGAGAGATTGCTTTTAAAATATTATTTCAAATTGATGTGGGCAAGCTGAATTCTGAGGAAGTGATAAGGTATTTTTTGGCACAGCAGAAAGCCTCGGAAGCGGTATTGGAGTATGCTCGGGAGTTATCACAGGGTGTGATTGCGGAAAATGCGAAGATAGATAAGGTGATTAAGGAAAATACACATAAATGGAAATTGGAGCGTATTGCCGGCGTGGATCGCAGCCTTTTGAGGCTGGCTATCTACGAGTTGTTGCGATATCCGCATGTTCCGAAGAGTGTTATTATGAATGAGGCAATTGAATTGGCAAAAAAGTACAGTACTGAGGAGTCGAGTAGTTTTATAAACGGAATTCTGGATAAAATCGGGCAAGCATTTAAATGATAATGATATTGTAGGGGCGAGGTTACCTCGCCCCTACTGCCGGTCGCCCCTACAATTTCTGTGGCATAAAATATCTTGACATTTTGGGAGAGTCGACATATATTTTATTGCACTTAAAAATTTGATATGAGTGAGTACAAGTAGAAGCATCCGCTTCTCGCCCGGCGATGCCCCACAGGGCCGTCAGTCCGGGCTCAAGACATAGAACCAGGGATCAGAGTATTTTCCCAGCGGATGATTTGTATCATCCGCTTTTTTATTTTCTAAAATAGTGGAGGTGAGATTATTCAAGAACAGAGAATTAATGAGGAGATTAAAGCCCGTGAGGTTCGTGTTATTAATAGTGACGGGGAACAGCTGGGCGTGATGCCTTTAACTGAAGCTTTGAAAAGGTCGGAGGATCAAGATCAGGATTTGGTGGAGGTTTCCCCGGAAGCCAAACCCCCGGTATGCAAAATCTTTAATTATGGCAAGTATAAGTTTGAACAGAGCAAAAAGGAAAAAGAAGCTCGCAAACGCCAGCATACCATACAGGTGAAAGAGATTAAGTTTCGCCCGAAAATTGATTCACATGACTATGAGACCAAAAAGGGTCATGTATTGCGGTTCATCGAAGCCGGAAACAAAGTTAAAGTGACGATTATGTTTCGCGGTCGAGAAATGGATCATATTGATTTGGGCAGGAAGATTTTGGATCGTTTGGTGAAAGATTTACTGGACAAAGTGGCTGTTGAATCTATGCCGCGTGTGGACGGCCGTAATATGGTAATGATGGTAGCGCCCAAAAAAGCGGATTCTACAGTTAAATAGAGACGATTACTTTCAAACGATACTCGCGCAGCAAAATCGCGAATTTTCAATATTGAGATGAAGTAGTCGCTTTTTCCTGGGGTAAGTGACGGGATTCTGAACTTACTTCGAAATCATGAAACGCGCCGTGGGAGCGGTGAGGTATCATTTATATTGTTTGAATTGGTTAGAGAAAGGAGAGTGCCAAATGCCGAAATTAAAGACCAAGCGAAAAGCGGCGAAACGTTTTCGTGTTACTAAAACAGGAAAAGTTTTAGCCAAAGCAACAGGCCGGAGACATTTGTTGTGCGACAAAGAACCGAAAAAGTTGCGTCAAATGCGCGGCAATATCGAGGTGAAGGGTCGCGTCGCACGGAATATTAAAGCGGTTTTGCCCTATTGTTAATATTTTGAGGTATTTTTTTACTTACGTGAAGGAGGAATTACGAATATGCCTAGAGTCAAAGGTGGCGTAACCACGCGCGCCCGGAAAAAGAAAGTATTTAAACGCGCGAAAGGTTATTGGGGAAATAAAAAGAATCAATTTACAGAAGCTAATGAGCAGGTTCGCCGGAGTATGCGCTATGCAACTCGTGATCGTCGTACCAAAAAAAGAGAATTTCGCGGACTCTGGATTGTCCGTATAAATGCTGCTGCACGCGGTAATGGCTTGTCGTATTCTCAGTTTATCAATGGTTTGAAATCTGCGGAGATTACAATTGATCGCAAAGTGTTGGCAGAGATCGCTGTGACGGATGAGAAGGCGTTTACAGAAATTGCTGCTATTGCAAAGCAAGCGCTAGCTGCGTAGGGAGAAAGAATCCTGTCCGCATTAGCTCCTATATCGAAAAGACGCTTTGGTAAAATCCGGTCCTTGCATTCTAAAAAGGAACGCTTGGCCTCACAATTGACGCTGCTGGAAGGGGAACGCCTGGTGGTGGAAGCGCTGCGTGATGGTATTCCTTTTGAAGCGGTGGTTGGCACGGACGCCTTTTGGTCGCGCCGGATGGATTTGATTCGTCAATTTTCTGCAGCCGGTATTCCTACTGCGAAAGTATCGGAAAAACAAATGTTCATGTTGGCAGTTACCGAGCATTCAGCAGGTATTCTGGCAGTAGTTGCACGGCCTGTCTGGAAGTCCGAGGATTTTTGGGAAAAAACCGGGGGTTCCGGTTTTTTGGGCCTGTTAACGGTTGGCATTCAAGATCCGGGAAATGTAGGGTCCTTAATCCGGACCATGGCAGCAGCCAACGGTTCGGGCATACTCCTGAATCAAGGTAATACTGAGATCGGATCACCTAAAATCCTAAGAGCTTCTGTTGGCGCTGTTTTTCGTCTTCCAACCATAGAAAAAGTAGTGGCCCTGGAGGCTATATCCCGATGTCTTGCTGTTGGGATTCAAACGCTGGCCTCAGTACCTAAAAAAGGACGAACCTACACTTTAGTGGATTGGACCCAGCCAACTCTCTTGGTTTTGGGAGGAGAAGGCAACGGATTGGATCATGAGGTGATTGCGGCATGCTCTCAGAGCATAAATATACCGATGCCCGGTGAAATGGAATCGTTGAATGTGGCAACAGCCGGCGCTGTTATGATTTATGAAGCAGTACGTCAACGCCGTCTCGTCATAGCCGGGACACGGAGGACATAGTGAAAGAGCAATTGGGCGCTATATATAAAGAAAGCAGCGAAGCCGCACAAAAAGTTGAGGATTTGAAACAACTGGAAGATTTGAGGATTCGGATTCTTGGCAGAAAAGGACAACTAACTCTTTTGCTGCATGGTTTGAAAACATTGCCGTCTGAGGAAAGACGCATAGTTGGTCAGGCCGCCAATGATATTAAAAATAAATTATTGCAAGTTTTTGATGATCGTATGCAAGTATTGAAACGCGCCAGTTGGTCTGCGGATTCCAAGCTTCGACCCGATGCGACCTTGCCGGGTCGTCCCGTGGAAATGGGACGAGAGCATATCCTGAATCGAACCTTGCATGAAATTGAGGGGATTTTTAAAGTGATGGGGTTCTCAGTGGCTGAAGGGCCGGAAGTGGAAACTGAGTATTATAATTTTGAAGCCATGAATTTTCCGGCCGACCATCCTTCCCGGGACATGCATGACACATTGTTTATTGACGATGGCATGCTGTTGCGTACCCATACTTCGCCGGTGCAAGTGCGCTATATGGAAAAACAGAAACCGCCTATTCGCGCTATTATGCCCGGCAAAACATATCGCTGTGATGATGATGCGACGCATTCACCCATGTTCCATCAGGTGGAAGGATTGATGGTGGACACCAATGTCTCGTTCACGGATTTGAAAGCTGTGCTTACTTTTTTTATTCATCGCATGTTTGGCGAGGATGCGAATCTGCGTTTTCGACCCAGTTTCTTTCCCTTTACCGAACCTTCCGCCGAGATCGATATGACTTGTGTGAATTGCCACGGCCAAGGATGCTCGCTCTGCAAGGGGACCGGTTGGATGGAGATATTGGGCGCGGGAATGGTTCATCCCAATGTGCTGTGGGCTGGAAAGATTGATCCGGAGCAATATACAGGTTTTGCCTTTGGGATGGGTGTTGAGCGTATTACCATGTTGAAATATGGTATTGACAATATGCGGTATTTTTTTGAAAATGATTTGAGATTTTTGCGACAATTCTAGTTTTTTTGTTCTAAAAACCAATTCCAGCACCATAATTTGAATTTCAGTATTTTAAAAAAACAAAGAAAACACTTGCATTTTGCGCTGTGTGTGTTTAAATCTGAAATTCGCAAAGCGTAATATTATTTTAAAAAATTATTAAGCCGGGGTATTTTATCAATTCCTTGTGAGATCAAGGGGCGTGCTATTTTTAGCAATACGGGTGACAAAACCGAGTGTTCGATGATTTTCCAGCGATAGGTTCGCGCGAGATTATCAATAATGGTTAGACTGATAATCAGTAAACCCAGCATTAGTGTAATGGCCAGGACTGCACCCAGCAGATGGTCCAACCATTTAAGTCGAATTAGTTCGAAGGCTTTTGAAATAATACCGCCAATGATGGAAATGGTGACAGCGGTAGCCAGGAAAGCGGTTAACCAAGCCAGGGTATGGCTGACTGCTGTGGGCAGATCGCGAAATAATCCGAGCAATTGAGGGTGAAAATGATTGGCAACCAAGATACCGGCAACCAGGGAAATGACCATACAAAAGAGATTGATGGCTCTGAGTTTCCAACCGATAAAGAAACCAACGGCAATGCTTACTACGATAATGATATCAAGAAAGTTCATGGGTAATGATCCTTTGTTCGGATGATGATTTGGCAATAAATCGCTGCTGATATCGTACCAAAGGCACAACGCTGCTGTCAAGAGACACGAAATTTGATCCTTGTCAGTCAGGGGATAGGCGGGTATAATTTTAGTGATACTTAAACTGGCAAAAAAAGTTAGTGGCGAAGGTCCAGCTTCCTTAAAACTAAATAGTCGGGCTAAACATATGACAGAACAAGAAGAAAAAAAGGTTATTGTAAAAGTCGCGTACAATTATTTCCAGGAAGGAAAATGGGAGCGTGCTTTGAGTGAGTATAAAAAACTCATTGCTCTTGATCCGATGGACTTTCTAGTGCATAACATGATGGCTGAAATTT
>JAGLMY010000356.1 GCA_023139775.1 bacterium
TTGCTAATTCAGATATAACACAGGTGTCTAAAAGATATTTCAAAATTTAACCGCCCGGGAAAAATCCCGCTTTCTCCCGAGGTTTATCTCTGCCAACGGAGATTGTTTAAAAAAATTCGCCAGCGACCCCTTTTTTTTCTTTAATTTTTCATAGTCCTGAATCGATAAAACCACGGCAGCTTTTACCCCTCTTTTGGTTATTTCCTGAGGACCGGAATTAATAGCGTTTTCGACCACCTCACTGAATTTATTTTTAGCGTCCTGCAATTGCCATTCTGTAATCATTTTTTTATGCCTCCATTTTCAACAAGCTAGACTAGCTAGATCATATCAACTTTCGGGATATTTTCAACGTTTATTTCTAATCCGTGGTCTTCGGGAACATGGCATCACCCGCGCAATAAAACGCGCTGATCAGCGCGGGAAGAATCGAATGCGCAGTTAGAAACAATATCCCCCTACATAACTATTTATTCATAATGTGTCCACATGCGGATAATTTTTACAATTTTCTTTTTTTCCATGACTTGATAAACCAACCGGTGCTGAATATTAATGCGCCGTGAATAAGCACCGGCTAAATCACCAATTAATTTTTCATAAGGCGGCGGGGTCTGATACGGCTCCTTTTTCAAAACCTCCAACAGCGTTTCAACTTTGGAACGGAGACCGCTGCGGGATATCTTTTTCGCGTCTTTTTGTGCCTGCGCAGTAAAAAGCAGAGTCCATTCTACCATTTAGGCTTCCGGCTGCACCGCTTAACCGGTGTTTTCAATCCCTGGCGAATGGATTCGCGCATACCCGGCACGGAAAGCAAATACAGCGTCGCTTGAACCGCGCGCCAATCCTCCTCGGAAATCAGTACTGCCCTGGATCGTTTGCCGTTGATTTGTATGGGTTCATGGGAAGCAGCCGTTTGATCCAACAAACGATATAAATTGCTTCTTGCCTGGCTGGCGGTAAATGTAGTCATTTTTATCACCTCAGTTAAAACGTACCGCATCTCGTACGTATTGTCAATAGCAGATTTACCGCTTCCGTAACTGATAGGATACCGGCTTCCCGTTGCACTCGGGAATTGAATCCACGCCTTATAATATGCCGTGGTTCCGTCCTTTATTAGCCGGTCATTATTATTCAAATTAAATAAAGAGGAAATGAAACCGATAATATTTATGCAATTTAGCTGTTTTAAAAGTAGAAGTGCGGTTGTGAAACCCAACATTAAAGATATCAACGATCGGGAGGCAGTGTATGCCGAATCGAACCAGTATAACCGGCAGTGAGCTTTTTATTGTGGACAACAGCCATGAAGACTGGAAAGTTCTTCGCTATCTGCGTGACTGGTGCCCGATTTCCAGAGGTCTTGACATTGCCACCGGATATTTTGAGATTGGTTCGCTGCTGGCGCTGCAAGATGAGTGGCAAAAAGTTGATCACATCCGCATATTGATGGGTGACGAGTATTCCCAACGGACCAGGCAGACATTTGAACAGGGACTGGCGGAGAATATTAAACAAAAGCTTGATCAGAGTCTGGAAAGCGAGAAAGAGAAAAACGCTTTTCTGACCGGTGTGGAGGCTGTCACAGAAGCTATCCACTCGGGCAAGATAAGATGTCGGGTTTACCGCAAAGATAAATTTCACGCCAAGGCGTATATCACCCATGCCCGCATGGATGTTGTCGGTTCTTCCGCTTTAGTCGGTTCTTCCAACTTTACCTTGCCGGGTATCACTGAAAACATTGAACTTAATGTCCGTATCACCGGCACTCCTGTCAAAGTCCTCCAGGAATGGTATGAGGAACATTGGAACGAAGCAGAGGATATAACTTCTGAAGTATTGCAAACCATCGAACGGCATACAATAAATCATACGCCTTTTGACGTGTATGCCAAAGCGTTGCAAGCGTATTTCCGGGAGCATGAAATGACTGTCACGGAATGGGAACGCCGCGCTTCGAAAATCTACCCCATTCTCTCCCCCTATCAGCAGGAAGGCTACCATGGCCTTATCAAACGGGCTGCTCAATATAATGGCGCGTTTTTATGTGACGGAGTCGGGTTGGGCAAGACTTTCATCGGCTTGATGCTGATCGAACGTCTGGTTATGCACGATAAGAAAAATGTCGCGCTTTTTGTCCCCAAAGCTGCGCGTGAAGATGTGTGGGAAAGAGAAATAAAAGACCGCTTACCCCACGTTTTTGGCCCTTACAGTAAGCTGCAGGTATTCAATCACACCGACTTGATGCGGGGCGGAAATTTTCAGGAAAAACTACAAAGTGTGTATGAACGGGCAGATGTCATCATAATTGACGAGGCACACCATTTCCGCAACACCGGGTTAAAGGGAGAAAACCCGGATGAAAAGAAATCGCGCTATTGGAAACTATATGAGATTATTGCCGACAAAAGCGTCTATATGCTGACCGCCACTCCGGTCAACAACCGGCTAACCGATCTCCAGCATATGATGGAGTTATTTACCCGCCAACAGAAAGAATATTTTCAGGCATTAGGCATCTATTCATTGACCGGCCATTTTCGTTCCATGGAAAAAGAACTTGAAAACATAATCAGGGATAAGCAGACCAACGGCGAGATACTGGATACCAATGAACAGGAAGCAGAACAGGTTTTGGGACATGATGAATTATTCAAGGCATTGGTAGTCCAGCGCAGCCGGGCTTATGTCAAAAAAAGCCTGGAACAGGAGCACAATTGTAATATCCACTTTCCCAAAGCCAGTATTCCGAAAGTAGTGCCTTATTCGATTAAAAAGACCTACGGCCGGTTGTTAAACATGCTGGAAGATTCTTTTAGTAAAAGCAAACCGCTCTTTTCCCTTCCCATCTATTATCCCTATGCCTACTACCAAGGCGATGACCAGTCAATTGATCCCCTGGCTGAAGGCCGGCAAAAGCAGGTTGTATCCTTGATCCGCATCCAGTTTCTCAAACGTTTTGAAAGTTCCATCAAAGCGTTCGAAATGTCCTGTCAAAACCTGCTTCGAAAACTGCTGGCCTGGCTGAAAGTTCATGCTGAAGGCGAACACGAAAAGGGCCTGATAGAACGATGGAAGTCGCAGCATAATGAGCTGATTCGTTATGGAGATAATCATAAGCCGGAATTATCCGGCGAAGAAGATGATCAAGACGATGACGAGGATATTGTTACGGATGAGATGCTGGAGGACAGAAAAAAACTTTCACGCCAGAATTTCAAGGTAGAGGAGATCATTGCCGAAACATTATTGGATATGAGTCAAATTGCCGACTTCTTAAAAGAACTCAAGGGATTCAATCCCGCTCAGGACAAGAAGCTAACAGCCTTGATCCATTTGCTTAAAAATGACGCTGTACTTAAACAGGAAAAAGTTCTTATATTTACTGAATTTAAGGACACAGCCCGCTATCTCAAAGAGGAATTAATCAAAGCCGGTATCACAGGTATTGAAGAGATCGACAGCAGCGTCAAGGGAGATCGGAGTAAGGTCATACGACGTTTTGCTCCTTACTATAATGGCTCGTCCAGCGCCCAACTTATCAAAGAAGGGCTCAAAGAAATACGGATATTAATTTCCACTGATGTGTTGTCCGAGGGCTTAAATCTTCAGGATGCCACCCGCCTGATTAACTATGATCTGCACTGGAATCCGGTTCGCCTTATGCAGAGGATCGGCCGTATTGACCGGCGCATGCAGGATACTGCCGAAGACCGCCTGCTGGCTGATCATCCGGAGCAAAAAGCGCTGCGCGGGGAAGTGGCCTACTGGAATTTTCTGCCGCCCGATGAACTGGATGAGATGCTTAAGCTCTATCAAACTGTTTCTAATAAAACTTTGCGTATTTCCAAAACCTTTGGGATTGAAGGAAGGAAATTACTTAAACCTGATGACAATTACGATGATGTGCGGGAATTCAA
>JAGLMY010000357.1 GCA_023139775.1 bacterium
GCATATTTGAATACATCTGCCGATGCTATATATTTATCTGTAAAAACCACTCGAATAATCAGCTCTGAAAAATACGATAGGATCGCAACTGTTGGCAACAAAATAGTAAATAGCACCGATATATAAAATTCATTGTTTTTTCGCAGAGATTCCTCTTCACCTCGGCCATATTTGCCTACGATTTTTGGGAATATTACCGAGCTAAACGAAGAAAAGATCATTCCCAACATTGGTATTAATAAAATGCCATTACGAAAAACTCCCACATCACTCGCTGTTAAAAAATAAGCCAAAAGAAAAAAATCAATTCTCCGCCACAGGATAGACAAACAACCCTGAATAAAGGGATAAAAGCTAAACGAAAGCAGTTTTTTCTGCCATTGCTTTGATAAATACGAGCGCAACAGCTTCCTCGCGTCCCCGCCATGTTTTGAAAAAAATAAATGGTACGTCAAGAATAAACCGAGAGTAAAGATAATAGCGACAGATAATGCACGAGAAGCTATTATGTAGGACAAATCTACTTCTAATAAGTTTAAAAAGGGAATTGATAACAATGTTACCAATATGAAAGAAGAGCAGCATTTGTAAACGGACAAAACAGTAAACCTGCTTGTTGCCTGCAAAACGGCTTGCCCATTTCTCAAGAGCGGAAAACTAAATGTATATACTGCCATAAAAAAAATAACCATCCAGAACTGATTTGCAGTGGGAACTAATTTGAAGACCACTCCTAAAGCGACTACAATGTATAAAAGAATAAAAGAGATAATCCCGGCAATAAACTCTATCAGATATGAGTTTATTATTATCTTTAATTTGTCCTTTTTTTCTTTGACTATGTTTATATATCTGACTACCGCCTGAAAAAGATTGAAATCCAGAAAACCAACCGTCAGTTCCATTACAGAGAATAAAAGAACATACATGCCATAAGTTTCTTTATCCAGAATACGAACGATGATCATTACGATTAAAAACCGCAATCCCTTATCAACGACCTCGCCCGTCAAAATCTTCGCGGTGTCCGCAAAAATCTTTTTATGTGATTTAACAAATCGTATCATTAGCTTTATTCACATTCAGAAATCATCATTTCCTACTTCCCTTTAAATTTTCCAACCCCAGCGGCCTCATACACCACGCCACTGCTCCCATCAACCCGCCCGCAACAAAAAAAACAACCAGAACTCCCATGGAATAGGCGAGTATCAATTCCAGACTGATACCTCTTGGAAGTAACAGAAAGCAAAGGGCGGCTTCTCTTGTTCCCAGTCCGGAAATTGAAATAGGCAAAAAAGTAAAAATATTGGTAATTGCCATAACCAGGATAATTTCCATATAAGTTATGGGAAGCTCAAGAGCCTTCGCGATAAGAAAGCATTGAAAAAAAAATAGCAACCAGGCAACCAAGGTCAGCAAACCGGCGCGATATATCCGGCAGGTCATTAACTCCCGCATACCCTGCCCGAATTGTTCACCCCCCTCTTTTGCGAATTTAAGCAGTTTAGAAGCTAAAACTTTTTTGTAAAGTAATGAAATTAATTGTTCCGTCCTCCCCGAAAACAAAAAGATTAGCGGAACAATTACTGCGCCTGCAAATCCTGCCCATCCGAAGGCATCCGATCCAGGCCAGGGAGTTAAAAAAACGAGCCCGGCCATGGCCAGCAAAAAAAGCAGATATAGATCAAACAGACGATCAACAAGAACGCTGGAAAAGCCGTGACTTATGGTTGTAATGCCCGCCTGTCTAAGATAAATTGCCTTTGCGAATTCTCCTAAGCGGCCGGGGGTTACAACTCCAAGATAAAGAGAGCTCATATACAACAGAAAAGCCTCTCTATTCCTTATGGTTTTATTCTGCACGGCAAGCAAAAACTGCCAGCGGGTTGATTTAAGCCACAGGTGAGGAATATTTATTAATGCGGCAATTATTATCCATTGCAGATTTATTCTTTTCAGCACGCTTGTCATTTGAGGCCAATCAATTTTGTACAGAATATATACAAAAATCACCACGCCCAAAAAGCGCCACACTTTAAATTTCAGCATCGTGCAACAAGCAGTTGATTGGCCATCAGAAAATTCAGGCGCAAACTTCGTATAATTTTTTCAAAACCAAATTCAAAGGGCATTCCAACAGGTGAAAGCATGAATTTTTGCGACTTTAACACCACAAAACCGTTTGTTTTCGCTAAATCACGCAATTGAACAAGATTCATGACCTCATTATGCTGATCATCCTTTAAGTGCCCAACCATGGTTGCTATATGTTCCCAAAAGGGATCAGGAGCAGTTAAGACCAAAAGTCCCCCGGCCCTTAATACTCTTTTTACCTCGCGCATGGCTTTGCCTGGGTTTGGTAGATGCTCTATCACGGCAGTTGCTATGACCACATCAAAAGAATTATCAGGATAGTCAAGTGACTGTATATCACCCTGGCTGATATCCAATCCCGGAAAATTTGTTTTCCCAAAATCAACCAGCTCCTGATTATATTCCACACCGGCACAACGGGTATCCGGATATTTTTGATGAACCATATCAAGCATCCTGCCATCAGCAGTCCCAAGATCTATTATATCCCGTGGCGGATTTGAGCAAAACTCATCAATCGCCTCCAATACCTCATGCGTCCTTCTCCACAGACGGTAACGCAAGGATTTTTTTGTGGTCCTTTCCCTGGCATATCCCATATCCAGCGAACCTGTATGAACTAATTTACTCATAATCGGATCATCCTCTCTTTTGCAATCCTTCCGCTTTTGTTAAGTTGTTCCAACGCAGCGTATTCCAACATCTCGCCGGAAACATCCAGCTCCTGTGCCTGAAAATATCGGGATTGAGGAACATATCTGACAAAGAACTCATCTCCAAAGGATAAACTATTAAACTTTTCATTACCTTTAAGCTGAACCTCGCTTGTCAACGCAATGCTGTCTGAAGAAACACTCAACTTTCTTTTAAAATGTACCGGAACAGGACGATTTCCCAACATTAACATTTTTCTGATTTTCCCTTTTAACATAT
>JAGLMY010000358.1 GCA_023139775.1 bacterium
GGCCGATTTTCTTTTTGCTCCATTTCGCGCAAATGCTTTTTAAAGGCCGCGCGCCTCCGAAATCCGTCTGGATACCGGCCGCTATTATTGCCGTTGTCAATTCAGCGTTGTTATTTACCTCCTTATCCATGCCGGAGATCGTGTTCAGCTCCTTTGCAGTCCATTTTATTGCCAATCAGATCACACAACCAATTGAGGAATTTCTGGCGCGTAATCTCTGGTGGGAAGCTGTGGTTATTAGTTCTGTGGGGATTATAAGCTTCTGGACGGCAAATGCCTGGCTGGTTCCAATTTTGGTAATTACTGCTGTGCTGGGTATAGGTATCCATTATTTAAGGAATTCAGCTTTTGATTTTTCCCGCACCCCACAAAGTGAAACAGCTGCGCGAAAAGACCAAGAGCAATGGCAAGTGAAAAACTTAATAGGACTGGCTGTGGTGTTTAGTAGTTTTATCTTGCTCTATAATCTTCCTGTGATGGTTATGCAAGCCGGCGGCATAATCTTGGAACCAGGGCAACTACTTAGCTTGGTTGGGATAAATTCAAGTGTAATTTATCAAGCGCAAAAAAAATGGGATCAATTAGCCGATAGTAAATTGGTTGAAACCGGTGTTCCGTGGTGGGGTATGGCCGCTGCTGTGCGGGAATCTACAAGCACAATTGCGCCATTGTTCACAGCTATACCTGATGCTGTCCTGGGGTATGATATTTCCGAAATGGTGAGCTGTCACAGAGGAAATTTGGGAGACTTTTTAAGCGGGCGCGGTACGGTTAAGGGTACCAGGAATAAACCTGTTTTAAAACGGCTGCATACCTTGTTGCAGGATGAAAGAACTGTGTTTTCCAAAAAGCTGCACGCGCTCTTTAGCGCTGGTGATGATTGGACTTATTATTACCAGCAAAAATTCGCTAAACAAGGGATTGATATACGGAATATTATTAAAAGCAAGGGTTTTTCAGATGTGTTGATTCATGCCGGTGATTATGCGCTTGGCAGTCAAAATTATTATGCTTTAGCAAAAATACTGCATGTTACTGAAGGAAAACCTATTCTTCATGTCCAGGAAGCATTCTTTGATCATCTCATAAACTACGGTCCTCCTCATATTTTTTCGAGTACTGAGATGTATTTGAGTGCAGTTGCCGGCTATTTGCATGAAAAACAAAAGTTTATTAATAAAATGACGGGCTTCTTGGCAAAAGCAGAAGATTCTGATCACATGCTTGAATTGATAAGCGAGTATATACCTGGGCACCAGCTGGATAAGCGGCATATTCAAGGTATGCGGGAGCACCCTCAAAGTTTAAATAAACTATTTGATGATTATCTCCGGCAACGGGTGGATGACGGTGAGGATGGATTGGGATGGAAGCTCCCGAAAATGCGGAAATATGCGGAAATTCTCGAACATATGCAAATGCTGGCTAATCTTAATGACACAACAGTTACCAAGCAAATCATGGCGCGGATTATAACCAGCGTTTCACTGCCGGCATATACGCATTTGGTTGCGGAGATTAGGGCCGGAGCCTATGAGCATATCAAAGGGCGCGTATTGGGTATAGGGGATAAGAAGCTTGGTTTTGTTCAAATTCAGCCTTTTGCTAAAGAAAGATATTACTGCCGTATTAGATTCTCGACAGCTGCCAAAGACAGGCAGATTATT
>JAGLMY010000359.1 GCA_023139775.1 bacterium
CATGGAGCCGCTATACAATCAAGAATGATGGACTAAAATATCAGCACGATCAGGCTTTTGGAGATTTTGATGGCGACGGAAAGATAGAGCTTGTCTGGTGGGGACGTTCTTCCACTGCGAGTAAATTGTATCTTGCGGAAATCCCGGTTAATCCAAAAGGAATATGGCCCTACCTAACGATAAGTGACACAACCGTAAATATCTCAACCGGCAAATTCCCCCGGGAAGGGATGAAAGTGGTGAATATCGATTTAGATAATAAAATTGATATCTTAGGCGGAGGCGGCTGGTTCAAGCATACATCCGCAAATAATTATACGTTTGAATCGATAGAATCCGCGCGCAGCGGAGTTGAGGGCAGAGTAGATGCCGGTCAGCTGATTCCCTGGGGCCGGCCGGAGGTGGTATTCTGTGCGGGAGATTTCGAGGGTTTTCTGGCATGGTACGAATGGAACGGATCTCAATGGATAAAACATATATTGAAAAATGATGTAGATCATGGTCATAGTGTTCAGATAGCAGATGTGAACGGTGATGGTCATTTGGACATATTCTTTGCTGAGATGCGGCTTAATGATGGCAATGAGGACGCAAAAATGCTGGTATTTTATGGCAATGGCAGGGGAAATTTCGTGGAAACACCTCTTCCTGAAGGATTCGGCAACCATGAGTCCCGGGTAGCTGATCTTGACGGCGATGGCGATATGGATATACTGGGTAAGCCATATAACTGGGAGGCTCCGCGAGTGGATGTGTGGCTGCAACAAAGGGAGACTCTGGGATTCAGTAATTGGCAGTCTTTTATCGTAGACAACAACCGAGAACAATATGCTGACGGAAAGAACTGGTATAACTACTTTGGCATTTATGCGGGTGATATTTCCGGAGATGGACAGGAAGACATAGTGTCCGGAAAATACGTCTATACAAACCCGGGAACGATTACAGATAACTGGGAAATGCATGCGCTTCCAGTTAAAGCTGACGGCGCTTTGATCTTAAATATTGATGCGGATAATAATGCGGATGTAATCGCTTTTGCTCTGCCCTATATTTACTGGTTTGAGGTGAATGCCCAGGGAGAGTGGATTGAAATAAGGAAAATGGATTACAGCACGCGTAATATAGAGACCCAGCACAGAAACCCGCAGGGATGGCGGCTAGCTGACTTAACCGGAAACGGGAGAGAAGAAATTATATTTGAAGCCGGCAATGAGAATGACAGCTCCCTTGGAATATATGCCCTTGAGATACCTTCATCTCCTGCGGCCGACAATTGGCCGTTAACTCGACTAACTACGGTAGGCAGCGATGGCGTTGGTGTCGGTGATATTGATAACGATGGTGATTTGGACCTGACTAGTGGTCCCAAAAATGTAAAATGGTATGAAAACCCGGGAAGTCTTGGCAACTGGACCGGACATAATGTGGGTGATACGGAAATATTTGCCGATAGATTTGCGATTGCCGATATTGACGGTGATGGCAAAAATGATATTATCGTAAGCGAAGAAACATATCCTGAGGCGGATGATTATCCCACCAGTTGTTATTGGTTCAAAAATCCCGATTGGCAGCGAAATTATGTTGCAAACGGCTATCACGGGCTTCAAAGCATGGAACCTGTTGACATGGACAATGATGGTGACATTGATGTTGTTCTCGGAGAGCACAAAATGGCTAAGAGAATGTTTGTCTTTGAAAATAATGGAAGCGGTGGTTTCACAGAACATCAAATCGGCGCCGGTTATGAAAGCCATGGATTATTTGTTTCGGATATTGACCATGACGGCGATAAAGACATAGCCCATATCGGCTGGGCTGACTATCAATCTCTTTATCTATGGATCAACGGAAATGCCGGCAGCCCTCCGCCCCCGGATTCAGGCATTGTCTATAAGGAATTCACATTCAATAATGATAAAAATAACTGGCGGGTAACTGATCCGGGCGTGGATCTGGTAAAATTTCCGGAAGCGGCAGCCTTTCTTCCAAATCCAAAATTGCAGATTGCGCTTGATGATTTACAGGAAGCTGATAATGCCGAACTTATAATGGATTTCTGGGGAGGACACGAAGGAACTATCGATAAAAAGCTTCGCTTCAATAACAATAACTGGATTGTCATACCGGAACTACATAATATCGGCCCCTGTCCTTCACCGGGGAACAAATATATTCAGCAGGTAAATCATAAAATCAGTATTCCATTAAACAATTTAATAACCGGCCAAAATGTATTTGAAGGCACTTCCGGTCCTAATGGATGGGACTGGGGGCAATGGGGGTGGTACGGAATAGTTTTGCGCATATATTATGATTCAGACAAACCGCACACCACCGGACAAATAACTTATCCGGTCTCAAACTCAACTATTTCCGCTAACCCGACAATATTAATCTCTGTTTCAGGTAATGCCGACCGAGTAGACGTTCTTGCGTACTACGATGGCTACGATACTGACGGAGATGGTGTGTATGCTGACTGGCAAAGCAATTACCACCGACAATCATGGGAAGAGCAGATAGGTATCAGCAATCATGTAGGAACCGACACCAGCTCCCCTTTTCAAATAACATGGGATACCACACGCGTTCCTGATCAGAATCCGGGAACAATAAAACTAAAAGCCAGAATCAGAAATACGGGGGGATATTGGTATGAAACAGCCCCGGTTGAAAATATAACACTCTCCAGGCAGCAATCAGTAAAACTCTATAAACCCTACAATGTTCAACAAAAATTCTGGGTTCGTGCCGGAGAAGTGAAAGCAAGTAATGTAAATATCCCAAGCTTATCTGATGCGGCCACGGCAATTATGCATATTAAAACGTGGAATGGAAATGATGAAAGCAATGATTTTTACACAAAAATAAATAACTGGACGACTCCGAAGTATGGAAAAAATCATTTTTATCATTATGACCAAATCACAGTTCCAATCTCAGAGCTTAAAACAGGTGAAAACACAATTACCTTCAGCTCAACCACACTTCATCACGGAATAGAAATAATGTGGCCCGGGCCGGCTATTCAAATAGTCTATAATTACACCGCTCCACCGCCAACTCCCACACCAACCAGTACTCCCACGCCGCCTCCCGGCGACAATCTCATTATAAATCCGGGTTTTGAATCCGGAACGAATTCCTGGTCGTTTTATGGAGGCGGAGAGGCTGATTTTTCAGTTGCAGCGCCCGGTTCCGGGGGGAGTGGTAACTCAGCCAAGGTTTCACTTTCCCAGTCAGGCGACAATATTCAGCTCTACCAGTACGGGATTGCCCTTAATCCTAATACCGGCTATCGATTAAGTTTTGACGCTTATTCAAATACCGGCAATGATTTATCTGTTTCCCTGCACAAACATGAAGCCCCTTATACGAATTATGGACTGAAGCAGGTGTTTGAACTTAACACTTTATGGAAGTCTTGCTCAGTGGAATTTGATACCACCGGATTTTCAGAACCAGTAAGTGATGCCCGGTTGAGGTTTTGGTTTGTTACATATGGTCAGGCCGGGGATGAATACCGGATCGACAACGTGGTGCTTACTCTCATCCAAGACAATATTCCGGGTGATGTTACGGCTGACGGTCGTATCAACATCCAGGATATACAGGCCTGTGTTAACCATATACTGGGAGTACAGGAGTGGGGCAAATCAGCAGATGTAAATGGAGATGGAAGTGTAAACATATTAGATGTTCAGGAAATAGTGAAGCTTTGTTTAGCATTATGACCGCACATTTAACATTTTGTAGAACAACAGCTTAAAAAATAAATAGGGAACGTTGTTTCTAACAGATTCTGCTGCAAAACCCCTTTTACTGTCTTTGCGGGCATAATACTCAAAAAGTG